>NZ_BAAAVV010000003.1:0-510019 GCF_039534705.1 Blastococcus jejuensis
GCTCTTGCGGGCCACCGCGATCACGTCACGACGGAACTCCGCCGGATACGGCTTGGGCACGATGCTGATCCTTCCAGCGAGGCCGCAGCCTCACAGGCAAGGAGTCAACTGAACTGGGGGCAGTCCCCCCACTTCCCGATCCTCCTGTGCGTCCGAGCGAACTAGAGGTGGAGGTGGGTGCCGAGGTCGACTGGGAGGCGATAGAGCGGAAGGTGCAGCAGGAGCGGACCCTGCCCGTCCGCCAACGGGGAAGTCGCTACGCCTCATAGGTAGGTCCTTCGGACCCCCAGCGGTGGCGGTCAACGGGAAGGTGCTCAGCACAACCCCTTGCCGCCGCCGCTGAGGCGCTAACCCCACTCCGCGAGGCGCGTCGACGCGGGCCAGTCCGTTGCTGTGACACAGAGTCCACTGCGCGCCCCATAGCGGCCCACTGTGGGACACGAGCGCTGGTATATATCCCGCCAGATGGACGCTACGCGACTGACACCATTCGCGATTGAGGTCACACGCAGACGGCGGCTACCGGGGAACCAGTTCAGACCACTTGCCGTTGCGTCGCGTCTCGACGGAACGCACGCCGCAGGCTGTACCACGACATCGCCAACAGCAAGCCGTTGGCGGCCACGCCAAGCCACCGCCCTTTCACCACACAGATGACAAGGAGCACGCCCCAAGCAACAACCAGAACTACGTTGATCAAAACCAGCAACCGTGACCCGAACCGAGTTGATTGGTGAAAGCTGGTCATGTGCGGACTCCCGTGAGATGGCACAGCGCCGACTCGAGATGAGATGTCAGCGCAATCACTTGTTTCTGTAATGGTAGAATTGCCAGCCAATAAAGGCGAGCAACAGGTACGCCAGCGCGCCCATAAATATGGCCGTCGTGCCCCGCGCCCCGCCCTCGTCGGAACCCCACAAGAGCGCGAACGTGGCCACCAGCATGCAGCCCAACATAAAAAGCATGAACTGGTGCTTCATCTTCACCTTACGACCCCAATCGCCCCATTGCCGCTGGCTCATCCGAACTCCCCAGCGCCACCGAGGAGTCCCTCAAGTCGCCCTGCAACACACGAGTACGGCGGCGCCCACGCGGTCAGGCTATTAGTCGGCAGTACCCGAGTGTCTCTTAAGCCGCCTTCAGGGCGACGCCGCGCCCTTGGAACCGTGGCAACTTTCCGGCTGCTAAGACCAGGCGGTGCCGCGCGTCGGCTCTTGGGGGTCATACCCCCACCCTTTGCCGCCGATGGATGCCCGCCTAGGTGCCAGCGCATCTCGATAGTCCCGGTGGAGCCGAGGCGGGCAGTCAGTGGGCGCACAGCGGGCCAAGCGGCGAACCCCGGTCGCTCGACCCTCACTCACCACGCAGTCGCCGGCCTTCCACCAACGAGCGATCCGAGCCATGGCGACAGTTTAGAGTTACCCGACTTATCCGATACGATCCAGACCAGGCCGAGGCCCATAGCCCGGCAGACGACTCAAGGAGGGAGCGCACGTGGGACGACGCAGGCTCGGGCTCGGGGAGTGGGGAACCTTCACCTTCACCCCCCAAGTGCGTGGCGAAGACAACAAGTGGCACAGGGCTCCCGAGGGAACCAAGCCTGAGCAGTGGGAGGCGCGGGCCACGGTTCGCGACCGCGACGGAGTTCGGCGCGAGGCGTACCGGACCGCCGCGAGGAAGGCAGCCGCCGAGCGCCTGCTCACGGACCACCTACGGGAGCGGACCGCCCCCGCCCCGGCCGATGCGCTGGTCACCCAGACGACGCTGGTGAAGGACGCCGCCATCCTCTGGCGGGAGCGTCTGCCCGAGTCGCATCTGTCCGCCGGCACCCAGAAGACCTACCGATCGGTCGTCAACCACCACGTGATCGGCACGGCAGGAGCCCCGGCACCGCTGGCCAACCTCACCGTGCAGCAGGTGACCGCTGGTGGCGTGGAGCGGTTCCTGTCCACGGTCGCGCGCGAGAGCGGTCCCCAGGCCGCTCGGACCACCCGCACTGCTCTGCGGGCCGTGATGGACCTGGCGGTGAAGTACGACGCACTGACCCACAACCCGGTTCGTCAGGCCGGCCCCATCTCGACACCCCGCAAGCCGGAGCGAGCCGAGACTGATCGAGACACCGAGCGCGCCTTCACTCGGGAGGAGCGAGACGCCGTGGTCGCGTTCGCCGATGCCGACCCGAAGGCCCGGAACCGCGACCTCGGTGACCTACTGGCCTTCCTGGCGGGCACGGGGGCCCGGATCGGTGAGGCGTGCGGGCTGCGCTGGTCCGCACTGGACCTGGCCGATGGGTTTGCCCGACTCGGGCCGACCGTGATCCGCGAGACCGGCAAGGGCCTGCGCATCCAGGGCGACGGCAAGAGCAAGAGCGCCACCCGGACCGTCAAGCTCCCCGCGTGGCTGGTCTCTCGCCTACTGGAGCGCCAGGTGTCGGCGATCCCCAACGAGTGGGACGTCGTCTTCACCTCCCCTCGGGGCCAGCTCCGCGACCCGAGCAACACGACCAACGACGTCACTGAGCTACTGGCAGCCGCCGGCTTTCCATGGGCGCGCTCGCACACGTTCCGCAAGACAGCCGCCACGCTGTTGGATGGCTCGGGTCTGCTGACGGACCGAGGGGTTGCCAACCAGCTCGGGCACAAGCGCGCGAGCATGACCAAGGATCGGTACATGAGCCGCCACACCGTGCCCGAGGTGGCCGCCGAGGTGCTCTGAGAGAGGAGCGCGAGGACCGAAAGTCGGGAGTAAGTCGGGTTTCAGCCCAGGATCCCGCGAACAGCGAAGGCCCCTGACTGGCGAACATGCTGGTCAGGGGCCTCTTTGTGCTCCCCCGATTGGACTCGAACCAATAACCCTGCGATTAACAGTCGCATGCTCTGCCAATTGAGCTACGGGGGATGAGCGGGGCGGAACCCGCTGGCCGGACGAGACTACCCCACCGGCAGCCCCGCCCTGCGGAGGACCCCGGCCGGGTCTCGGGCGACGTGGACCACAGGTAGCGTGATCGCCGTCCCGCTCGTCCGTCCTGGAGGTCCCCGTGGCGAAGCTGTCGTTCATCGCCGGTTTCGGTGCCGGCTACGTGCTCGGCGCCCGGGCCGGCCGCGAGCGCTACGAGCAGATCCGCCGCGCCTGGGAGCACGCCAAGGACGACCCGCGCCTGCAGAGCATCGCCGGCATGGCGCAGGCCCGCGCCGACGACGCCGTCTCCTCGCTGAAGAGCAAGATGGGCAGCGACAGCCCCCACTGAGCCCGCTACTCGGGCTGTTCGGCCGCCACCGCGTCGGCCAGTTTCTGGCGTGCGACCTCGCGCTTGACCGGGTCGTTGCGGTCGGCGTCGTCGTCGAACACGACCGACCACTCGCGCGCCGCCTGACCGGGGATCCGGCGGGCGACCAGGAGCACCCCTCCGCGGTCGGGCAGCGGAGCCCGCTGGCTGGCGACGACGGTCTGGTCCACCCGTCTCCGCACGACCGACGGCAGGTCACCGGCCTCGGTGAGGACGTACCGGATCGGCGTCTGCCGCACCTGCACGCCGGGCTCGACCTCGACCAGCGCGGTGACCTCGAAGCTGCCGCCGCCGTCGTTGGTCGCCGTCCAGCGGGCGTGCCCGACCTCGTGCCAGGGCAGCACGACCAGCTGGTCCACCGACGCCACCTCGGGCGGGACGACCCGCAGCCCTCGCGAGGTGGCGACCAGCCAGCCCTGCGCTCGGGACAGCGGTCCCCACGCGAGCACCCGCTCGTCGGGATCGGACGACGCGAGGACGGCGACGCGCACCGGCTCCGGTGCCCGCTCGAAGCGCTTCTTGAGCTGGTCGAGGAAACTCACGGGGTCAGCCCGCCCATCGCGCGCTCACGCAGCGACCGCGCCTCCTGCTCGAGCGCGACCAGCTGCCCGAACACCCTCGTGTACTCCTCGGGGGCCTCGACCGGGTTCATCCGCTGCAGCTTCCCCTTCAGCGCCGCCACGCGGCGGACCGTCGCCATCTCCTGCAGCCGCGCCATCACGGCGTTGACGTAGTGGCTGTCGGCCTCCCCCACCGAGCGCAGCGGCTCGACCGCGAGCGCGGTGAGCTGCACCCGGGCGCTCTCCCGGTCGCAGTGCGCCGCGACCTCGTCGAGCCACGCCGGGCCGGTCACCGTGGCGGCCCCCGCTCCCCCGGCGCCGGCGATCGCCGCGGCGACCGCGGCGTAGTCGGGGTCGGTGTAGGCCGCGGGCGGAACGGCGTCGAACGACGGGCCGGCCAGCTCCGGTGACTGCAGTGCCGCCTTGACCGCCTCGCGCTCCACCTCGATGGCGGCGTCGTCGGGTGACCGCTGCGGCATGCGCGCGCGCCGCGGCGCGGGCGCTCCCCCGCCGTCGCCGGTCAGCCGCCGCACCCGCTCGGTCACCTCCGCCTCGTCGGTGTTGCCGATGAGGCCGGCCAGGCGCCGGGCGTAGGCGGGGCGCAGCGCGTGGTCCTTGATCTGCGCGACGAGGGGCGTGGTCTTCTCCAGCGCGGCGACCCGGCCCTCGACCGTGTCGAGGTCGTAGTCGGCCAGGGTCGTCTTGAGGACGAACTCGATCAGCGGGCTGCGCCGGGCGATCAGGTCCCGGACGGCGGCGTCGCCGTGCTCCTGGCGCAGCTCGCACGGGTCGCGGCCGTCGGGTTCGACGGCGACGAAGGTCTGCCCGACGAAGCGCTGGTCCTCCTTGAACGTCTTCATCGCGGCGGCCTGGCCCGCGGCGTCGCCGTCGAAGGTGTAGACGACCTCGCCGCGGAACTCGTCCTGGTCCATGAGCAGGCGGCGCAGGACGCTGATGTGCTCGGCGCCGAACGCGGTGCCGCAGGAGGCGACGGCGGTCGTGACGCCGGCCAGGTGGCAGGCCATGACGTCGGTGTAGCCCTCGACGACGACGGCCTGGTGCTTGCGGGCGATGTCGCGCTTGGCCCGCTCGATGCCGTAGAGCACGGTGCTCTTCTTGTAGAGCGGCGTCTCGGGGGTGTTCAGGTACTTCGGGCCCGGGTCGTCGTCCATGAGCTTGCGGGCGCCGAAGCCGATGACGTCGCCGGTGATGTCGCGGATCGGCCAGATGAGCCGGCGGTGGAACCGGTCGATAAGCGTGCCCCGGGAGGATTCCTTGGCCAGCCCGCCGGTGACCAGCTCGGCCTGAGTGAAGCCCTTGCCTCGCAGGTGGCGGGTCAGCGCGTCCCAGCCGGCCGGCGCGAAGCCGCAGCCGAAGTCGAGCGCCACCTGCCGGTCGAAGCCGCGCTCGGCGAGGAACTGCCGGGCCGGGGCGGCGTCGGGGGTGCCCAGCTGCTCGGCGTAGAACGCCGCCGCGGCGGCATTGGCCGCGACCAGCCGCGCGCGCTGGCCGACGCCGGCCCGGTCGGGACCGCCGGTCGGCCGGCCGCCGTCGTCCTCGTAGTGCAGCTCGACGTTCGCCCGCCCGGCCAGCAGTTCGACCGCCTCGGAAAAGGACAAATGGTCGATCTGCTGGATGAAAGAAATGACATCGCCACCCACTCCACACCCGAAACAATGGTAGAGATTTCGCGTGGGAGTGACTTGAAAGGACGGCGATTTCTCGTCGTGGAACGGGCAGAGACCCTTGAGCGACCCGCCGCCCGCGCGCTTGAGCTGCAGGTGCTCGCCGACGATCTCGTCGATCTTGCTGCGCTCCCGGACCAGCGCGATGTCCGCGGCCCGGATGCGTCCCCGGCCGGCCATCAGCTCGCCGCCCCGCCACCGGCGGCCGTGGCCGCGGCAACGGACGCCGCGCGTCGGCGCATGAGCAGTTCCCACCACAGCAGGAAGACCTGGTGCTCGAGCGGGAGGTCGCGCTGGAAGGTGAGCGTGGGGCGCGGCGACCACCCGCCCGTTTTCCCGCTCAGGGCGACCGGGCTCCCTTCGGACTCGAAGCGGTGCGTGCTCTTCCAGCGGGAGGCGTAGCGCGCCTCGACCGGCGTCCCCTCGAGGTCGAAGCTCCAGATGCTCTTCCAGGCCGACGTCTGCCGCGCACTGAGGCGGACCGCGGTCTCGGGGTCGCTCGCCCACCGCCCGGTGAGCTGCCGCTTCTGCCGGGTGAACACCCACGCCCGGTCGCCCACGGTGGCCGTGGCGGCCTCCTTCCACTTCGACGCGTGCAGCGTGGCCACGAGCCGGCCGTCGTCGAGGACCGGCACGGTGCCCTTCTCGGTGCCGGCCGTCCCGGCCTTGCCCAGTTCGATCACGGGGAGTCTCCTCGTCAGCCGATCCCCGGAGCGCCGGCGACGCTCTCACCGGTCGCGCGGTAGAGCAGGTAGGCGGCCGTCTCGCGGAGGATGTACTTGAACTGGGTCGTGCGGGTCTGGACCGCCGGGCCCTGCCGGGTCGGCGAGCTCGCGGCGTCCAGCCCGGCGTCGTCGGCCATGCGCTCGGCGCGCATGGCGTGCCAGGGGTCGGTGACCAGGACGGCGCTCGCCCACCCGTGCTCGGTGAACTCCGCGGCCACCGCGCGGATGCTCTCCAGCGTGTCCACCCCCTCGGGCACCGCCAGCAGCGCCTCGGCCGGGACCCCGGTCTCGGCGAGGTAGTCGCGCCCGGCCTCGGCCTCGGTGAACTCGTCGCCGTCGGCCTTGCCGCCGACCGTGACGATCACCGGCGCCACCCCGGCCTCGAACAGCTTGCGCGCGTGCTCCAGCCGGGCCTCGAAGATCGACGACGGGACGCCGTTGTACTGGGCCGACCCCAGCACGACGATCGCGTCGGACGAGGGCCGGGAATCCTGCCGCGCCGTCCACCAGATCGCCAGCGCCGTGGACGCGACGAGCAGGACGAACGCCAGGACGGCGGCGCCGACGATCCTGCTCACCAGACTGCCGACGCGCACCCCCACGCGTCATGGGTACCACGGACCACCCACCGCCCGTGGACCCCTGGGGATGAAGTGACTTCAGCCGCCGCTGCGCTCCCCGCCCAGCGCCGCCCGGCCGGCCTCCAGCCGGGCCACCGGCACCCGGAACGGCGAGCAGGACACGTAGTCCAGACCGACCTCGTGGAAGAAGTGCACCGAGTCCGGGTCGCCGCCGTGCTCGCCGCAGATGCCGAGCTTCAGCCCCGGCCGGGCACCCCGGCCGCGCTCCACCGCGATCTTGATCAGCGCCCCGACGCCGGGGATGTCGAGCGACTCGAACGGCGAGATGCCGAAGATGCCCTTGTCCAGGTAGGCATGGAAGAACGCCGCCTCGACGTCGTCGCGGGAGAAGCCCCAGGTCATCTGCGTGAGGTCGTTCGTGCCGAAGGAGAAGAAGTCGGCCGCCCCGGCGATCTCGTCGGCGGTCAGCACGGCGCGCGGCACCTCGATCATCGTCCCGATCGTGGCCGGCACGTCGACGCCCTCCTTCTCGGCGACGTCGGCGAGCACCTTCTCCGCCTCCTCGCGGATCGCCTCCAGCTCCTGGACCGCCCCGACCAGCGGGATCATGATCTCCGGGCGCGGGTCGCCGCCGGCCTTCTTCCGCTCGGCCGCCGCCTCGGCGATCGCGCGCACCTGCATGGTGAACAGGCCCGGCACGACCAGCCCGAGGCGCACCCCGCGCAGGCCGAGCATCGGGTTCTGCTCGTGCATGGCCTGGACGGCGGCCAGCAGACGCAGCGTGCCCTCGTCCTGCTCGCCGCGCTCCTCGGCCACCGCCACGCGCACCGACAGGTCGGTGAGGTCGGGCAGGAACTCGTGCAGCGGCGGGTCCAGCAGCCGGATCGTCGTCGGCAGCCCGTCCATCGCCTCGAAGATCTCGAGGAAGTCCTGCCTCTGCAGTGGCTCGAGCTGGTCGAGCGCGGCGTTCCGCTCGTCCTCGCTCTCGGCGAGGATCAGCGTCTCGACCAGCTGGCGGCGCTCACCGAGGAACATGTGCTCGGTCCGGCACAGGCCGATGCCCTGGGCGCCGAAGCGCCGGGCGCGAGCCGAGTCCTCGGGGGTGTCGGCGTTGGTGCGCACGTCGAGGCGCCGCACCTCGTCGGCGTGCGTGAGGATCCGGTGCACGCTGCGGACGAGGTCGTCGGCCTCGTCGGAGTCGGGTGCGATCTCGCCCTCGAAGTAGCGGACCACCGCTGGCGCCTCGACCGGCACCTCCCCCAGCCACACGCGACCGGTCGACCCGTCGATGGAGATGACGTCGCCCTCGTTGACCACCGTGCCGTCGGGGGCCCGGAACTGCTTCTTCTTGGTGTCGACCTGCAGCTCCTCGGCGCCGCACACGCAGGTCTTGCCCATGCCCCGGGCGACGACGGCGGCGTGCGAGGTCTTGCCGCCGCGGCTGGTCAGCACGCCTTCGGCGGCGATCATCCCGGAGAGGTCGTCGGGGTTGGTCTCCCGGCGGACCAGAACGACCTTCTCCCCACGGTCGGCCCACTTCACGGCCTCCTCGGAGGAGAACACCGCCTTGCCCACCGCCGCGCCGGGGGAGGCGTTCATCCCCTCGGTCAGCTGGGTGGCGTCGCCGCCCTCGACGAACCGCGGGAACATCAGCTGCGCCAGCTGGTCGCCGCTCACCCGGCGGACCGCCTCGTCCATGTCGATGAGGCCCTCGTCGACCAGCTGGGTGGCGATGATGAAGGCCGCGGCCGCCCCCCGCTTGCCGACGCGGGTCTGCAGCATCCAGAGCTTGTTGCGCTCGATGGTGAACTCGATGTCGCACAGGTCGCGGTAGTGCGACTCCAGCCGGGACATCGTCTCCATCAGCTCGCCGTAGGCGCCCTGGTCGATGTTCTCCAGGTCGGCGAGGGGAACCGTGTTGCGGATGCCGGCGACGACGTCCTCGCCCTGCGCGTTCTGCAGGTAGTCGCCGTAGACGCCCTGCGCCCCGCTGCCCGGGTCGCGAGTGAACGCGACGCCGGTGCCCGAATCCATGCCGAGGTTGCCGAACACCATCGAGCAGATGTTCACGGCCGTGCCGGCATCGCTGGGGATGCGCTCGCGGCGGCGGTAGATGATCGCGCGCTCGGAGTTCCACGAGTCGAAGACGGCGTTGATCGCGAGATCCATCTGCTCGCGGGGGTCCATCGGGAAGTCCGCCCCGGTCTGCTCCCGCACGATGGCCTTGAACCGCCCGACGACGTCCTTGAGGTGCTCCTCGTCGAGGTCGAGGTCGGACTCGGTGCCCTGCTCGCGCTTGACCTCGTCGAGGGCGTGCTCGAAGTGCTCGCCGTCGATGTCGAGCACGGTCTTGCCGAACATCTGGATCAGCCGGCGGTAGGAGTCCCAGGCGAAGCGCTCGCTGCCCGCCTGCTCCGCCAGCCCCTCCACCGACTCGTCGTTGAGGCCGACGTTGAGGACGGTCTCCATCATCCCGGGCATGGACGCGGCGGCACCGGAGCGCACCGAGACCAGCAGCGGGTCCGCCGGGTCGCCGAGGGTCTTGCCCATGGCCTTCTCGAGCGCCGCGAGGTGCTCGCTGACCTGCGCCTCGAGATCCGGCGGGGTGCTGCCGTGCTCCAGGTAGTACCGGCAGGCGTCGGTCGTGATGGTGAAGCCGGGCGGGACCGGCAACCCCAGGTTCGTCATCTCGGCGAGGTTGGCGCCCTTGCCGCCGAGCAGGTCCTTCTGGTCCTTGCTGCCCTCGCTGAAGTCGTAGACCCACTTCTGGGTGGTCCCGCTGGTCACCGTGTGCACCTCCGCGCTCGACAGCCGGCCTCTCGGCCCATGGTGCCGCACCGGTACCCGGCGGTACCTGGCCCGCCGTGCCGGTCGGCTCACTCGGGGTGATCTTGTCCCAGCGAGCGGTCCGGCGCGACGGGAAGTCCCCCGTCGGGGGTCAGGAGACGATCAGGAACCCGACGACGGCGAAGATCACGGTCAGGACGACGACCAGCAGGCCGACGTACAGGCTGGTGCGGTTCGGCGGCGAGGGCGGTGGCGACACGTAGTTCGGGAAGCCGGTGGCGAACGCCCCGCCCTGGACCTGCTGAGCCTGCTGCGGGGTGGGCGCGTACTGCGGCTGTGGCGCCAGCTGCACCTGCCCCGGGAACACGACCTGCGTGGGAGCGGCAGGCGCCGGGGCCGCCGGCGGCGGCACGGGGGCGCCGGCCGGTGCTCCGGGAACGGGGGGATAAGGCGGCTGCGACAACGCAGAATCCTCTCGAAGGGTCGGATGGTGCCCACCGGTAGGGCGGCGCCATCGTGGCAGGGTCGAGAGGCAAAGAGAAGGCATCCTGGCCCGAGCCGGGACGAAAAGTCCCGGCCTCGCTCAGTCGGCCGACGGGCTCGTGCAGACGTGCGGCCCGCCCTGGTTCACGACCGGGATCCGCGTCGTGCCGCCGTCGGCCCAGCGGACCTCGACCTCGATCACCGGCGCCCCGTCGACCTGCCGCTCCGTCGAGCCGACGACCTCGCCGGGGACGGAGTTCTCGTACTCGGCGGGCACCCGCCCCGGCTCGAACTCCGCGCGCAGGTCCTCGCACAGCAAGGCGTGCGCGGTCTCGCCGTCGCCCCGGTCCAGGGCGGTGAGGAAGACCCCCACGGCCTCTTCCGCCTGCTCGGTCGGCGAGCCTCGGACCACGAGCAGCGCACCGACCGCCACCAGCGCCATGAGCACCGTGCCGCCCAGCAGGGCGAGGAGGAAGCCGTTCCGACGGCGGGGCGTGCTGGTGTGCAGCTGCTCCGGCCCGTCGTCGTACAGGTATGGGCCGGTCATCGCTCGACTCCTGTGGTCATCCGCCGCTCACGTCCAGCTCCGCACCCGCCGGCGGGCGGGGGTCGTCCCGGTCGGCGAGCCAGCCCTCGGGCAGCGCCACCGGCCGCGGCGGGCTCGTGCGCCCGCGCGGCGCACCCAGGACCTCGATCGGGTAGGGCTGGTCGGGGATGCGGTCGAGCAGCCCGGCCAGCTCGTCCAGCGAGCTGACCATCGCCAGCGCCCGCCGGGTGTCGGACCCGACCGAGAAGCCCTTGAGGTACCAGGCCACGTGCTTGCGGAAGTCGGTGCAGCCGTGCAGCTCGCCCTGCTCCTCGCCGAGCAGCTGCGCGTGCCGGTGCATGATCGCCGCGACCTCGCGGAGGGTGGGCAGCATGCGCCGCGTCGTCCCGGCGAAGGCCGCGGCGAGGTCCCCGAACAGCCACGGCCGGCCGAGGCAGCCCCGCCCGATGACCACGCCCGCGGCACCGGTCTCGGCGACCATCCGCAGCGCGTCGTCGGCCTCCCAGATGTCGCCGTTGCCCAGGACCGGGATGTCGACGGCCTCGACCAGCCGCGCGATGGGAGCCCAGTCGGCGGTGCCGCTGTAGAGCTGGTCGGCGGTGCGGCCGTGCAGCGTGATCGCGGCCGCGCCCTCGTCCTGCGCGATCCGTCCCGCGTCCAGATAGGTGACGTGCTCGGCGTCGATGCCGATCCGGGTCTTCACGGTGACCGGGACGTCCTTCGCCGCCCGCACGGCCGCCCGCACGATGTCGCGGAAGAGCACCCGCCGCCACGGCAGGGCCGATCCCCCGCCCTTGCGGGTCACCTTGGGCACGGGGCAGCCGAAGTTGAGGTCGATGTGGGCGGGCCGGGTGCCCGCGACCTCCTCGTCGACCAGCATCTCCACGGCCCGGCCGACGGTGGCGGGATCGACGCCGTAGAGCTGGACGGAGAAGGCGTCCTGCTCGTCGGGCGTGGCCCGCACCATCTGCAGCGTCTTCTCGTTGCGCTCCACCAGCGCGCGAGTGGTGATCATCTCGCAGACGTAGAGGCCGGCCCCGAACTCGCGGCACAACGTCCGGAACGCCGGGTTGGTGATGCCCGCCATCGGCGCCAGCACGACCGCAGGGTCGACCGCCAGCGAGCCCAGCTTCAGCGGCGGCAGGGCCGTCGTCGTCGGCTCGAGCGTGCTGGTCATGCCACCCAGAGTAGGCGGCGACGTGGGTCACCTTCCCCCGCGCTGGAACCGCACCGAGGAACTTCCGGCGCCTTCAGACGACGTCGGCGCCGATCGTGTCCCTCATGACCTTCAGGACGGCGGTCTGCTCCCGGGTGAGGGGTTCGCCGGCGACGGTGTGCAGCCGCCCCTCGGAGGCCTCCAGCGGGATGTCGGCCTGACCACTCGCCGAGACCTGGGCCATCGCCCAGCGGGAGAAGACCCGCGCCGGTACGTGGTCCGCCTCGATCACCGTGACGTGCTCGTGCCGAGCGTCCCGGCTGATGCGCTCGTACAGCCCCTGCACCTCGGCGGCCTCGCCCTCCAGGGCCTGGACGAACCAGTGGTCGGTGATCAGGAGGGCACCGGTGACCCCGAGGACCTCGTTGTTCGACCGTGCCTCGCGGAAGATGTCGGCCAGAGCCGCCTCGCGATCCGCTGGGCCGACGCGGCTGTGGCTGCGGTAGATGAGGCGGAACGGCGACTCCGGCACGCTGGTCCCTGTCGTGTCCGTCATCGCGACGAGTCCTCTCATCCCGGTCCACAGGAGCAACCGGCGGGTGCCGGCACGGCCCTCCCCCGTGGCGGCGCACCGTCGACAAGTCTGGACGGAGCGGCGGCCCGCACATGTCTCAATGTGCGACGCTCAGCAGACGGGCAGCTTGGCCTTCAGGTAGCTCTCCACCTGGTCCAGGCCGATGCGCTCCTGGCTCATCGAGTCGCGCTCGCGCACCGTCACGGCGTCGTCCTCGAGCGTGTCGAAGTCGACGGTGAGGCAGAACGGCGTCCCGACCTCGTCCTGCCGCCGGTAGCGGCGGCCGATCGCGCCCGCGTCGTCGAAGTCGACGTTCCAGTTCCGCCGCAGGGCGGCGGCGAGGTCACGCGCCTTCGGCGACAGGTCGGCGTTGCGCGACAGCGGGAGGACGGCGGCCTTCACCGGGGCCAGCCGCGGGTCGAGCTTGAGCACCGTGCGGGTGTCGACGCCGCCCTTGGCGTTGGGCGCCTCGTCCTCGGTGTAGGCCTCGATGAGGAAGGCCATCAGCGAGCGGGTCAGGCCGGCCGCCGGCTCGATGACGTACGGCGTCCAGCGGGTGTTGCTGGCCTGGTCGAAGTACGAGAGGTCGGTGCCCGAGTGCTCGGTGTGCGTCGTCAGGTCGAAGTCGGTGCGGTTGGCGATGCCCTCGAGCTCGCCCCACTCCGAGCCCTGGAAGCCGAAGCGGTACTCGATGTCGACGGTGCGCTTCGAGTAGTGCGACAGCTTCTCCTGCGGGTGCTCGAAGTGCCGCAGGTTGTCCGGGTCGATGCCCAGGTCGGTGTACCAGCGGGTGCGCTCGTCGATCCAGTACTGGTGCCATTCCTCGTCCGAGCCCGGCTCGACGAAGAACTCCATCTCCATCTGCTCGAACTCGCGGGTGCGGAAGATGAAGTTGCCCGGGGTGATCTCGTTGCGGAAGGACTTGCCGATCTGGCCGATGCCGAACGGCGGCTTCTTGCGCGCGGCACCCATCACGTTGGCGAAGTTCACGAAGATGCCCTGGGCGGTCTCTGGGCGCAGGTAGTGCAGCCCCGACTCGTCCTCGACCGGGCCGAGGTAGGTCTTGAGCATCATGTTGAAGTCGCGCGGCTCGGTCCACGCACCCTTCGTGCCGCAGTTCGGGCAGCTGATGTCCGCGAGGCCGTTCTCGGGAGCCCGGCCCTTGCGGGCCTCGAACTCCTCCTCGAGGTGGTCGGCCCGGAAGCGCTTGTGGCAGCTCTGGCACTCGGTGAGCGGGTCGGTGAAGACGCCGACGTGACCGGAGGCGACCCACGTCTGGCGGGGCAGGATCACCGAGGAGTCCAGGCCGACGATGTCGTCCCGGCTCTGGACGACGGTGCGCCACCACTGCCGCTTGATGTTCTCCTTGAGCTCGACACCGAGCGGCCCGTAGTCCCAGGCCGAGCGGGTCCCGCCGTAGATCTCGCCGGACGGGAAGACGAAGCCCCGCCGCTTGCAGAGGTTGACGACCTTGTCGAGGCGGGCGGGGTCGTGCTTGGCGGTCTCGGTGTTGACGGGCGCTGCCACGGGGGGCTCCATCCGGCTGGCGGTCGGCGGTTGACCCGCCCACGGTAGTTGGCCGGTCGACGTGCCCCCGACGGCGGAGTCGGTCAGTACGTGGGCGCTGCCGAGTCGTCGTCGATCGAACAGACGGCGAGGCGCCCGTCCTCCTCCTCGATCACGACGGTGAAGGACGACTCGAACTCTTCCCCGGTGTCAGCGTGGATGCCCACGTAGTCGGTGCCGGCGGTGCCGACCACGTTCCCCGCCCCGATCTCGACGACGGTCCCGCGGACGAGAGCGTCGAAGTGCCCCTGGAGGACAACGGCACTGGGGTACCGCGATGTCTCGCACAGGACGTCGTAGGCGGCCTCGGCGTCACGGTCGGCCAGCCGCTGCACGAAGGCCTCGGCGAACGACCGACTGTTCGCGAAGTTCTGCGTCCCGGGGCCACGGGTCGGGTCGGCGTCGGGAACCGACGCGGCCGGCTCGGCCTCCGGTGCGGACAGGGCCGACGCCCCCGGCTCGCCACTCCGGTCCACGACGAGCAGCACGACCAGTACGCCGACGACCGCGAGGAGGACGACGAGGAGAGCGGAGGTCCCGACGACCAGACCCCGGGCCGCACCGGGCCGTCGCGGCGGTGACGAGCTCACGACGGGCCCCTCGGTCTCGATCCGGAACGGTCAGCCGCCCTGCATCAGGACGAGCAGCCACACGCCGGTGACGACGATGACGAGCACCGGCACCAGCGTCAAGACGATCCACGGCCACCGGCGCGACCGTTCGCGCGTCCTGGGCGCGACCACCGGCCCCCGAGCCGGAGGCACGGAGGACCACGCGGGATCCGGCGTCGCGGCGTGACCGGCCGCCCAGCGCTCCGCGGCCGAGCCGGAGAAGGTCAGGGTGCGCTCCCGGTCGGCGGTCGGCGGCGCCCCGAGCTCGTCGGTCGGCTCGTCGGCCGGAACCGGTCCCGGTCCCGGTTCCGGTTCCTGTTCCGGGGCCGCGGGAACGGCACGCCCTCGCCACTCCGTCGGCAGGACCGGCGGGGTCGTGCCCGGCAAGGGCGGCAGACGGATGTCGCGGGTCGGGTCGGCGAGACCGGGGCCGGGCGACGGCTCCCCGGGATCGTGCTCGGACGGGCCGGCCACTGCGCCTCCAGGAAGACGGTTCGGGATGTCGCACTGGAAGGTGCCCGGCCCGCGGCGGTCTACGCCTCCCCGAACAGCTTCGCCAGTTCGTCCCGGATCTCGACGTGCCGGGCCAGGAACCCCCGCTCGTCCAGCCGCTTGCGGCGCAGCCAGCCGGTGACCTCGTCGTTGCACTTGCTCGCGTTGCACGAGCCGCACGCCGGCGCGATGTTGTCCAGCGTGTACCGCCCGCCCCGGGAGATCGGCAGCACGCAGTCGCGCTGCAGGGGCGTGCCGGTGGCGCCGCAGTAGGCGCAGCCACCCCAGGCCGTCTGCAGGGCGGTCCACTGCTCGGTGCTGAGGTCGTGCTCGACGGCGTCCATGCGGCGCTTGCGCCGGCGGGCGTACCGGGCCGTGCGCGTCCGACTGACCACGACCGGAGCGTAGGGCGGCGACGTCAGTCGGTGACGTAGACACCCGGTTCGTCGAGGGCGTGCACCCACACCGGAGCGCCGGTGATCTTCACCTCGGCGGCTGACAGCGCGCGGCGGTAGGAACCGACACCGTCCCAGCGGGTGACCAGTGCCCACAGGTCCGGGTCGTCCGCGGAGCGGCCCAGTTCGCCGTCCCGGAACCCCGGCCGGGCGGACAGCGCCCCGAGCAGCGCGGCCACGGCGGCGGCCAACGCCTCGCCGTCCGGACCCTGCGCCCGCAGGCGCGTCACCGCGAACACGGCGTCCTCCTCGTCCTCTGTCCGGCACCGTCAGCAGCGCGGCGTCCACCTGGGATCATGGCCCCATGGTGCGCACCACCCGGCAGCGCGAGGCCGTCCGAGCCGTCTTCCAGGACCTCGACGGCTTCCACAGCGCGCAGGAGGTGCACGCCCGCCTGCGCGCCACCGGTGACGCGGTGGGTCTGTCGACGGTCTACCGGGCGGTGCAGTCGCTGGCCGACGACGGCGAGCTGGACTCCATCCGCACCGACTCCGGCGAAGCCCTCTACCGCCGGTGCAGCCCCCAGCACCACCACCACCTGGTGTGCCGCGCCTGCGGGCGGACCGTGGAGGTGGCCGGGCCGGCCGTGGAGCTGTGGGCCGACCGGGTCGCGGGCGAGCACGGCTTCGCCGACGTCAGCCACACGCTCGAGATCTTCGGCACCTGCGCCGCATGCCGATGACCGGACGGCCACGCGGGATGCGTGGCCGTCCGGTCATCCGGTCGGATCAGCGACTCAGAAGAAGTCGCACACCGTCAGGTCGGAGCCGACGTAGACCAGCAGCGTGAACGGGCTGCCGTCCTCCAGCGTGAGCGAGAACGCCGCGACGTCCTGGTCACCGGAGGTGCTGACGCTGTCGAACGTGCCGTCGGTGAAGCCCTGGCCGCCGAGCGTCTCGCTGTAGAAGTAGCCGGCCAGGACCTCGGCCGGGTCCCCGCCCGCGGCCGCGTCGGTGGCCGCCTGCTGCAGCGCCGGGCAGGTGAGGTCGAAGGCGCCCTGGAAGTCGCCCGAGGCCATCCCCTGCACCCAGGCGAACGCGACGTCGCCCGAGCCGGCGTACTGACCGCCGTCGGAGGGGTCGGGCTCGCTCTCGGTGTTCATCGAACCGGTCGCGGTCGCGCCACCGGGGATGCTCATGCTCGGCATCGAGGTCGACTCGGTCGGCGTGGCGCCCGAGTCGGTGCTCGACGCGGTGGTCGTGCTCGTCGAGCTCGCCGTGTTGGTCGGCTCGTCGTCGCCCCGGAGCAGGAAGAACAGCAGGACGCCGACGCCGGCCAGGACGACGACGACCGCGGCGATGATCCAGGGCAGGGGGCTCTTCTTCTGCGGGGGCTGGCCGTAGCCACCCGGGCCGAAGCCGCCGGGACCGCCGGGAGGCCCACCGAAGCCGGGCTGGCCGTACTGGCCGGGAGCGGGCTGGCCGTACTGACCGGGCTGGCCGGGCTGGCCGTACTGCGGCTGGCCGGGCTGCCCGTACTGCGGCTGACCGTACTGACCGGGCTGGCCCGGCTGGCCGGGCTGCTGGCCGTACGGACCAGGCTGACCGGGCTGGCCGTAGGGGCCAGGGGGCTGACTCATCTGATCTCTTCCGTTCCGTCGTCCGGCTGCACTCGTCCGGGCAGACCGCAACGTAGTGACCCGATCGCCCTGCGCCTACCGCTTAGTGCGCGGCACGCCGGTACCGGTTCCGTAAACCAACCGAACGTGGGTCGCTTCTTGGTCACGAACGTGTCGCCCGGCGGCCGAGGCGCTGGTCGCGACGCACCCGCGTCCCTAGAATCCGCGCACGACCGCATCTGCCGCAGGCTCGGACGAGCGCGGGTCTGCGGCACACGGAGGGGTCTGGGTGGAGTTCGAACAGTTCGGCGCCTATCGCATCGAGGGCCTGCTCGGTCGCGGCGGGATGGGCGAGGTCTATCGCGCCTTCGACACGGAACACGACAGGGTCGTGGCCCTGAAGGTGCTCTCCGAGCACCTCGCGGCCGACAAGGGCTACCGGGAGCGGTTCCGGCGCGAGGCGCACTCGGCCGCCCGCCTCAACGAGCCGCACATCGTGCCCATCCACCGCTACGGCGAGATCGAGGGCCGCCTGTTCCTCGACATGCGCCTGGTTCCCGGCCGCGACGTCGCCGAGGTGCTCGCGAACGAGGGCCCGATGGACCCCGCCCGCGCCGTCTCGATCATCAGCCAGGCCGCCCGTGCGCTGGACTCCGCGCACGCCGACGGGCTGATCCACCGCGACGTCAAGCCGTCGAACATCCTCGTCACGGGCAAGGGCGACGACGAGTTCGTCTACCTCGTCGACTTCGGCATCGCCCGCTCGACGACCGACACGTCGGGCCCGGCGCTCACCCAGACCGGCGCCGCGCTGGGCTCCTTCGACTACATGGCCCCCGAGCGGTTCCTCGAGCGGCCGGCCGACAAGCGCGTCGACGTCTACGCGCTGGCCTGCGTGCTGTTCGAGATCCTCACCGGCCGCCGGCCGTTCATGGGCGACGGCCTCGCCGTCCTCATGTACGCCCACCTCAACACCGACCCGCCGGCCCCGTCGTCGATCCGGCCGGACCTGCCCCACGCCCTGGACGCGGTCATCCTCAAGGGCCTGGCCAAGGAGCCCGACGAGCGGTGGGCGACCGCCGGCGAGTTCGCCGCGGCGGCCCGCAAGGCGCTCAGCGAGTCCGGCGTCACGCCGGCGCCGGAGGTCCGCGCGCCGGCCGCGCCGCCGACCGCCGTCACCCCGCTGCCGTTCACGCCGCAGACCGTCGGCTTCTCCAACCCCGGGCAGGGCGGCGGCTACGGCCCGCCGTCCGACCCGGGCGCACCCGGCTACGGTCCGGCCGCCGGCACGGGCGCCTACGGGCCCGCGGCCGGTACCGGGGGCTACGGTCCCGGCACCGGCGGCTACGGGCCCGGCACCCCGACCGGCGGCTACGCCCCGGCCGTCGGCACCGGCGGCTACGGGCCGCCGTCCAACCCCGGCCAGCCCAGCGCCTACGGCCCGCCGTCGAACCCGTCGATGCCGGTCTACACCAGCCCCGGCGGTCCCCCGTTCGGCCCTGCCGGTGGCGGGTCGTCGGTGTCCGGTGGAGGCGGCAAGTCCAACAAGCTGCCGCTGATCATCGGGGCCGCGGCTCTGGTCGTGGCGCTCGTCGTCGTGCTCGTGATCGTGCTCACCAACAACGGCGACGGCGGAGGTGGCAACGTCGCGACCGACACCATGGTGCCGACGACACCCCCCACCACGCCGCCGACCACGCCCCCGACGACCCCGCCGACGACCGAGGCGCCGGATCCCGAGGAGGAGCTGCTCGCGATCATCCCGGGGGGCTGGAACCGCGACAACTGCCGCACCCAGGACGCCGCCGGCGACGGCGACATCGCCGCGCTCGACTGCGGCGCGGCGATCGCCGCCCCGGAGGGCCCGACCGACTCGGCGTTCTACCTTTACCCCGACGCCGAGACCCTCGACGGCGTCTTCCTCGACGACACCGAGCGGGTGGGCCTCTCCGAGCTCTCCGGCCAGAACTGCCCGGACGCGCAGGGGTACCAGAACTACAACGGCGCCGACGGCCAGCCGGCCGGCCGGATCGCCTGCTACGTCCGCGAGCAGGACAACGCCTCGGTGCTGCTGTGGACGCAGGACGAGTACGCGGCCGAGGCGTTCGTCGTGATCGCCAACGGCGGCGTCGAGGGCCTGACGACGCTGATCGACTGGTGGCAGGTGCCCTCCAACAGCGACTTCGGCTGATCCGGCACACCGACGACGACGGCCGGTCGCTCCCTCGCGGGAGCGGCCGGCCGTCGTCGTCGTGCTGCTCGGTCGGTCAGGCGCGGGCGGCGAGTTCCTCGAGCTTCTCGCCGACCTCCTTGGCCGTCGCCGGGCGCTCCCCCACCGGGGCGAGGCACGCCCGGACGAGGTCGGCCTCCTCCTGGCTCAGGCCGGCGGCGATCTCGGGCTTGGCGCTCATCACCCGGCGGATCGCGAGCAGCGGCTCGCTGTCGGGCAGCTCGCCGTAGAGCCCGGTGCCGGTGAGCGCCCGGTGCAGGGTCGCCCCGAGCGCGAAGACCTCGGTGGACCGCGACGGGCGCTCACCCTGCAGCAACGCCGGGTCGAGGTACTCGACGGAGGCGGCGCTCGCCATGCCGGTCAGCGTCACCCCCGGCGTCAGGTACCGGGCCAGCCCGAGGTCGGAGAGCTTGCCGCCGTCCTCGGTCAGCAGCACGTTCGCGGGCTTGAGGTCGCCGTGGGTCAGCCCCGCCTCGTGCAGCGCGTGCAGTGCGTAGGCGGCGTGGGCCATGGCGCGCAGGACCTCGGCTCGGCTCAGCGGGCGGGCCGGGGCGGCCAGCGAGCCGAGGGGGCAGTACTCCATCGCGTACAGGAAGCTGTCCTGCAGCACGGCGTCGTACACCTTCACCAGGTAGGGCGAGCTGACCTGCGCGAAGGCACGCAACTCGCGGACGCCCCGCTGGTAGGCCTGCTCGCTGTGCTGGCCTGTGAAGACCTTGACGGCGACGAACTCGTCCGGGATGCCGAGCCGCGCCGGGGGGCGGGCCAGGTAGAACCGGCCGTGGTTGCCCTCGCCGAGCACCCGGACCACCTGGTAGTCCGCGATCGCGGCAGGCGGTGCTCCGGCAAGGCCGACGACGTCCATGCACTGTCCTCCTGTGCTGTTGGGCCGCCCGGCGTCTCGAGAGCCGCGCCGGTCCGGCAGCGGGTCAGTCTGCCGGGCCGGGCGCGTGGGCGGAAGGCACTCGGTCGTGCCGCGCGATGCGTGCCTCGACTCCGACCACGGGAGGCGGGACCCCGATAACATGCGCGGCCGGATGCAGCCTGCTGCGGGCGCCTCCCCTGGGCCTTGACCGGCCGTTTTCCTCCTCGTGGTGACCTGGCAGCGCAGGCCCATCCGGCTCAGCGGAGCAGCAGTGGATCAGCACGACATCGCCGAGATCACCGCCTACGTCTTCATCGACCTGGCGGTGATCATGGTGGTCGCCCGGCTCATGGGGCGACTGGCCCGGAAGGTCGGTCAGCCGGCGGTCGTCGGCGAGATCATCGCCGGGATCCTGCTCGGTCCCACCCTGCTCGGCGCGTTGCCCGGTGACCTCGACACGATCCTGTTCCCGGCCGACGTCCGGCCCTTCCTCAACGTGCTGGCCCAGCTCGGCCTCGTGCTCTTCATGTTCCTGATCGGCCTCGAGGTCGACCTGTCCTTCATCCGAGGCCGGGAACGGATCGCGGTGTCGGTGTCGGTGGCCTCGATCGTGCTGCCGTTCACCCTCGGGTTCCTGCTGGCCACGCTGATCCACGCCCGGCACGACGTGGTCGAGGGCCAGGAGGTCAAGTTTCTCTCCTTCGCCCTGTTCCTCGGGGTGGCCATGTCGATCACGGCGTTCCCCGTGCTGGCGCGGATCCTGGCCGAGCGGAACATGCACCGGATCCCCACCGGCGTCCTGAGCCTGGCCTGCGCGGCCGTCGACGACGTCATCGCCTGGGCGCTGCTGGCCGTGGTCGTGGCCGTGGTCGTCGGTGGCGACTTCACCGGCGTGCTGGCGATCATCGGCTACTCGATCATCTTCGCCCTGGTGATGTTCCTCGTCATCCGCCCGCTGCTGAAGTACCTGGTCACCTACCACAAGCGCTTCGGGCAGCTGACGCCGGAGATGATGGCGCTCGTCCTGATCGGCATCCTCGCCAGCGCCTGGGTGACCGAGGAGATCGGCATCCACTTCATCTTCGGAGCGTTCGTCTTCGGCGTGATCATGCCGCGGCAGGACGCCGCGAAGCTGACCCACGAGATCACCGACCGGCTCGAGCAGGTCAGCGTGCTCCTCCTGCTGCCGGTCTTCTTCGTCGTGACCGGCCTCGGCGTGGACATCGGGGCCATCGACCTGACCGGTCTCGGCGAGCTCGGGCTGATCCTGCTCGTCGCCATCGCCGGCAAGTTCCTCGGCGCGTTCGCGGCGGCGCGGTCGCAGCGGGTGCCCAGGCGCCAGGCGACGGCGCTCGGCGTGCTGATGAACACCCGCGGCCTCACCGAGCTGGTCATCCTCAACATCGGCGTCCAGCGCGGGGTGCTCGACGGCGAGATGTTCACGCTGCTGGTGATCATGGCCGTGGTCACGACGGTGATGACCTCGCCGCTGCTCCAGCTCGTCTACCCGCCGCGCGTCCTCGAGCGTGACATCGCGGCGGCCGAGCGGGCGGCCATGGGCCTCGAGGAGGCCTACACCGTCGTCGTGGTCGTCGACGACCCGGAACGGGACGCCGCGATGGTGCACCTGGCCTGCGACCTGGTCGGGCGCGAGAGCCCGGCCCAGATCGTGCTGGCGCGCGTGGTCCGCCGCACGCTGCCCAAGCCCGAGGTCGCCAGCGGGCTGGGCGCCGACCTCGCCCTGATGGCGGCCGCCGGCGACGAGTTGCGCCAGCTCGCGCGGATCGTCGGCGAGCGCGGGCTGCGGGCCTCGGTCGCCTCGCGGTTCAGCGACGCGCCGTGGGCCGACGTCAGCGAGATCGCGGCCAGTGCCGACGCCGACGTGGTGCTGGTTCGCGCCGGCTGGGCAACGACGGGGGACGGCGACGGCACGCCGTGGCCGGCCACGCTGCACGGCACCGTCGTCGTCGTCTCCGGCGACCTCGGTGAGCACGGCCTGGCACCGTCGGGGCCGGTGGCCGTCGTCCAGGACACCGGGCCCGACGGGCGCACCGCGCTGCGCATGGCCGCCCAGGCCGCCATGGGCCGGTCCGTCCCGCTGCAACTGCAGGCCGGCGAGGGCTGGCGGGCCGGCCGGCGGGCGGCGGGGATCGCGGACTCGCTGCGCCGGGTCGGGGTCGACGTCGCACCGGAGGACTCGGACACCCCGGCCGGGCTCCTGTTCGCGCCGCCCGGTGAGGTCACCGGCGGCACCGGTCCCGACCTGACGCCGGTGCTCACCGTCCACGCGGGGCCGGCCGACCGGGACCGGGACATGGACGAGACCCTGGCCGTGATCACTGCCCCTGCCGCGCCCGCCTGACGCGCCGGCCCCCCGGGAACGACGAAGGCCCCGCCGATTCGGCGGGGCCTTCGCTCGTGGTGCGGGCCGTCAGTGGGCCCCGCCGTGCGGTGACTCGAAGGCGAACTGCCGGCTGCCCATCCGGACGGCCATGCCCGGGGTGAGCCGGACGGGCTGCCCGGGCACCAGCGACGACCACTGCGGAGCACCCTGCGGAGCGACCAGCGTGCCGTTGGCCGAACCGGTGTCGAGCAGCAGCACGTCCCAGCCCTCCAGCCGGATCTCCGCGTGGTGCCGGCTGACGCCGCCCGTCTGGTCGATGATCAGCAGCGGCCGGAGCTCCCCGGACTGCACCCGGGGGTCGGTCTCCGGCTCACGGCCGAGCAGGTAGTCCGCGTCCATGCTGACCGTGGCGCCGTTGTCGAAGACGAGCAGGCCGAGCGGCGGCCGCACCCCCTCGATGAAGACACCGGTCTTCTCGGCCATCCGGATGCCGCACAGGTTGCAGAACAGCACGCGCGGGTCGTTGAGGTGCCCGCGCGAGCAGAGGAAGCCCTTCACCTTCGGACGGGTGTCCTCCGGCTCCGTGACCAGGGCCGCGGGCGGCTGCTCGGTGGAGACCACCGGCAGCGGCTCACGGGGCGCCTCCTCCTCCGGCGGCGCCAGCAGCGACGCCGACAGGACCGGGGCCGGCAACTGCACCGGCTCGGCGATCACCGGCGCCCCGACGGGCTCCGCCGCCTCGTGGGCGTGACCGGCGTGGTCATGCGCATGTCCCGCGTGGTCGTCGTGCGCGGGCTGCGCGGCCGGGCGCCGGGGCGGCGGCGGCAGCGGGAGCGCGCTGGAGGCCACCGGCGGGGTCGCGGCACCGGGCTGCGGCAGCAACGACCCGGGAGCCGGCAGCCGGACCATCGTCGTCGGCGACGGGGCGTCCAGCGCCGGCGTCGGCGCGGGTGCCGCGGCCGGGGACAGGACGGCCGCCGCACCCGGGACGCTGCCGGACTCGAGGTCGGCCAGCGGGTGCGGCGACGTGGTCACCGCCGAACCGGCCGACAGCCGCAGCGCAGCCGGGGGCCAGTCGACGAGCCGGTCGAGGAAGGGCTTGCCGTCGGGGAGCTTCTGCTCGCCGTCGGCAGGCGTCAGCCGCAGACCGAGGTCGGGGACCTCGGCCGCGGCGTCACCGACCAGCGCGACCGCGAGGCCCTCCTCGGTCGCGGCGGCGACGGCGAAGGAGGGCATGTCGGACATGGTCGGCAGCCAGGTGCGCAGCTCGTCGTGCAGCCGGCGGCCGGGTGCGCGGCTGCCGGCCGCCGAGACCCGGCGGCACAGGTCGACCAGCTCGCCGACGCGGACGTCGCCGGTCGGCATGGCCGGCTGCGGGGCCGCCGGCGACGCGCCCCATCCGCCGAGTTTGGGGCTGGCCGGCGGCGGTGCGTCGACCGCCTCGACGGCGACGACGAGCAGGATGCCGGGCAGCCGGACGACGAGGTCGTCGCCGGGCGCGACCGCGACCGAGACCTGGTCGAACGGGGGCACGGTGGCCGGACCACGGGCGCCGGCCACGGACGGAGACAGGCTGTCGGCCATCAGATGAGCCGCCCGCCGTTGATCCGCCAGTGGATGAACGGCACCCGCATCGGGCCGTTGGCGACCAGCCACACGACCAGCCACGTCGTGACGAAGTCGATGACGAACGCCGGGCCGGGCACGCTGTCGATCCACGGGATCGCGCCGCCGGCCAGCAGGAACCAGACGAGCAGCCCCTCGGGGATCGCGGTGAGCAGGCCGAAGATCGTCGGCCAGTCCTTCTCCCAGCGGAACTGCTGGATGCCGTGGTAGATCAGCTCCCAGACGATGCCGAGGACCGCGACGACCAGCAGGATCGAGAAGGTCGTCTTGTAGGCGGTGCCCAGCGGGGCGTCGATGGGCAGGATCGGCGTGATGATCAGGGTCCACAGGGACCCGACCACCGCCAGCAGGAAGATCCGCGTCTGGATGCGGCCGTTCAGGGTGGGGAGCACGAGGGTCTCTCTCGGTCGTCGGGGGTGTGCCGGGGGCGGGGGCGGTCAGATCGTCTTGTTGCGGACCCACTTCCACCACTGGCTGGTGGATCGCCCGGGCCCGAGCTTCTTCGCGAACCCCTGCTTGATCAGGTCGTCGGCGATCTCCTGCGCGGCGATCTGCAGCCCGAAGAAGGTGTCGACGCCCGGGAAGGGACCGCCCAGGGTCGAGCTCCCGGAGGCGTACATCTTGCCGCCGTTCTGCGCGCCGGTGACCTCGAAGTTGCGACCCACGTCGAGCCGGCCGACCGGGTTGCGCTGGGCGTTGGAGTGGTCCAGCAGGTCGGCCAGGACGCGGTGCTCCCGGATGTCGGCCTCGAGGCCGGTGCAGTCGATGACGGCGTCGAAGGTGCCCAGCTGCGGGCCCTGGTTGCTCGAGACGGCGACCTCGACAAGCTCCCCCACGGGCCGCATGTTGTCGATCTGGCCGATCATCACGCGGTACCAGCCCTGGGCACGGCCACGCTTGAGCTGCTCCTGCCAGTCGCGGCGGACGGGCGTGTTGGTGCCGCCCATCTCCTTGTAGAGCGTGGCGCGCTCCTGGCCCTCGGACTTGCGGACCTGCTGCTTGAGCTGCCCGCCCCACACCGACTTCGGGTAGTTGAAGCCCTGGTAGGCCCAGCCGTCGGCCCCCTTGCGGCGCTTGAAGATGCCGTTCCCGTGCGGCGTGTCCACGTAGGTGCGGAACAGGTGCACGATCTGGGTCTGCAGGCCCAGCCGGTCGCGGTCGTCGATGAGCCGCTGCAGCACGCGGGAGGCGACGATGCCGCCGCCGCGGATGAGGATCACGCCGGGGCGCAGCTTCAGCCGCTCGTAGATGTGCTCGTGCGGCTCGTAGGCGTTGACCACGCGGCTGTAGTCGTTGTACTCGCTGCGGTACTTCTGCAGGTCGGGCAGGAACTTCAGGCCGGGGTAGCCGATGGCGATGTGCACCCACTGGCTGCGGTAGGCGATGCGCCGGGTGGCCGCCGCGCCCTCGGGCGGGGTGAGGATCGTGAAGTAGCCGCCGCCGACCCGCCGCCGCACCATCCGCACCTGGCCGTGGACGACCATCTCCTGGTAGCGGATGCGGTGCATCTCCTTCTCCATCGACTCGAACGCGTGGCCGGCCTTGGGCGTGTAGTAGTTCGCCCAGATCGGCTCGACCAGCACGTTCCACAGCTGCTTGAGGTTGCCGTGCAGACCCTCGCGCAGGGCGTAGCTCGGGAAGCCCCAGATGTTGTCCGGCGTCGAGGAGGAGTCCGACCGCAGCCGCTCGCCGCGCGGGATCTGGGAGACCGTCGTCAGGTACTCGTAGCTCTCCCACGGGTGCTTGAGCGGCGTCAGGACGCGGATGGCGTCGGTCGGCACACCGCAGATGCGCAGGTAGTCAGCGGTCACGAACGAGCCGATGCCGCCGCCGACGGTGACGAACGGGACGTCGATGATCGGGATCCCCGCGTCGACCAGCATCTGCTCGGTCCAGAAGTCACTGGCGATCAGCTGGTCGGTGAGGTCGCCGGGCCGGGGTGGTGCCGGTGGGGTCTGGGCATGCTGCGGCGCGACCGTGCTCTCGCTCACGATGGGTGTTCCGTCCTCTCACAGGGAGGAGCCACTTTTTCGGCCCCGCGGTGTCCGTGTCAACGGGTCCCATCGCGGCGCGTCGAGAGTGTTCGGCAGCGCGGCCGGATCGTGATCGGACGACCGCGCCGAGCGGCTTCAGGCGGTGCCGAAGCGCCGCTGCCGCGAGGCGTACTCCTCGCACGCCTGCCACAGGTGCCGGCGGTCGAAGTCGGGCCACAGCGTGTCGAGGAAGACCAGTTCGGCGTAGGCCGACTGCCACAGCAGGAAGTTGCTGGTGCGGTTCTCGCCGGAGCTGCGCACGAACAGGTCGACGTCGGGCATGTCGGGCTCGTCGAGGAACCGGGCGACGGTGCGCTCGTCGATCGTGTCGGGGTTCAGCCGCCCGGCGGCGACCTCGCGGCCGATGGCCGCCGCGGCGTCGGCGATCTCGGCCCGGCCGCCGTAGTTCACGCACATGGTCAGGGTGAGGACGTCGTTGTCGCGGGTGAGCTCCTCGGCGACCTCGAGCTCCTTGATCACGCTGCGCCACAACCGGGGACGGCGGCCGGCCCAGCGCACCCGCACCCCGAGGTCGTGCATCTCGTCGCGGCGCCGGCGGATCACGTCGCGGTTGAAGCCCATGAGGAAGCGGACCTCCTCCGGGCTGCGCCGCCAGTTCTCGGTGGAGAAGGCGTAGGCGCTGATCGCGCCGATGCCGAGTTCGATGGCGCCCTCGACGCAGTCGAAGAGCGAGGCCTCCCCCGCCTCGTGACCGGCCGTGCGCGGCAGCCCGCGCTGCTTGGCCCACCGCCCGTTGCCGTCCATGACGATCGCGACGTGCCGCGGGATCTTGTCCGCCGGGAGCTGCGGCGGGCGGGCACCCGAGGGGTGCGGGTTCGGCGCCTTCACCTCGCGCCGGGGCGCGGTCTTCCTCACCATGTCACCGGTTCGCTCCCGCGGGTTGCTCCGCTCCTCGCTCGTTCCTCGCTGCGATGCTCACGCCCCTGTCCGCTCACGATCGGTCGACCAGGGCCAGCGACCGCAACCCGCGCTCCAGGTGCCACTGCAGCAGCGCCGCCACGAGCCCGCTGCCCTCCCGCCGGTTGGTGCCCTGGCTGGCCTCGGCCCGGTCCCAGTCGCCGGTGAGCAGCGCGTCGAGCAGTTCGATCGTGACCGGGCTGGGCATCGCCGAGCCGGTCGGCCGGCAGGCGGGGCACACCGACCCACCGGCCGGGACCGAGAAGTGCCGGTGCGGGCCGGGCTCGGCGCAGCGGGCGCAGTCGGCCAGCGCCGGTTCCCAGCCGGCGACCGACATCGCGCGCAGCAGGAACGCGTCGAGCACGAGGCCGGCCGGGTGGGTGCGGTCGGCCAGCGCCCGCAGCGCGCCGATCACGAGCAGGAACATCCGCAGCGACGGCTCGCGCTCCTCGGCGGTGAGCCGGTCGGCGGTCTCGAGCACCGCGGTGCCCGCGGTGTAGGAGGGGTAGTCGTCGACGACGTCCTGCCCGTAGGCACGGATGGACTCCGCCTGGCTGACGATGTCGAGGTTGCGGCCGGTGTAGAGCTGCAGGTCGACGTGGCTGAACGGCTCGAGCCGGGCGCCGAACTTGCTCTTGGTGCGCCGCACGCCCTTCGCGACCGCCCGCACCTTGCCGTGCCGCCGGGTCAGCACGGTGACGATCCGGTCGGCCTCGCCCAGCTTCTGGGTGCGCAGCACGACGCCCTCGTCGCGGTACAGCGCCTTCGGGGTGCCGCTCATGGCCTCAGTACCCCAGCCGGTTCAGCTTCTTGGGGTCGTCCTGCCACTCCCCCAGCACGGTCACGTGCAGCTCCAGGTGCACCCGGGCGCCGAGCAGCGTCTCCATGCCCTCGCGCGCCTCGGTGCCGATGGCCTTGATGATCTGCCCGCCCTTGCCCAGCAACATCGGCTTCTGGCTGGCCCGCTCGACGTGCAGCAGCGCGTGCACCTCGACCAGCTCGCCGCCCTGACGCCTGGGATCGGGCCGGCGGGTGAGCTCCTCGATCGTCACGGCCAGGGAGTGCGGCACCTCCTGGCGCACCTTCTCCAGTGCGGCCTCGCGGATCAGCTCGGCGATCTGCCGCTCGGTGTCCTCGTCGGTGGTCTGCTCCTCCGGGTACAGCGGCGGCCCCTCGGGCAACAGCCCGATCAGCAGGTCCTCCAGCAGCTCCACCTGGTGCCCGGCGAGCGCGCTGACCGGCACCACCTCGGTCGCCTCGACCAGCTGGCTGGCCGCCAGCAGCTGCTCGGCCACCTGCTTCTTGCCCGCCGCGTCGGTCTTGGTGACGACGACGACCACCGGCGCCCGCACCTCGCGCAGCTGCCGGGCGATGAACCGGTCACCCTGGCCGACGGGCTGGTCGGCCGGGATGCAGAAGACGATCACGTCGACGTCGGAGAGCGTGTCGCGGACGACGTCGTTGAGCCGCTTGCCGAGCAGGCTCTTGGGCTTGTGCAGCCCCGGGGTGTCGACGAGCACGATCTGGCCGCCCGGCCGGTGCACGACTCCGCGGATGGCGTGCCGCGTGGTCTGCGGGCGGTTGCTGACGATGCCCACCTTCTCGCCCACCAGCGCGTTGGTCAGCGTGGTCTTGCCGGCGTTGGGGCGACCGACCAGAGCGACGAAACCGCTGCGGTGCGGCGCCGGCTCGGGGGTGCTCACGCGAAGAGTCTCCCACCCGGGGCCGACGGGAACCGCGCACCGGGCTGGGATGATCGCGGGCATGGCACGGGAGCGCGGTCGATCGGCGCGGGCGGACGAGGCACGCACGCTGCACCAGCAGCAGCTGCGCGGCTACGGCTTCCTCGCCGGCCGCGGCCCGAGGCGCTCGGCCACCGTGACGCCGGGCCCCCTGCGCTACTGGCAGTACGACCCGCCCCGCCCGGTCCCGGTCGCCGTCGTGCTCGGCATCGTCGCCGTGTGGCTGGGCGTCTTCGGGTGGGCCGGCGGCTGGACCGCCGTCGTCGACGAGGCGCCGCTGGCCCTGGGGGCCGGGCTGCTCGTCCTCGTGCTCAACATCGGCCGGCTGACCGTGTCCGAGCACGGGCTGTCCGCCGACGTCCCGGCCGCCCGCACCAACCCGGCCGCGATCGTCCCGCTCGTGCTCGTGCAGGAGGTGCGCGCGGGCGACCCCCCGCCCGACTGGCCCCGGGCCGCGCGCCGCGGCGGCTGGCTGCCCGGCCGCTCGCGGGTCGCCGTCCGCTACCGGAGCGACGACGGCACGGCCGGGCAGGCGTTCACCCGCTGGGTGCGCGATCCCGCGGCCTTCGCCGAGGCGCTCGGGCACCCGCTCGCGACGGCGGCGCGCCGCTAGCCTCCCGCTCGTGCCCGGGGCCGCGCTCGAGGAGTACCTGTCCGGCGTCGACGACGCCGCGGCGGGGACGCTGCGCGCGCTCGACGCCGCCGTCCGCACCGGCGCTCCCGAGCTCGAGATGGCCATCAAGTACCGGATGCCGACGTACACCCTCGACGGCCGGTGGCGGTACTGGGTGGCCGCGCTCAGTGTCACGAAGGACGCCGTCAACCTGCGGTTCCTGTGGGGCGTGCTGCTCGACGACCCGCTGCACGTGTTGCGGCCGGGCACGTCGACGCTGATGACCTGGGACTTCCCACGCGGGGCCACGGTCGATGCAGCGGCTGTAGCGAGCTACGTCCGCGATGCGCTGGCCCGGCGCGACCACTTCCTGGCCCACGAGGAGGAGATCAGCGCCGCCGCCCGGGCGAAGTACCACCGCTGACCCCGTCCCGTCGAGATCGCCGATCTCGCGCGTCTTGGGGCCTCAAAGTGCACGAGATCGCCGATCTCGCCGGTCTCAGACGGTGGTGCGCAGGCTCCCGTCGGGGCCGGCCAGGTGCACCGGCGCGGACGGCGCGAGGTCGCGGACGGCCGCCAAGCCCTCCTGCTCGACGGCGTCGGACGCCGAGACGACGGCGGCGGCCTCGAGACCCTCGACCCCGCTGGAGACGGCGGCGGCCACCGCAGCCTGCAGCGCCGTGAGCTTCAGCGAGGGGAGGTCGACCGTCGCTGCGAGGTAGGTGCGTCCGTCGGTGTCGCGGACGGCCGCCCCCTCGGGCGCGCCGGTGCGGCCACGGGACGAGCGCGCGAGGGTGACGAGCTTGGCGTCTTCCGGGTCCAGGTCGGGCACAGAGCAATCCTTGCCGATCGGGGGCGGCCCTCCTGCAGGGACCCGCCGCGAGCGGGCGAGCGGTGGGGGGCAGGAGGGTCCTTCTTCAGCCTTCCACGGGTGCCGGCACGTCGGCGCTGGTGGCATCCGACCGGTCCCGCTCGTCGACCGCGTGCGGCTCCTCCGCCGCCACCCGGCAGACCAGCAGGGTGTCGATCCGGTTGCGCCGGCCCCCGGTGCTCTCGGCGACCAGCCGCAGGCCGCCGACCTCGGCCGCGGCGCCCTCGATCGGCACCCGCCCGAGCTCGCGGGCCAGCAGGCCGCCCACGGTCTCGACGTCGTCGTCCTCGGGGAGCTCGACGGCGAACAGCTCGGCGAGGTCCTGCACGGGCAGGCGGGCGGTGACCCGCATCGAGCCGTCGGGCAGCTCCTCGACCGGCGGCCGCTGGAACTGGTCGTGCTCGTCGGCGATCTCGCCGACGATCTCCTCGAGGATGTCCTCGATGGTGACCAGGCCGGCGAACCCGCCGTACTCGTCGACCACGATCGCGATGTGGATGCGGGCGGCCTGCATGTCGCGCAGCAGCTCGTCGACCGGCTTGGACTCCGGCACGAACGTCGGCGTGCGCATCAGCTCCTCGACCCGGGGGCCGTTGCGCTGGTCGTGGTTGCCCTGCGACCGGCGGACGAGGTCCTTGAGGTAGACGACGCCCACGACGTCGTCGACGTTCTCGCCGATGACCGGGATCCGGCTGAACCCGCTGCGCAGCGCGAGCGCCAGTGCCTGGCGCACGGTCTTGGTGCGCTCTATCCAGACGACGTCGGTCCGCGGGACCATGACCTCGCGCGCGATGGTGTCGCCGAGCTCGAACACCGAGTGGATCATGTTGCGCTCGCCGGACTCCACCACGCCGCGCTCCTCGGCCATGTCGACCAGCTCGCGGAGCTCGACCTCGGAGGAGAACGGCCCGTCGCGGAAACCGCGCCCGGGGGTGATCGCGTTGCCGACCAGGATCAGCAGGGTGGCGATCGGGCCGAGCACCCGGCCGAGCAGCCGCACGATCCCCGCCGTCGCCAGGGCCACGCCGTAGGCGTGCTGGCGGCCCAGGGTGCGCGGCCCCACGCCCACCAGCACGTAGCTGACCACGATCATCACGCCGGCGGCGGTGAGCACGGTCTGCCAGCCGCTCCCCCAGATGCCGTAGAGCACGACGGTGAGCAGCACCGCGGCCAGGGTCTCGCAGACGATCCGCAGCAGGAGCAGCAGCGCCACGTGCCGCGCCCGCTCGGCCAGGACCTCCTCCAGCGCGCGGGCCCGCTTCACGCCGTCGCGACGGAGCTCCTCCACGCGCGCCTTGGACACCCGCTGCAGGGCGGCGTCCATCGCGCCGAAGACGCCCGCGAACGGGATGAGGCAGATCGCGATCACCAGCAGGGTGACCGCACCGCCGCTCATCGGGGACGGCTCATGGGGTGCGGGGCTCCTTGACCACGGGGGCGCCGGTCACCGGCTCGCGCGGCGCGGCGCGCCAGCCCTCGATGAGCTTCTGCTGGAGACCGAACATCTCCTTCTCCTCGTCGGGCTCCATGTGGTCGTAGCCGAGGAGGTGCAGCACGCCGTGGGTGGCCAGCAGCACGAGTTCGTCGTCCATGGAGTGGCCGGCGGCACGGGCCTGCCGGACGGCGACGGCCGGGCACAGGACGACGTCGCCGAGCAGCGCCGGCCCGGGGTCGGGGTCGTCGGGGCGGGCGGTGTCGAGCTCGTCCATGGGGAAGGCGAGCACGTCGGTCGGGCCCTTCTCGCCCATCCAGCGCTCGTGCAGGCTGCTCATGTACTCGACGTCGACGCACAGCACCGACAGCTCCGCCATCGGGTTGACCTTCATCTCGCCGAGCACGAACCGACAGACGCCGGCCAGTTCGGCCTCGTCGACCGCGATCTCGGACTCGTTGGCGACCTCGACGGGCACGTCGCTCAGCTCCCCTGCCGGCGCGGGCGGTTCGAGCGCACCGGCGGACCGGACGCCGGGCGGGCGGGGGCGGGCTGCCGGGTGGCGTCCCAGCGCTCGTAGGCGTCGACGATGTCGCCCACCAGGCGGTGCCGGACGACGTCGGCGCTGGTGAGCTGCGAGAAGTGCACGTCGTCGATGCCGTCGAGGATCTCGCGCACGATCCGCAGACCGCTCTGCGCGCCGCCGGGCAGGTCGACCTGGGTGATGTCTCCCGTGACCACGAACTTCGACCCGAAACCGAGGCGGGTGAGGAACATCTTCATCTGCTCGGCCGTGGTGTTCTGCGCCTCGTCGAGGATCACGAACGCGTCATTGAGCGAGCGGCCGCGCATGTACCCGAGGGGCGCGACCTCGATGGTCCCCGCCGCCATGAGACGCGGGATCGACTCCGGGTCGACCATGTCGTGCAGTGCGTCGTAGAGCGGCCGCAGGTACGGGTCGATCTTCTCCGAGAGGGAGCCGGGCAGGAAACCCAGCCGCTCCCCCGCCTCGACGGCCGGGCGGGTCAGGATGATCCGGTTGACCTGCTTGGTCTGCAGCGCCTGCACGGCCTTCGCCATGGCCAGGTAGGTCTTGCCGGTACCGGCGGGACCGATGCCGAACACGATCGTGTTGGCGTCGATCGCGTCGACGTAGCGCTTCTGGTTCAGCGTCTTGGGCCGGATCGTGCGCCCACGGCGGCTGATGATGTCGAGGCTGAGCACGTCGGCCGGCCGCTCGGAGTCGCCGCTCCTGAGCATGGCGATCACCCGGCGCACCGAGTCGGGCCGCAGCTCCTGCCGCGTGCCGAGCAGCGCGATGAGCTCGTCGAAGACGCCGACGGCGAAGGCGTTGTCGGCCGGCAGGCCGGTGATCGCGATCTCGTTGCCGCGCACGTGCACGTCGGCGGCGACCTCCGCCTCGACCAGCCGGAGCAGCTCGTCGCCCGAGCCGAGCAGACCGACCATCGGAACGCTGTCGGGGACGGTGATCGTGGTCCGCACGGCGGCGGGAGTGGGGGCGGGGGAACCGGCTCGGGCGCTGTCCGCAGCGGCGGCTTGCGCCGAGGCGTCACGGGACGCGTGGACGGTCGGTTCGGGGACGCCTGGGGAGGTGTCGGGCAAGAACCCTCGACCCTGCCTTCCTGCGGAAGAAGATGCGGACCAGGCCAGTCTACCCGCGTGGGCGACCCCGGATCCCGGTTCGACCCCATCGGGGCACCCGGTCACCGGCCCGTGTAGGTCGCCTTCCCCGGGCCGTCGGCCAGGAACGAGGCGACGGCGCCGCGCAGGTCGTCGGTGCCGAACAGCGCGCCGGAGACGTCGGGCACCAGGGCGTCGGCGGCCCGGGACCCCTCCCGGACCGCCGTGGTGACCAGCCGCTTCGTGGCGGCGTGCGCCACGGTCGGGCCGGCCGCGACGCGGTGGGCGTACTGCCGGGCGGCGTCGGCGAAGCCGTCATCCGGGAGCACCCGGTTGACGACGTCCCACCGCTCCAGGACGGCGGCGGGATAGCGCTCGCCGGTGTAGATCAGCTCCTTGGCGCGGGCCGGGCCGGCCCGCTCGGCCAGCCGCTGCGGCCCGCCCATCGACGGGGTCAGCCCGACGACGACCTCCACCAGGCCGAAGCTCGCCCGCTCGGCGGCCAGCAGGATGTCGCAGCAGAGCGCCAGCTCGAACGCGGCGGTGAGGGTGAGCCCGTGCGCGGCGAAGACGGTCGGCACCGGTAGGTCCTCGATGGTCTGGGCCACCCGGAGCAGCCGGGTCCAGAGGTCCGCGCCCTGGCGCACCGGGGCCGGCCCCTCGGCGATGTCCCGGAAGAAGGTCACGTCGACGCCGCCGGACACGACCTTGCCCCGAGCCTCGAACAGCACGGCCCGGGCCCGACCCGCGTCGGCCGGGTCGGTGAGCGCCACGAGTTCGGCGGCGACGTTCTCCAGCTCGCTGAACACGGCCGGCGTGAACAGGTTCAGCGGCGGGTTGTCCAGGACGACGACGGCGACGTCGCCGTCCCGCTCGAGCCGCACGGGGGCGAGATCGGTCATGCGCCCCACCCTGTCACGCCCGCTGTCGGTGGCCGCAGGACGGCCGGTCCCGGTGCCGCTCAGCCGGGGGGCCAGTTCATGTGCCGGCCGCCCAGCACGTGCAGGTGGACGTGGTGCACGGTCTGGCCGGCCTGCGGTCCGGTGTTCGTGACGAGCCGGAAGCCGGGCTCCTCGCCGTCGCCGGCCACCAGCCCCTCCTGACGCGCCACGTCCTGCGCGGCGGAGATCACCTCGGCCAGCAGCGCCGGGTCCGCGGCCGCCAGCGCGCCGACGGTGCGGTGGTGGTCCTTGGGGATGACCAGCACGTGCGTCGGGGCCTGCGGGTTGATGTCGCGGAACGCGAAGACGCGATCGGTGGAGTGGACGACGTCGGCCGGGATCTCCCCGGCGACCATGCGGCAGAACAGGCAGTCGCTCACGGGCTCCGACCCTAGGACCGGCGCGGCCATCGTGCGCCCCGGCCGCCGCTCGCGCAGGCGTTCCCTTCCGGCAGTGGCAGCCCTACGCTGCGCAATCCTCGAAGGGAGCCGTCATGACCCAGCCCCGGGCCCTCGCCAGAACCCGGCAGCTGCTGCTCGCCGTCGTCGTCGCGCTCGCCACCCTGCTGGTGCCCGCCGGGGCCGCGCAGGGGGCCGGCGGCGGCCCCGCGCTCACGGTGATGACCCGGAACCTCTACCTGGGGTCGGGGCTGGACGCCCTGGTGACGGCGCCGGACCAGGGCGCGTTCGTCGCCGCGGTCGGGCAGACCTGGAACAACGTCGTCGCCACCGATTTCCCGGCCCGGGCGGAGGCGCTGGCCGCCGAGGTCCGGGCGACCCGGCCGGACGTGATCGGCCTGCAGGAGGTCAGTCTCTGGCGCGAGCAGCCCGTGGGAGACATCGTCCTGGGCGAGACCGATCCGAATGCCGAGGACGTCGTGTACGACTTCCTCGCGATCCTGCTGGCGGAACTGGGCGAACGCGGCCAGTCCTACGTGGCCGTCTCGACCTCGGTGAACGCCGACGTCGAGGCGCCCCGGGCCAACGCCCTGTCGCCGACCCAGACGACCGACGTCCGGCTGACCGACCGGGACGTGATCCTGGTGCGCGCCCCGCTGGCGCGGAAGTTCGTCAACCCGCAGGACGGGCACTACGACGTCCAGCTGAGCCTGCCGACGGCAGCCGGTCCGGTGACCTTCACCCGCGGCTGGGCGTCGATCGACTACCGGCACGACGCCCGCCGCACGGTGCGGATCTTCGACACCCACCTCGAGGTCGGCGCACCGTTCCCAGCGGCGCTCGCGCAGCAGGCCCAGGGCCTCGAATTCCTCGGCCTCGTCGCGCAGAGCCCCTTCCCGGTCGTGGCGCTGGGCGACTTCAACTCAGCCGCCGACGGTTCGACCACCCCCACGTACGGGCTGCTGACCGGTGCGCTGACCGACGCCTGGACGACGGCCCGCCCGGGCGATCCCGGGCTGACCTGCTGCCAGTCGGAGCTGCTCGACGATCCCGTGCCGGCGGCCACCAGCCGCATCGACCTGATCCTGACCACGGGGGCGTGGCCGGCCGACCGGGCGGCGCGGACGGGGGCGACGCCGTTCCGCGCGTCCCCCGCACCGCTGTGGGCGTCGGACCACTACGGAGTCGTCACCCGCCTGCAGCTACCCCGCTGACCCGGGCGAGAGGTGGGTCGCCGACCTGTCGCGGTCAGGCCCAGCGGGTGCGCATGGAGAGGGCGGCCAGGGCGGCGGCGCCCGCGGTCGAGGTCCGGAGCACCTCCGGGCCGAGCCGGACGGCGTGCGCCCCCGCGGCACGGAACGCCACGACCTCGCCGTCGGTGAGCCCGCCCTCGGGGCCGACGACGACGGCCACCGTGCCGCTCGTCGGGATGGTCAGCTCCGCCATCGGGCGGCGGGCCTGCTCGTGCAGCACCAGCGCGAGGTCGACGTCGGCCAGCAGGCCGCACACCTCGCGGGTGGTCATCGGCTCGGTCACCTCGGGCAGCCGCGGCCGGCGCGACTGCTTGCTGGCCGCCCGGGCCGCCGCGCGCCACTTGGCCACGCCCTTGGCGACCCGGTCGTCCCGCCAGCGGGTCACGCAGCGCGCCGCGGTCCAGGGCACGATCCGGTCGACGCCCAGTTCCGTGGCGAGGTCGACCGCCAGCGGCCCCCGGTCGCCCTTGGGCAGGGCCTGGACCAGCAGGAACTCCGGTGCCGGCGCGGGCACCTCGTAGCGGTGGTGGACGGCGACCCGCAGCCCGTCGTGGCCGGCACTGAGCACGGCCCCCTCGGCCACCGCGCCCCGGCCGTCGCCGACCAGCACGTTCTCGCCGGGTTCGAGCCGCAGCACCTCGACGGCGTGCCGCCCCTCGGCGCCGTCGACCAGCAGTTCCTCGCTCTCGGGCAGCTCGTCGAGCAGGAACAGCGGTGCGCCGTCCAGCTCGGGGGCCCCGGTCTCGGTCACCGGTCAGCGCCCGTTGAACGCGTCGCGGACGCGGGAGAACAGCCCACCCTGGGCCTCCCGGTGCGACTCCGGCTGGTCCTCGCCGCGCAGCGCGGCCAGCTCGCGCAGCAGCTTCTCCTGCTCGGCGTCCAGGCGGGTCGGCGTCGCGACCTCGACGTGCACGAGCAGGTTCCCCCGGCCGGTGGCGCGCAGCCGCGGGGCGCCGTGCGCCCGCAGGGTGATCACGCTGCCGGACTGGGTGCCGGCCCGGATGTCGAGGTCCTCCTCGCCGTCCAGGGTCTTCAGGCTCAGCGTCGTGCCCAGCGCCGCGGCGGTCATCGGCAGGGTGACCCGGCAGTGCAGGTCCTCCCCGTCGCGGGTGAACACCGGGTGCGGCCGCTCGTGGACCTCGACGTAGAGGTCGCCGGCCGGGCCACCGCCGGGGCCGACCTCGCCCTGGCCGGAGAGCCGGATGCGCATCCCGTCCTCGACACCGGCGGGCACCTTGACCGAGATCGTGCGGCGGGCCCGCACGCGGCCGTCGCCGGCGCACTCGGGGCAGGGCTCGGGGATGACCTGGCCGGTGCCGCCGCAGCTGGGGCAGGTGCGGCTGGACACGACCTGGCCGAGGAAGCCGCGCTGGACGCTCTGCACCTCGCCGCGGCCCGAGCAGGTGGTGCAGGTGGCCGCGTGCGTGCCCGGCGCGGTGCCGGCGCCGGTGCAGGTGCTGCACAGCACGGCGGTGTCGACGGTGATCTCCTTGGTGGTGCCGAAGACCGTCTCGTCGAGCTCGAGCTCGACGGGGATCAGCGCGTCCCGGCCGGCGCGGGTGCGGCTGCGCGGGCCGCGGGCGGCGGCGCCGCCGAAGAAGGCGTCCATGATGTCGCCGAGCCCGCCGAAGCCACCGGCCCCGAACCCGCCCGCTCCCCCGCCGCCGGTGTCGAACGGGTCACCGCCGAGGTCGACGATGCGGCGCTTCTCCGGGTCGGTCAGCGCCTCGTAGGCGCGGGTGACCTCCTGGAAGCGTTCCTTCGCCTCCGGGTCGGGGTTGACGTCGGGGTGCAGGTCGCGGGCCAGCCGCCGGTAGGCGCGCTTGATCTCGCTGTCGCTCGCGCCGCGGGTCAGGCCCAGCACGCCGAAGTAGTCCGTTGCCATCGAGATGTCTCAGCCTCAGCTCTCGGCCAGGAGGTGGCCGACGTAGCGGGCCACGGCGCGAACCGCGGCCATGTTGCCCGGGTAGTCCATGCGGGTGGGTCCGACGACCCCGAGGCCGCCCAGCGCCCGGTCCGGCGAGCCGTAGCCCACCGATACGAACGAGGCACCGGTGAGCGCCTCGTGGGCGTTCTCCTCACCGATCCGGACGAGCACGGTGCTCGCGTCCACCTGACCCATCAAGCGCAGGACGACGACTTGTTCTTCCAACGCCTCCAGCAACGGCCGGACCGTGCCGGGGAAGTCGAGCGCGCCGCCCCGCGCCAGGTTGGCGGTGCCACCGATCACCAGCCGGTCCTCGCTGGGCTCGACCAGCGTCTCCAGCAGGGTCGAGCTGACCGTGGCGATCAGGCCGCGCAGGTGCGGGGGCGCGGTCTCCAGCAGGTCGGGCACCTTGTCGCCGGCGTCGGTGAGCTTCACCCCGACGAAGGCGGCGTTCAGCAGGGTGCGCAGCTCGGCCACGGCGTCGGCGTCGATGTCGACGGGGGTGTCGACGATGCGCTGCTCGACCCGGCCCGTGTCGGTGATCAGCACCAGCATCAGCCGGGCGGCGGCGAGCTGCACGACCTCCAGGTGCCGGACGGCGCTGCGCGAGAGCGTCGGGTACTGGACGACGGCGACCTGGCGGGTGAGCTGCGCGAGCAGCCGGACGGTGCGCGACAGGACGTCGTGGAGGTCGACGGCGCCGTCGAGGAACCGCTCGATCGCGCGGCGCTCGGCCATCGACAGCGGCTTGACCGCCGACAGCCGGTCGACGAACAGGCGGTAGCCCTTGTCGGTGGGCACCCGCCCGGCGCTGGTGTGCGGCTGGGTGATGTAGCCCTGCTCCTCGAGCACGGCCATGTCGTTGCGGATCGTCGCCGGCGAGACCCCCAGGTCGTGCCGCTCGGCCAGGGCCTTGCTGCCCACCGGGTCGTTGGTCGAGACGTAGTCCTGGACGATCGCCCGGAGAACCTCCAGGCGGCGTTCGTCGTGCGCCACGGTGACACCTCCCCGTACCGGTCGTCGCGCCGTGCGGCGCGGTGAGGGCACTGGACCCCGCACTCGGCGGAAATCTGGCACTCGCAGGTACCGAGTGCCAGTCCAGCATACGTCCGGCGGGCTCCGCCGTCGCGCGGCTCGCGAACGCTCTCACCCCCGGCGGACTCGCGGCGGCCCCGGCTCCTGCCGGATAGGGTGGGACCGGTCGGCGCCCCGTCGGGGTAGAGAGCGGAGGTCGTTCCCTGATCTTCAAAGCGGTACGTGACGGCCGCCCCTATCCCGACCACGGTCTGTCCACCCGGGACTGGGCGATGATCCCGCCGCGCCAGGTGCGCATGGACACGCTGGTGACGACGAAGAAGGAGCTGGCGCTCGACGCGCTGCTCGCCGAGGACTCCACCTTCTACGGCGACCTCTTCCCGCACGCCGTCCAGTGGCACGGCGAGCTGTACCTCGAGGACGGCCTGCACCGGGCGCTGCGGGCGGCGCTGCAGCAGCGCAACGTCATCCACGTTCGCGTCCTCGACCTCGACGCGCTCACGCCCGTGCAGACGCCGTCCGGCCCGAACACCGCGGCGATCCCGGCGCAGCCCCCGGTGCCCAACCCGCGCCGCATCTAGAGCCAGCCTTTTTCCTCGGCCACCCGCGCGGCCTCGACGCGCGTTCGCGCACCGGTCTTGCCGATGGCCGACGACAGGTAGTTGCGCACCGTCCCCTCGGACAGGAAGAGCTTGCCCGCGATCCCGGCGACGGTGGCACCGTCCGCGGACGCCCGCAGGACGTCGGCCTCCCGCGCCGACAGCGGGGTCGCGCCCAGCGCCAGCGCGGCCGCCGCCAGGTCCCGGTCGATGACGCGTTCACCGGCCATCACCGCTCTGATGGCGCGCGCCAGCTCGGCGACGGGCGCGTCCTTGACCAGGAAGCCGGCCGCGCCCACCTCCATCGCGCGGCGGAGGAATCCCGGGCGGCCGAAGGTGGTGAGGATGACCGCGCGGCACCCGGGCACGGCCGACGCGAGGGCCCGCGCGGCCTCGATGCCGTCGCCACCGGGCATCTCGATGTCCAGCAGCGCCACATCGGGGCGGTGTTCCAGGGCGGCCGGCACGACCTCGTCGCCGCGGCCGACCTCGGCGACGACGGTGAGGTCGTCCTCGAGCTCGAGCAGCGCACGCAGGGCGCCCCGGACGAGGGTCTGGTCCTCGGCGATGAGCACGCGGATCATCGCGGGGCCACCCGGTCGGCGGCCGCGGGCAGCGCGGCGGCGAGTCGGAAGCCCCCGCTCCGGGCAGGGCCGGTGTCGAGCCGCCCGCCGAGCGCCTCGACCCGCTCCGCCAGTCCGGCCAGGCCGGTGCCGCGCGACGCCGTCGTCCCCCGACCGTCGTCGGTGACGGCGAGCACGATCTCGTCGCCCCCCGACCGGAGGTCGACGGTCACGGACCGCGCGGCGCTGTGGCGCAGCACATTGGTCGTCGCCTCGCGCACCACCCAGCCGAGGACGGCGTCGACGGCTCCCGGGAGCTCGGCCGCCGGGGTCGGCGCGTGCAGCGCGATCCCCGCCGCGGAGAGCGCGGAGCGCGCCTCGGCGAGCGCCTGGGCCAGGCTCACGGTGCGGTAGCCGCTCACGGCGTCGCGGACCTCCGCGAGGGCCTGCCGGGCCGCCTGTTCGACGTCGGCGATCTCGGCGCGTGCCCGCGCCGGGTCCCGTTCGACCAGCCGGCCCGCGAGCTCGCTCTTCAGGGCGATCAGCGACAGGCTGTGCCCCAGCAGGTCGTGCAGGTCGCGGGCGAAGCGCATCCGTTCCTCGGCGACCGCGCTCCGTGCGAGTTCGTCCCGGGCCTCGGCGAGCTCGGCGTTGACCGACACGAGACGGAGGGTGCCGCGCAGCGCGAACGCCGTGAGCAGGCAGATGGCCGGAAGGAACAGCAGATCGCCGAGCAGCCCATGGGCCGCGACGACGGCGCCGCAGACGACGGCTGCGCCGACGACCACCGGCCACACCCACCGATCGGGCAGGCTCGCAGCCGCGGCGGCCGCCACGTAGATGAGCAGTCCCGACCAGGCCGGGCCGAACCAGACGGCGAGCGTGATCCCGAGGACGACGACCACGAGGAACTCGCGCCGGAACCGCCGGGTGGCGCGAGGGGTGAACGCGTCGCTGAACAGCGCGAGATAGGCGGCGGTGAACAGCAGCAGCGCCGTCAGCGCGACCGCGCGGGTCAGCGCCGGTCTCGGCGTCGAGAACAGATCGGCCACCGGGAAGGCGAGGAACAGCATCCAGGGCAACCCCCACCCCAGTAGCTGCCACCGGTTCGGCGGGTGCATGGCCGCGACGCTAACCCTGCTCAGCCGGCCACCGCGTAGAGCGGGCGCCGCCGGGCCACGAGGACTGCCAGAGCAGCGAATCCGGCGGTGAAGCCGACCAGCGCCAGGACCGCCATCACGGCCGGGGCCGACCCGGCCGCGACGTCGCGGCCCAGCTGGGCGTACCAGTAGGAGGGCAGGAACCGGGCGAGCACCTGCATCGACTCGGGGAAGATCTCGACCGGCACCCAGAGGCCGCCCAGCATGGCGAGGACGACGCTCACCAGGCCCATCGCCCCGCCGGCGGCCTTCTCGTCGAGGGAGAGGCCCAGCAGCAGGCCGAGCGCCACGAACGCGACCGAGCCGGCCCACAGCACCGCGACCAGCCCCAGCCAGGCGCCCAGGCCGAGTTGGACCCCGTTGACGAACCGGCCCACCAGGGCGACGACCACGAGGCTGGGCACGGTCAGGAGGGCCCCGACCGCGATGTCGACGCCGACGATCTGGGTCTGCGGCACCGGCGTCACCCGCAGCTGGCGCAGCCAGCCCGACGCCCGGTCGAAGGAGATGCGGATGGTCGCGCCCAGAGCCGCGCCGATGCTGCCGTAGGCCATCATCGAGACCATGGAGCCGGCGGCGTACGACTGGTACTCCGCGGAGCTGCCGACCTGGCCACCGAAGATCTTCGTGAAGAAGACCGTGAAGAGCGCGGGCAGCAGGACGGTGAAGAAGAGGAACTGCCGGTTGCGCGCGACCCGGCGCAGCTGGAAGGCGAACAGCGGGGTCATCGGTCGGCTCCGATCGGTCGGGTGAGGGAGAGGACGGCGTCTTCGAGACTGGCCCCGCGGACCTCGAGGTCGGGCAGCCGCCGCCCCTCGACGAGCAGGGCCCGCAGGGTGGTCTCCGGATCGCCGGTGGTCAGCGTGACGGTGTCGCCGCGCCGGTCCAGCGCGGTGACGCCGGGCAGGACGTCGAGCGGGTCGTCGTCGGCCGCGGTGAACGAGATGGTGCGGGCCGCGGTGCCGGTCTTGATCTGGGCGGCCGAGCCGTCGGCCACGAGGCGGCCGTCGGCGATGACGACCACCCGGTCGGCGACGGCGTCGGCCTCGTCGAGGTGGTGGGTCGCGAAGACGATGGTGTGACCACGAGCGGCCAACCCGCGCATCGTCGTCCAGAACGACCGACGCCCCTCCACGTCCATGGCCGACGTGGGCTCGTCGAGCAGCAGCAACGGGGGTGCCCCGGCCAGGGCGACGGCGAGCAGGACGCGCTGGCGCTGCCCGCCGGACAGGGCCTCCACCGGCCGGGCCAGCAGTCCCTCGATGCCGGCAGTGGCCACCAGGTCCTCGAGGGGCCAGGGGGCCGGGAAGCTGCGCCGCACCAGATCGAGCACCTCGCCGACCCGCGCCTCGCTCGGCAGGCCGCCGTGCTGCAGCATCGCGCCGACCGCGCCGGCCCGGACGGCGTCGCGCGGCCGCCCGCCGAGCACCTCGACGGTGCCGGCGGCGGTCGGGACGAGGCCGAGCACGGCGTTGACCACGGTGGACTTCCCGGCCCCGTTCGGGCCCAGGAGGGCCACGGTCTGGCCGGCGGGGATCGACAGGTCGAGGGAGTCGACGGCGGTCGTGTCGCCGTAGCGAACGGTCAGGCCGGAGACGCCGAGCGCGGGGGAACTGGTCACGGCCCCAGCCTGTCGACCGGGGCTGCGGCCGTGTAGTGCGAGACGTCGCCGGTCGCGGCTGACATCTGTCATGCGCCGATCGGCGACCCCTACCGGAGCGGGTCGAAGGGACGCAGCTCCGGCGGCGCCTCGCCCTTGAGCACGGTCTGGGCCATCAGCATCCCCGTGACCGGGCCCAGCGCGATGCCCCACATGCCGTGCCCGCCGGCGACGAACACCCGCGGCGACCTCGTGCGGCCGAGCAGGGGCAGCCCGTCGCCGGTGCACGGGCGCGAGCCGACCCACTCGTTCTGCCGGTCGTCGAGATCGACGCCGGTGAGGAACGGCCGGACGGCGTCGGTGATCGCCGCGATGCGCCGAGGGTCCAGGGGCTCCTCCGGGCGCCGGAACTCCATCATCCCGGCGATCCGCAGCCGGCTGCCCAGGGGTGTGCAGGCGACCCGCTGCGCGGGGAAGTAGAGCGGGCCCGACGGCATCTGCTCGACCGGGACGCTGAAGCTGTAGCCGCGGCCGGCCTGCACCACCTGGCGGACGCCGAACCTGCGGGCCAGGGCTCCCAGCCACGCCCCCGTGGCGACGACGACGGCGTCGTGCCGCTGCGGCCCGTCGTCGGTCCCGAGCACCACCTCGTCGCCGTCGTCCCGGATGTCGGTGACGCCCACCCCCTCGCGGACGACCCCGCCCTGCGCGGTGACCGCCTGCGCCAGCGAGCGCACGTACTCGGGCGGGTGCAGGTAGCGCTGGCCGTAGACCTGCACGGCAGCGCCCACCTCGGCGGTGAGCACGGGGTCCAGCGCCCGCGCCTGGTCGCCGGTGAGCTCCCCGAACACGACGTCCCGCTGGCCCGCGGCCCGGATCGCGCGCAGCTCCTCGACCAGCCCGTGGCGCTCGCGCTCGTCGCGGTAGCAGGCGAGGAACGGCTCGGCGCGGTGCGTCGGGGCGCTCACGCCGGCGGCGGCCAGGACGTCGAAGGCGTCCAGTGCTCGCTCGTTGAGGGGCACGTAGGCGGCCATCCCGCGGCGCCATTGCCCCGGCGTGCTGTGCCGCACGAACGAGGCGAGGAACCGCAGCAGTTCGGCGTCGGCCCGCAGCGGCAGGTAGACCGGCGACCGCGAGCTGAGCACCGCCCGCAAGCCGTACCGCAGCACGGCCGGCTCCGGCAGCGGCGCGGCCAGGCCCGGAGTCAGCCAGCCGGCGCTGCCCCACGAGGCACCGGCGGCGACCGTGCCACGCTCGTAGACGGTGACCTGGGCACCGCTCTCCTGGAGGAACCAGGCGGTGGCCAGCCCCACCATCCCGCCGCCCACGACGGCCACGCGCCGGGGCGCGCGGGTCGGGGCGGGGGTGGCGGTTCGTCGGCGTCGGGAAAGCATCGAGATCACTCCCCCGGCGCCGTCAGTGCGCGCTGCTGCAGGCGACGCAGGTGGCCGCGAAGGGCCGCAGCTCGAGCCGCTCCTCGGGGATGGCCGTGCCGCACCGCGCGCACGTGCCGTAGGTGCCGGCGTCGATCCGGGCGAGCGCGGCGTCCACCTCGGCGATCGTGTCCTTGAGGTCGGCGACGCGGCGCTGCGCGACCGGGTCGGGCACCGACTGGGCGCACTCGGCGAGCGCCTCCTCGCGCTCCCGGACGTACTCGGCGCGCTGGGTCTCCAGCAGGGCACGGAAGCGGTCCGAGGTCGAGGGAACGGCGGACGAGGTGTCGAGGCTGGCAGACATTGAGATCTCCTCTTGGAGCAAAGCAGGAAGACGCGGTCACCGGGTGCGGTGTCGCGTCAGGAAAGAGGGGCTGGCAGGGACTCCGGGTGCGGGAGTCAGAACTGCGGCGGCGCTCGATCCTGGCTGCGGCGGAGTACGTCGAGTCCGCGGAGGCCACGAGCGCGGCGGTTCATCGCCAGGGCCAGCAACATCCCGCCGGAGAGCGCCATCGAGGGATGGTCGCCGCGGGGACTGAGGCCGGGTGGGGATCCTGCAGCCGGCTGGAACGTGCACACGCCCACCGCTGACCACCCCCACGAATCCGACCCGGCGTCGTTGCCGGAACGGGCACCATAGCCCACGAAGTGTGACGTGCGCCCCGCCCTAACGGGTGAACACGTCACGCCGTCGCGGACGCCGCCGGGAGGCGCGCGTGCGGAACCGGGCAGCCGGGCGGGAACGTGCCCAGGGTCTCGACGTCGTAGCCGTCGGGGTGGCTGCGGAGCTGCGGGAGCATGCGCCCGAAGAACGGCTGCCGGCGCGGCGGGAGGAACCGGACGACGCGGCCACGGACCTTCAGACCGCCGCGCACGAGCGCACGCAGGACCGGGTGCGGATGCGGGAACCGGAACGCCGACAGCAGCGGCACGTCCATGGTGGCCAGCGACACGGGCCGGACGAGGCGGGGCGGCAGCCGGTGGAACGGCGGGAACGTGGCGAGCAGGGCCAGGGTGGCCTCGGCGACCGACCGCGCCCCGGCGTCGAACCCGAAGTGCTCGTGCTCGTAGGCGTCGAGCAGCCGGGAGAAGCCCTGCCAGGTCTCCGGGACGTCGCGGATGCCCATCCGCCGGCCCACGGCCCGGTAGTAGTTGGCGCCGGCCACCCGCTCGATCTCGCTCATCGGCCGCCAGCCGAACTCGTCGATCCAGCGGATCGGCGTCACGACGAACGTGGCCAGGACGTAGCGGAGGTCGTCGTTGCTGATGTCGTAGCTGCGGTGCATCTGGTTCATGCGGCGGATCGCCGACCGGCCCTGCGGGCTGTCCGGCCCGTGCTCCAGGACGGCGTCGAGGATCAGGACCGTGTCGTCGTAGCGCTTCTGGGTGCGCTCGGTGAGCTCGCCGGTGCGCGCCAGGAGGCCACCGATGCTCGGGACGGCGTAGGTGCGGAACAGCGCGAAGCTCAGCGCCTGGTTGATGTCCCAGGGGAACTCGCGCGTGGCCATCAGCCGGTAGATCTCGACGAAGTCGCGGTCGGGGTCGAGCCGCTCGATCTGGCGCAGCACGTCGAACCGTCGCATGTCGTCCCCTGTGCTCGGCGATCTCGCAGCGAGCATGCCCGGCCGGACGGCCCCGGGGAAGGGCCGCCCCCGGGTCACCCCTCGGGCGGCCGCCCGTGCCGCTCGGTGTGCCAGGCGACGTAGGCCTCGACGGCGGTCGGCAGGGTCGGGTAGATGCGGTCGCCGCCCACCCGGTCGACCAGCCCCGCGGCCTCCAGCGCCACGAGCATGTCCTGCTTGACCCGTGCCATCGCGAACACCACGCCGCGCCGGGTGAGCTCGGCGCGCACCTCCTCCACGGCGTCCAGCGCGGTGAGATCGACCTCGACGTTGGACTCGGCGTTGAGCACGAACCACTGCGTCGGCGTCGGGGCGGACTCGACCGCGGCGAGCGCCCGCGTCCGGAAGTCCTCGGCGTTGGCGAAGAACAGCGGCGAGTCGTAGCGGTAGACGACCAGCCCGGGGATCCGCCGCGCCTCGGGGTAGTCGTCGACGTCGTGCATGCCGGCCGTCCCGGGCACGAAGCCGAGGATGCCGTCGTGCGGGCGGGCCACCCGCCGGAGCAGCTCGGCGATCGACAGCCCGACCGCCACCAGCACTCCGGCGAGGACGCCGAGGACCAGGACCGAGGCCAGGGTGGCGACGGCGAGGAGCAGCTCGCTGCGCCGGAAGGACGCGAACCGCCGGAACTCGACGAGGTCGATCAGCCGCAGCGCGGCGTAGACGACGATCGCCCCCAGCGCCGCGGTAGGGAACGCCTCGAGCACCGGGCGCAGGAGCAGCAGGGCCATGACCACCGACGCCAGCGCGACGAGCGAGTGCAGCTGGCTCCGGCTGCCGAGCGCGTCCCCGACGACGGTGCGGCTGCCGCTGCTGCTCACCGGGAAGCCCTGGGTGACGCCGGTGGCGAGGTTCGACATCCCGAGGGCCAGCAGCTCCTGGTTGGCGTCGATGCGGTACCCGTTGCGAGCGGCGAAGGCCCGCGCGGTCAGCACGTTGTCCACGTACCCGACGATCATCACGCCCAGCGCCGGGCCCACCAGGTCGGCGACGTCGGCGAGCCCCACCGCGGGCAGGGCGACCGCCGGCAGCCGCCCGGCGATGTCCCCGACGAGCTCGACCCCCTGATCGGCGAGCGAGAACGCGGCCACGGCCGCCGACGCCAGCACGATGCCGATGAGCGGCGCCGGGGCCCGGGGGAAGCGCCACTGGACGACGAGCAGCAGGGCCAGCACGCCTGCGGCGAGCAGCGTGGTCGCCGGGTGCAGCCGGTCCAGGCCGCCGACGAACGACGCGAGCTCGGCGAGGACGCCGTCCCCCGTCACCGGGATGCCGGTGACCGTCTCCAGCTGGCTCACGATCATGAGCACGGCGATGCCCGCCATGTACCCGACGAGGACGGGCTTGGACAGCAGGTCGGCGAGGAAGCCCAGCCGGGCCGCCCGGGCGAGCAGGCACAGCCCGCCGACGACGAGGGCCAGCGCGGCGGCCAGCGCGGCGTACCGGCCCGGGTCGCCGGCCGCGAGCGGGGCGACGACGACGGCGGTCATCAGCGCGGTCGTCGACTCCGGCCCCACCGACAGCTGCCGCGACGAGCCGAACACGGCGTAGGTGATCAGCGCCGCACCGATCGCCCAGAGCCCCACCACCGGGGGCAGGCCCGCGACGTCGGCGTAGGCCATCACCTGCGGGATCAGGTAGGCGGCGACGGCGATCCCGGCGAGGACGTCGGGCCGCAGCCAGGCGCGCTCGTACCGCCGCAACCGGTGCAGGCCCGGGAGGGCGCGCCAGAGCCCGTCGGCCGGGGCACTCGCGCCGGGTCGCGTCACGCGGTCATTCTGTCGGCCGGCCGGTCCCTTTCAGTCGGTCAGCTCGCGGACCAGGGCGTCGGCGAGCAACCGGCCGCCGTCGGTGAGGACGGCGCGACCCGCGGCGTGCGCCGCCGGGTCGAGCAGGCCCCGGGCGACGGCGTCGTCGGCGCGGCGTCGGCCGGCCTCCGAGAGGTGCGCCAGGGGCAGGCCTTCGCGCAGCCGCAGGCCGAGCATCACGGCCTCCAGGGCGCGGTCGGCGTCGTCGAGCAGTTCGGCGTCCTGGTGCGGGCTCTGCCCGGCGGCCAGCCGGTCGGCGTAGGCCGCCGGGTGCTTGACGTTCCACCAGCGCAGCCCGCCGATGTGGCTGTGCGCGCCCGGGCCGATCCCCCACCAGTTGGCGTTGGCCCAGTACAGCTCGTTGTGCCGGCACCGGGCGGAGTCGCTCGTCGCCCAGTTGGAGACCTCGTACCAGTCGAAGCCGGCCCCGCGCAGGGTGGCGTCGGCCTGCTCGTAACGGTCGGCGAGGACGTCGTCGTCGGGCATCGGCAGCTCGCCGCGGGCGATCCGCCGGGCCAGGCGGGTGCCCTCCTCGACGATCAGCGCGTAGGCGCTGACGTGGTCGACGGGCGAGGCGAGGACGGCGTCGAGCGAGGCGGCCCAGTCGGCGTCGGACTCCCCCGGCGTGCCGTAGATCAGGTCGAGGTTGACGTGCTCGAACCCGGCGGCGCGGGCCTCGTGCGCGGCCTCGACGGCGCGGCCCGGGGTGTGCCGGCGGTCGAGCACCGCGAGCACGTGCTCGGCGGCGGACTGCATGCCCAGGCTCACCCGCGTGAAGCCGGCCTCGAGCAGCTGCGTCAGGTAGCCGCGGTCGACCGTCTCGGGGTTGGCCTCGGTGGTCACCTCGACGTCGTCGGCGACGGGGAACAGCCGCCGGGTCTCGGCGAGGACGGCGGCGAGGTCGGCGGCCGGCAGGAGTGTGGGGGTGCCGCCGCCGACGAAGACCGTCGAGACGGTCGGCAGGTCGGGCCCGAGCACGCGGGCGGCCCGCTGCAGCTCGGCGATCGCCGTCCCGGCGTACTCGGCGCGGTTGGCCCCGGGGCCCAGCTCGTCGGAGGTGTAGGTGTTGAAGTCGCAGTAGCCGCAGCGGGTGGCGCAGAACGGGACGTGGACGTAGAGCCCGAACGGCGTCGTCGCCAGGCCCTCGCGGGCGCTGTCGGGCAGTTCGAGCGACCGCGCCGCGGGTTCTACGAGGGGCAGGACGGTGTTCATCTGCTCCCAGTGTGCCTCGGCCCCGGGATGTGCTGCGGGCGCCAGCGCCCGGCAGGATGCGGGGCGTGGACTCCGACCGTGTGCTGCAGGTCTCCGTCGCGACCGGCGTCGCCACGCTGACCCTCGACTCCCCCGCCAACCGCAACGCCCTGTCCCGCGCGATGCGGGCCCAGCTGCGCGACGCCCTGCTCGAGGCCATCGCCGACGACGCGGTGCGAGCCGTCGTGCTCGACCACACCGGCCGGGTGTTCTGCTCCGGCATGGACCTCTCCGAGGCCGCCGGGGGCGGTGCGCAGGACCAGGGGGTGCGCGAGTTCCCCGAGCTGCTCGAGGCCATCTGGTCCTCGCCCAAGCCGGTGATCGCCGTCGTCCGGGGTCCGGCGCGCGCCGGCGGGGTCGGCCTGCTCGCCGCCTGCGACGTCGTCGTGGCCGCGACGTCGGCCACGTTCGCGTTCTCCGAGGTCCGGCTGGGGATCGTGCCGGCGGTGATCTCGGCGGTCGTGCTGCCGCGGATGGTGCCGCACGTGGCCCACCGGCTGATGCTCACCGGGCAGGTGTTCGACGCCGAGGTGGCCGCGGCCGGCGGGCTGGTCGACCTCGTCGTCCCCGAGGCCGACGTCGACGGCGAGGTCCGCGCGCAGCTGGTGCACCTGACCGCGGGCGCCCCCGCCGCGCTGGCCGAGACCAAGCGGCTGCTGCGGGTGCGGACGCCGGCCCTGCACTTCGACTCGCTGCTGGAGCTCTCCGCCCGCTACTTCGCCAGCGAGGAGGGACAGGAGGGCATCGCCGCGTTCCGGGAGAAGCGCCCCGCCCGCTGGGTGCCCGGCAGGGACTGACTCGACCCGCTCCAGGGGTCGTGTTCGCGCTCGGGAGATTCTGCAGAACCGCCGGAGCGCGAGGCCAACCCCGGTAGCAGCCGGTCAGCGCAGCCGGCGGGTGTTGTCGGGCAGCCGGACGGTGGCGCCTCGCGTGTCCAGCCACTCCATCAGCGGGACGGCGACCCGGCGGCTGGTCCCCCACGCCTGCCGCGCCTGGCTGAGCGTGAACGGCTCCGGGATCCCCGCCAGCCGCGCCCGGGCGTGGTCCTCGACACCCGGCGCGAGCACCACGCCGTCGGCGATGCGGAGCAGCTGACCGCTGCGCACCGCCGCGGCGAGCTCGCGCGGGCCCAGCCCGGCCGCGGCCAGGTCGGGTGCCTCGGGGGCGGCGAACGGGTCCGCGGCCAGGCGGGCCAGCACGCCGTCGACGGCCCGCTGCACCGGCTCGGGGAGCGCCGCGGCGGCCACCACGACGCGCCCCTCGCGCAGCGCGAGCGGCGGCCGCACGACGGCAGCGAGCAGTTCGGCGTCCGGCAGGTCGAGGGCCCGGCGGACGACGTCGACCGGCGGACCGGGCTCCAGCGGATGGGCCTGCCGGTGGGCCGCGACGAGGTCGGGCACCCGCGCGGCCAGCTCGTCGACCAGCCCGGCGGCGAGCAGCCACGGGCCCACCCGGTCGGCGTCCTCGGGCACCGGCCAGCCCATGGCGGCGAACTCGTCGGCGCGCACCACCCGACGGCGGGCGAGGTCGGCGGCGGCGCCGGGCCGGGTCGTCAGGTCCGCGGCCCGCTGCCGCGCGGCTCCCCGGCGGCGCAGCTCGGGCGGGTCCACGTCGAGCACGTCGGCGCCGACCACCCGCCGGGCGCCCGGGTCGCGGAGCAGCAGCCGGTCCCCGACGCGCAGGGGCAGCGGCGTGGCCAGCCGCAGCCGCACGACGGCGCCCCCGAGCGGGCGCGACCGTGCCCCGACCGTCGCCGACCCCACGTGCACCACGGGCTCGGCCGGGAGCCGCCCCTCCGGGTCGCGGGCGAGCGTGACGTCGACCAGCTCGGTGAACCGGAACGCCGCGGGGGTCAGCAGCGCGTCGCCGCGGGAGAGGTCCAGGGCGGCGACCCCGCGCAGGTTCAGCGCCACCCGGGCGGGGGCGGTCGCGCGATCGACCGGTGCCCCGAGCGACTGCACGCCGCGCACGGTCACCTCCCGCCCGCCGAGCAGCAACCGGTCCCCCGCCGCCACCGAGCCGCCGGCGAGCGTGCCCGTGACGACCGTCCCGGCGCCGCGGATGGTGAACGCCCGGTCGACCCAGAGCCGCACCGGAGCGGTCGGATCGGCGGCCGGCAGCCCGTCGAGCAACGTCTCCAGGGCGGTGGTCAGCTCGGGCATGCCCGCTCCGGTCAGCGCGCTCACGGCGACGCCGGGGATCCCCGCCATCGACGTCCCCGCCAGCCGCTCCCGCACGTCGGCCAGCACCGGGGCGGGATCGGCGAGATCGGCCTTCGTGACGGCGAGCAGCGCGTGCCGGACGCCGAGCGCGTCGAGGCCGGCCACGTGCTCGGCGGTCTGCGCCGACCAGCCGTCGTCCGCGGCGACGACCAGCAGCGCCGCGGGGACCGGGCCGACCCCGGCGAGCATGTTGCCGACGAAGCGTTCGTGCCCGGGGACGTCGACGATCGCGAGGCGACGCCCCGAGGGCAGCGTCGTCCAGGCGAAGCCGAGGTCGATGGTGAGTCCGCGACGGCGCTCCTCGGCCCACCGGTCGGGTTCCATGCCGGTGAGCGCGCGCACCAGCGCCGACTTGCCGTGGTCGACGTGACCGGCGGTGGCGAGCACGTCCATGCCGATCACCGGGCAGCGACCGCCAGCACCGCGGCGGCGAGGGCCTCGTCCGACGACGGCGGCAGGCTGCGCAGGTCCAGCAGCGTGCGGCCGTCGTCCAGATAGCCGACGACCGGCGGCTCCCCCTGGCGCAGCGGCTCGGCGAACGAGGCCGGGAGGGAGACCGCGGCGCTGGGCAGCGGGTGCTCCGGGGCGCCGCCGCCGCCGACCCGCGCCTCGGCGTCGACGACGGACGCGTCCACCCCGGCGGCGCCGAGCCGGGCGACGATCGCGCGGGCCCGCTCGCGCAGCGTCTCGACATCGGCGGCGAGCATCTGCTGCACCGGGGGCAGGGGGCCGCGCAGCGTCGCCTCCAGCGCGGCGAGGGTGGTCTTGTCCACCCGCAGCGCCCGGTAGAGCGGATGCCTGCGCAGCCGGGCCACCAGATCGGCCCGGCCCAGGACCAGCCCCGCCTGCGGCCCGCCGAGCAGCTTGTCCCCGCTGGCGAGCACCAGGTCGGCGCCCGCCGCCAGGGTGCTCTGCAGGTCGGGCTCGTCGGGGAGCAGCGGGTGCGGACGGAGCAACCCCGACCCCACGTCGGCGACCAGCGGCACCCCGTCGGGGCCGAGCGCGCCGGCGAGCTCGTGCACCGGCACCGACCGGGTGAAGCCGCGGACGACGAAGTTGGACGGGTGCACCTTGAGCACGGCACCGGTCTCGTCGTGCACGGCGTCGCGGTAGTCCTCGAGCGTGACGCGGTTCGTCGTCCCGACCTCGCGCAGGCGGGCCCCGGTGGCGGCCAGCAGCTCCGGGATGCGGAACCCGTCGCCGATCTCGACGAGCTCGCCGCGGGCGATGACCAGCTCCCGGTCCTGGCCCAGGGCCGTGGCCACCAGCGCGAGCGCCGCGGCGCAGTTGTTCACGACGATCGCCGCGCCGGCGGCCGGCACGGCGGCCAGGAGCGCGTCGATCGCCCCCGCACCCCGCGGCCCGCGCCGCCCGCTGAGCAGGTCCAGCTCCACGTCGGTCGTTCCCGCGGCCGCCACCATCGCCTCGACGGCGACCTCGGAGAGCGGCGAGCGGCCCAGATTCGTGTGCACGAGGACGCCGGTGGCGTTGAGAACCGGGCGCAGGCTGCTCGCCGTCGCCGGGAGCACGGAGAGGACGGCGTCGACGGCGTCGGGCGGCGCGAGCTCTCCCGACCGGATGCGCTGCTGCACCGCCTGCACGGCGTCCTTGACCAGGCCGCGTCCCAGCCGCGCGCCGGCCGCGGCCAGGCGCTCGTCGGCCAGCAGCGTGTCGGTGCGTGGCACCTGGCGCCGCGGGTCCGCATCTCCAGGGGTCGGGCTCATCGTGACGCAGCGTAGGCGCGTCCAAGATCTGGCGGAGGCGGACGGGAATCGAACCCGCCTGACCGAGCTGCTCGGCCACGTCGGCTTTAGAGGCCGCGGGGGTCACCAGACACCCTGACGCCTCCACCGGGCAGCCTACGTGGCGCGCCGGTCCCGGAAATGTCAGTGGGGCTTGTCACCATCTCTGCATGACCCGCACCGTGACTCACCAGGCCGCCGCGCTGCCGCTGTCCGTGTCGCCGGAAGAGGCCGCGGCGATCGCGGTGGCGCTCGCCGCGCAGCCCGACGGTCCGTACGCCGGTGACGGGCGCACGGCGCTGGACAAGGTGCTGGCCGCACTCGAGCCCGACCCGCGCCGCCGGGAGGGGCTGGTCGCCCGCACGCAGCTCGTCCGCACAGAGGCGGCCAGGTCCCGAGGTGTCCGGTCCGCGCTGGAGGAGGGGCTGACCCGGCGGCGGGTGCTCGTCCTCGACTACCGCGACGGGAAGGGGGCCGCGAGCCTGCGCGAGGTGGAGCCGCAACTGCTCGCCCGCACGGCCGAGCACGAGTACCTCGTGGCCTGGTGCCGCGAGCGGCAGGCGGTCCGGTGGTTCCGCACCGACCGCATCGAGAGCGCCGAGGTGACCGCCGAGCCCGCCCCGCGCCGCGATCCCGCGACGTTCGGTGCTCCCCCGGCCGGCGATCACCACCCCACCCACCCGGCGGGGCGCGCGTTGCGCCAGCGCGCCGAGACGCAGCGCCCGCGGCTGGTCGTGCTGCCCGGCGGCCGGCAGGTGTAGTGCGGGTCGCCGCAGGCCGGCGCGGCCTACATTCGGCCGGTGACCAGCGCACCGACGACGATCCGCCTCACGCAGTACGCCCACGGCGGCGGCTGCGCGTGCAAGATCCCGCCCGGCGAGCTCGAGGCCGTCGTCGCGGGGCTGACGGCCACCGGACCGGTCGCACCCGCCGCCGAGCTGGTCGTCGGACTCGACGACGGCGACGACGCGGCCGTGGTCCGCACCGCGGGCGGTCAGGGGCTGGTGCTGACGACGGACTTCTTCACCCCCGTCGTCGACGACGCGTACACGTTCGGCCGGATCGCCGCGGCCAACGCCCTGTCCGACGTGTACGCGATGGGCGGCACCCCGGTGGTCGCGGTCAACCTGCTCGGCTGGCCGCGGGACGTGCTGCCCGCCGAGCTCGCGGCCGAGGTGCTGCGTGGCGGCCTCGAGGTGGCCCACGCCGCGGGCTGCCACGTCGGCGGCGGGCACTCGATCGACGACCCGGAGCCCAAGTACGGCATGGCGGTGACCGGCGTCGTCGACGTCGACCGGATCATCCGCAACGACGCCGCCGTCGCGGGCACCGCCCTGTCGCTGACCAAGCCGCTGGGCGTCGGCGTGCTCAACAGCCGCCACAAGAACACCGGCGAGGTCTCCGAGGAGGCAGTCGCCTCGATGACCGCGCTCAACCGGGACGCCGGCCGGGCCGCCCTGGCTGCGGGGATCAGGGCCGGCACCGACGTGACCGGGTTCGGGCTGCTCGGCCACCTCTACAAGATGGCGCGGGCAAGCGGCGTGACCGCGGTCGTCGACGCCGCCGCCGTCCCCTATCTGACCGGTGCCCGGCAGGCGCTGGCCGACGGCTTCGTCTCCGGCGGCACCCGGCGCAACCTCGACTGGGTGCGCCCGCACACCGACCTGTCGGCGGTGGGCGAGGACGAGGCGCTGCTGCTCGCCGACGCCCAGACCTCCGGCGGGCTGCTGCTGGGCGGGGAGATCCCGGGCGCCCCGGTGATCGGCGAGTTCGTGCCGCGGGGCGAGCACGTCGTCGTCATCCGGTAGCGGACGACGAAATTCCCGCACCGCCGCTGTCCTTTTCCCGCCGACGACCGCGTCGGGCAGGTAGGACGGACCGACCGGTACGTCCCTCTCCGACCCGGGAGGTCCCCATGCAGTACCTGATGTTGCTCTCGCACTCCCCCGACGCCTGGGACGACCCCGAGGCTGCCCAGCTCGAGGAGTGGGGTGCCTACACGCAGGCCCTGGTCGAGGCCGGGATCATGGTCAGCGGCGCCGGGCTGCAGGGCATCGAGACCGCCACGACGGTGCAGATGCGCGGTGGCGAGCGGCTGCTGACCGACGGCCCGTTCGCCGACACCAAGGAGCACCTCATCGGCTTCTACGTGATCGACGTGCCCGACCTCGACACGGCCCTGGAGTGGGCGGCCAAGGTGCCCAACGTGCGCACCGGCAGCGTGGAGGTCCGGCCGGTCCAGCCCGGCGCCGAGGCCGCCCGCGCCGACGCGGCGGCTGTGGCGACCGCGGGCTGACCTGGTCGTGAGCCCACTGGAGCGGGCGTTCCGCGAGGAGCGCGCGCAGGTGGTAGCCACCCTGGCCCGGCGGCTGGGTGATCTGCAGCTGGCCGAGGACGCCGTCTCCGAGGCGTTCGCGGCGGCTGCGGTCGCCTGGCCGTCGGCCGGCGTCCCCGACCGGCCGGGCGCGTGGCTGACGACGACGGCGTGGCGCAAGGCGCTCGACGTGCTCCGCCGCGACCGGTCGGCTCCCGGCACGGTCGAGGCCGTCGTCCCGGCCGCCCCCGAGCCGGGGCTCCACGAGGAGGACGCGGTGCTCCAGCTCGTGCTCACCTGCTGCCACCCCGCCCTGGCGATCGAGGCCCGGGTGGCGCTCACGCTGCGCCACGTGGCCGGGTTGTCGGTCGCCGAGATCGCCGCCGGGTTCCTGGTCCCCGAGGACACCATGGCCAAGCGGCTGGTCCGCGCGCGCACGAAGATCCGGCAGACGGCGATCTCCTTCGAGCTCCCCGACCCGGAGAACCTGGCCGAGCGCCTGTCGAGCGTGCAGGCGGTGCTCTACCTGGTCTTCACCGAGGGGCACCTGGCCAGCGGCGAGGGTCCGGCCGTCCGCACCGACCTGTGCGACGAGGCCATCTGGCTGGCCCGCCAGCTGCACCGGCTGCTGCCCGGCGACACCGAGACGACCGGGCTCCTCGCGCTGATGCTCCTGCAGCACTCCCGGGCCGCCGCCCGGCACGACGACGCCGGGCAGCTCGTCGCCTTCGCCGAGCAGGACCGCGCCCTCTGGGACACAGCAGCCATCGCGGAGGCCCGCGCCCTCCTCGCGACGACGGGCCGCGCGCCGGTCGGCCCGTACCAGGTGCAGGCCGCGATCGCCGCCCTGCACGCGGCGGCGGCCGGCGCCGACGACGTGAACTGGCCCCGCATCGCCGACCTGTACGGGCTGCTCGACCGGCTCGCCCCGTCGCCGGTGGTGACCGTGAACCGGGCCGTCGCGGTCGGGCGCGCCGACGGGCCGCGGGCGGCGCTCGCCCTGCTCGCACCCGTGCTGGCCGACGGCCGGCTGGCCGGCTACGCGCCGCTGCACGCCGCGCACGCGGACCTGCTCGAGCGCGCCGGCGACGAGCGCGGCGCCGTCGCCGCGTGGCGACACGCGGCAGAGCTGGCGCGCAACCCCGCCGAGCAGGCCGCGCTCCGGCGCCGCGCCTCCGCCGGCTGACCGTGATGTCGGGTCGCGGAGCGGGGGCCCGAAGGGTCCCCCGAGGCGGCCCACGTCAGAGCGGCTCAGCCGAAGCCGGGGACGGCACCTGGACGCGGTGTCGCCCGGAGGGCGACCGTGTCATAGCGTCGCGATCATGCTCGCTGCCTTCGTCTCCACGCCCGCCCCGAAGGACCCGCTCTCCGTGCTGGAGGTCGGCGACCGGCCCGAACCGGAGGCGAAGGAGGGCTGGACGACGATCGACGTCAAGGCCGTCTCGCTCAACCACCACGACCTGTTCAGCCTGCGCGGCATCGGCCTGCCCGCGGAGCGGATGCCGATGATCCTCGGCACCGACGCCGCCGGGATCGACGCCGACGGCAACGAGGTCGTCGTCCACGGCGTCATCGCCACGCCAGGGTGGACCGGCGACGAGACCCTCGACCCGAAGCGCTCGCTGCTGTCGGAGGTCCACCAGGGCACGATGGCCGAGCGGGTCGCCGTCCCGACGCGGAACCTCGTGCCGAAGCCGGCCGACCTGTCCTTCGCCGAGGCGGCCTGCCTGCCGACCGCCTGGCTCACCGCCTACCGGATGCTCTTCGTGAAGTCGGGGCTGCGCCCGGGCCAGACGGTGCTGGTGCAGGGTGCGAGCGGCGGCGTCGCGACGGCGCTGATCGTGCTCGGCCGCGCCGCCGGCTACCGGGTCTGGGTGACCGGGCGGAGCGAGGAGAAGCGGGCCGCGGCCCTGGCACTGGGCGCCGACCAGGCCTTCGAGTCCGGCGCCCGGCTGCCCGAGCGGGTCGACGGCGTGATGGAGACAGTCGGCGAGGCGACGTGGTCGCACAGCATCAAGTCGCTCAAGCCCGGCGGGGTGCTGGTGACCTCCGGCGCCACCACGGGCTTCAACCCCGGCGCCGAGCTCAACCGGGTCTTCTTCACCCAGCTCTCGGTGATCGGCTCGACGATGGGGACCAGGCCCGAGCTCGAGTCGCTCATCGAGATGTGCCGGGTGACCGGGATCCGCCCCCAGATCGACGTCGAGCTGCCGCTGGCCGACGCCCGGGAGGGCTTCGAGCGGATGCTGGAAGGCCGGACGAACGGGAAGATCGTGTTCACCGTATGAGCCCGGTCGACCGGGTGGTCGCGGCGCTGCGGGCCGGCGAGGTAGCAGCCGACGTCCGACGGTTCGACGTCCCGGTGCCGACGGCGGCGGTCGCGGCCGACGTGCTCGGCTGCGAGGTCGGTGCGATCGCCAACAGCCTCGTGTTCGAGGCCGACGGCGACCCGGTGCTCGTCCTCGCCAGCGGGGCGCACCGGGTGGACACCGGGAAGGTCGCCGCGCTGCTGGGCGTGCAGCGGGTGCGGCGGGCGAGCGCCGAGGTCGTGCTCGCCGCGACCGGGCAGGAGGTCGGCGGCGTGGCACCGGTCGGCCACCCCGCGCCCCTGCGCACCGTCGTCGACGTCGACCTGGCCGCCCATGCCCTGTTGTGGGCCGGCGGCGGCGACCACCACACCATGTTCTCGGCCACCTACGAGGATCTCCTCCGGGTGACCGGCGGTGTGCCGGCGGCCATCGCCTGACACACCGCCTGACACACCGCCCGAGCCCGTCACGGCTGCGGCCTCAGCGGACCAGTTCGCGGGTGTAGCGGCCGATGTTCAGCACGCCGTCGGGGTCGTACCGGCGGTTGATCTCGGCGAACCGCTGCAGGGTCGCCTCGTCGTAGGCCCGCCGTGCCGACCGCGCGTCGTGGGCCGGCCCGAAGTTCGGCCACACGCGGCCGTTGTCCCAGTCGGCCATCGCCGCGAACACCAGGTCGGCGTGCGGGGCGGACCGCGGGTCGGGCGCCATGCCCACGACCAGCAGGCTGAACTTCGCGTCCCGGTGGTCGAAGGCGTTGGGGTGCTCGGGCTCCCGCGCGTACGCCCCGCCCAGCTGCCGCACCTCGATCATCACCTGCGGCGAGCCGGAGCCGTAGCCGGCCACGGCCAGCAGCATCTCGGCCGCCTCGGCCGGGAAGTCCGAGAGCAGGATGGCCGGGTCGATGACCGGCATCGGGTCGACGGGGTCGGCGTGCACCGAGTCGACCGCGGTGTAGGGCTTGAGCGCGGCGTCGTCGAGGATGACGGGGGCCACGGCGCGGAGCTCGTTGAGCAGCCGCGCCCCCTCCTCCGGCTCCCCGGTCCACAGGAACCGGACGCCGAGGGTCATCTTCCCGGCCAGGGGCGGCGGGATCTCGGGCAGCGGCGGCAGCTGGAACAGCACGAACGACGTCGTCGCCTGCTCCGGCAGCGCCTCCGACCAGTCGCGCCAGCGGTCGATGACCCGCGCGGCGTCGACGCCGTCGAAGTAGATGGCCCCGCCGTAGAAGCTCGGCTGGTGGATCAGGTCGAACTCGACCGCGGTCACGATGCCGACGTTGCCCTTGCCGCCCCGCAGGGCGAAGAACAGGTCGGGGTGCTCGGTCGGGGTCGCGCGGCGGAGCATGCCGTCGCCGGTGACGACGTCGAAGGCGCGGACCCGGTCGGCGGCGATCCCGTAGGTGCGGGCCATCGGGCCGACCCCGCCGCCGGTGGTGTACCCGACGATGCCGACGTCGCTGGACGAGCCGTTGAGCGGGGCCAGCCCGTACGGGGCGGCCGCCTCGATGACCGGCAGCCACTTCGCGCCGGCACCGACGCGGGCCCAGCCCTCGGGGTGCACGGTGACCTCGTCGAGGGCTTTGGTGGCCACCAGCAGGTGACCGGCGATGCCCGGGATGGCGCCGTGGCCGGTGGCCTGGACGCCGGTGGTCAGCCCGTGGGCCCGGGCGAAGCGCACCGCCTCGACGACGTCGTCGGCGGTGCGGGCGTCGACGACGGCCGCCGGCCGCACCGGGACGGCGAGGTTCCACGGCGAGACCAGCTCGTCGTAGCGGGGGTCGTCGGGGGTGTGAACCGCACCGGTCAGCCGGGCGCCCAGCGGTTCGAACGAGATCTCCGGGATCGCGGTCTCGGTGACGGTGGTGTGCGTGGTGAGTGACACTGTTCCCTCCAGGTCCGGGTGACGTCCGGAGTGACGTCGAGGGAACGGTGGGCCGCCGACCTTGACGGCGGGTTGCGTCGGCCTTGAGGGCGGGCCTCAAGCGTGCGGCGCGACGAACAGCCCGGCCGGGTCGACGCTGCGGCGGATGGCCGACAGCCGGGCGTGCACGCCGGGCGGGAAGACCTTCCGGGTGTCGGTGCGGTCGTCGAGCATCGGCAGGTACTGGCGACCGGTGGCCCACGGCTCCAGGGCGCTCAGGTAGCGCGCGGCGTCGGCCCGCACGTCGGCGGTGTCCGCGCCCAGGCCGAGCCCCAGGGCGAGGAACTGCCCGTCCAGCGCGGCGAGCGCGCCACCGGCCGGGTCGGGGCGGGCCAGCGCGCCGCCGAGCTGCCGCAGCTCGGCCACCGCGAGCCGGGTGCCGGACCGTGGCCCGGCGGCCTCGATGACGGCCGCGACGGCGGCGTCGGGCAGGGCCGCGACGAGGGTGCTGCTCGCGTAGGCGGGCATGGGCCCCTCCGGCTCGAGGTGCAGCCGCACGAGCGTGTCCGCGGGGACGCGGGCGACGGAGTCGAACTCGGGACGCAGCGCGCGCAGGGGCGCCAGCACCTCCGCGGCGAAGGCGTCGTCCCCGAGGACGGCGCCGTCGACCATGGCCAGCCGCCGGCCGTGCAGCTCGAGGGGCACGGGCTCGGCGGCGGGAACGTCGACCAACCGGAACGCGGTCGTCACCTCGTCCGGGGCGTCGGCGCACCAGGCGACCCAGGCCGGCAGCACCTGCTCGACCAGCGTCCAGTCCCAGGCCAGGTAGCCGGCCACCACCGTGTCGAGCGGGAACAGCGCGAACTCCAGCGCGGTGACCACGCCGAGCGGCGCGGCTCCGCCGCGCAGCGCCCAGAACAGCTCCGCGTCGTGCTCGGCGGTGGCGCGGACGAACGTGCCGTCGGCGAGCACGAGCTCGACCGCGGTGACGGCGTTGCACTGCAGGCCCAGCCGCCGCGCGTACCAGCCGATCCCGCCGCCGAGGGAGTACCCGACCACGCCGACGTCGGGCGACGAGGGGTGCAGCGCCGCGAGCCCGTGCCGGCCGGCGGCCAGGGCGAGGTCGCCCCACAGCACCCCCGCCCCGGCCCGGACCGTCCGACGCTCGGGATCGACGCGGAGCTCGGTCATCGCCGCCGTTCGCAGCAGCACGGCGTCGGCCAGGCGGCCCTGCAGCGGCGGGGCGCCGTGCCCGGTCCCCTGGACGGCGACCGCCAGGCCCTCCGCGGTGGCGGTGCGCAGCACGTCGGCGACCTCGTCGGGGAAGGCCGGGTAGACCACGGCCGCGGGGTGCTCGGTGGACGCGAGGTTCCACGGCGACCGTGCCAGGTCGTAGGCCGGGTCACCGGGCAGGTGCACCGAGCCGCCGCACAGCCCGCGCAGGCTCTCGGCCCGGGAGCGCGCCGTCGGCATCCGCTGCTGCGTCACGGGGCTCCTCTCACCGGGACCGAAGCCTGCGCCCGGGAACTTGAGACGGACTTGAGACGGTCGTCGGACGCCTTCTCCTCCAGGACGGCCTGCACGGTGCCCGGCGTCATGAACAGCCGCTGCGCCACCTCCCGGACCCCGAGGCCGGCCGCGCTGAGCTCCAGCACCTGCCGTTCGGTGCTCGACAGCCGGCCGTCGCCCTCGGCGTGCGCGTCGACCGGGAGCCCCCGCGCACGCAGCGCCGCGCAGGCGCGCTGCTCGATCCCCTCGGCTCCCAGCCGGTGCGCCTCGTCGGCGGCCGCGCGCAGCAGCGGGACCGCCTCGGCGTCGGGCACCCCGGGTGCACTGCCCAGGGTGAGCCGGGCGCGGGCCCGCTCGACGCCGGCGTCCGTCGGACCGAGCAGGGCGACCGCCTCGCGCAGGTGCTCGACCCCGCCCGCGCGCCGTAGCCGGCCGAGCAGGCGCAGCGAGGACCCCAGATAGCTCGGGGCTCCCCACCGGCGCAGCAGCGCCACCTCGTCCTCGACCAGCTCGGTCGCCTCCCCCGTGCGGCCCAGGCCGGCCAGCGCCCCGGCTGTGATCCGCCGCCACGGGTGCCAGACGGGGTTGTCGACGGCGACCGGCGTCGGGACGTCGTCGAGCAGGGACAGGGCGTCGGCGAACCGGTGCTCGGCCACGAGCAGGCTGGCGATGCCCTCGTGGAGCAGCCGTCCACCCTCGCCCGCGGCCGGGCCGGCGAGCGCGGCGTCCGCGACCCGGCGGGCGGCCGCGACGTCGCCCCGGTCGAGGTGGCAGCCGATCTGGAACGCGCGCGAGTAGGGCTCGCCGATGCCGGTGCCGCCCCACATCCGGTCCTGCTCCAGGCCGAGCTCCAGGCGGGCGAGCGCCTCGTGCAGCTCCCCGCGCCGCCAGCGCCAGAACCCCTCCCACACGCTCGTGGACAGCGCGGCGAACAGCGACCCCCGCCGGTGGGCCTCGGTCCGGGCGCGCAGCCAGAAGTCGCCCAGGTCGTCGTCGGCGAGCATGCGCACGTTGGCGGCGACGACCCACAGCAGCCCGTGGTCGACCGCCATGAGGCGGTCGCCCTCGTGGGCGAACCGGGCCAGCGCGACCGCGCGCTCCCGGGAGGTCCCCGCGATCGTCTGCTCCCAGGCGAGGGTGGCCGCCAGCATCTGGGCGCCCTGCCCCTCGCCGGCGGGCTGCGGCGGGTCGGCCGTGCGCCAGACCTGCGGGTCCAGCCCGTGCATGTAGCCGGCGATCCGCTCCAGCGCCAGCAGCGCCTGCCGGTGGTCACCCAGGTCCTCGGGGACGACGAGCCGCGCCTCCCGGGCGAACGCCGTCGCGATGCCCGGCGGGCTGGCGAACACGTGCGTGCGGGCGATGGCGATCGCGAGGTCCGCCCGGATGCGCGGGTCGTCGTGCAGCCCGTAGGCCTGCAGGAGGTGGCGCGGCCCGGTGGCCCCGTCGAGCAGGGATTCCACCATGCCCAGCTCGACCAGCACGTCCCGCCGGACCGTGCCCGCCGGCGGCTCGGCCAGCGCCCGGCGCAGGTAGGTGACGGCGCTCTCGGAGGCGCCCCGGTCGGCAGCGGTCCGTGCCGCGCCGCGCAGCGCGGCGACCGTGGCGTCGTCCCCCCGCGGCGGGGCAAGGAGAAGGTGGGCGGCCACCTGCTCCTCGCTCGCGCCGGACCGCCGCAGGACGTCGGCGGCCCGCTCGTGCCGCAGCTCGCGCTCGGCGGCCGGGAGGTCGCGGTAGACGGCCTCCCGGACCAGCGGATGGACGAAGACCAGCGGCTGCTCGTCGCGGACGATCTCGGCGCGGGCCAGTGCGGCCAGCGCGGCCGCGGTGTCGCGCTCGGGCAGCTCGGCCAGGGCCGCGACCGCGGGCAGCAGGGCACCGTCACCCAGCACCGCGGCGGCGCGGGCGACGGCGGTGATCCGCTCCCCCAGCCGCCGCAGCCGGACGAGCACCATGCTGGAGACCGCGCGCGAGCCGACGGCCACCACCGCGTCGGCGTGCGCCGCGTCGGGCCGGACGCCGTCGGACTCCAGCGCCCGGATCAGCTGGCGCAGCAGCAGCGGGTTGCCGGCGGTCGTGCGGTGGCAGGCCGACGTGAACAGCGGCGACACCGGTTCGCCGAGGCGCTGCCCGACGATGCCGGCGATCGCGTCGCGCGACAGCGGCTCGGGCCGGAGGACCACCGCCGCCGGGTCGAGCTGCAGTTCGGCGACGAGTTCCTCCTCGTCGTGTTGCTCGCCCGAGCGCAGCGTGCCCGCGACGAGGACGGGCACGGCCTCGAGCCGGCGCACCAGGTACGCCAGCCAGCGCAGTGACGCGCTGTCGCACCACTGGACGTCGTCGACGGCCAGCAGCACCGGCCCGGCCGCGCTGAGGTTGACCACCAGCCAGTACAGCCCGTGCAGGACGGCGAAGGACCCCTCGCCGGCGTCGGCGGTCGCCAGGTCGAAGACGCCCCGCGCCCCGCTGGCCGCGCCCGACAGCAGGTCCTCGCGCCGGTCGGCGGTCAGCTCGGGCTCGAGCAGCTGCCGGGCCACGCCGAAGCCGAACGCCGCCTCCAGCTGGCTGCCCCGGGCGCTCAGCACGCGGACCGACCGCTCCCCGGCCAGCCGGCGGGCCTCGGTCAGCAGCCGGGTCTTGCCGATGCCGGCCGGACCCTCGATGAGCAGCAGGCGCGGCTGTCCCGCCTCGAGGGCGTCGAGGGCCTCGCGCACGGCCGCCAGCTCCCGGTCGCGGTCCACCAGGTCCTCCGGCGCCCGGGGAGCGGCCGGGGTCGTGGCCGGCGTCGTGGGCGCCCGGGGCCGGGGCACGTGCAGCGCCGGCGACTGGTCGAGCACCTGGCTCTCGAGGTCGCGGAGCGCCGGGCCGGGATCCACGCCGAGCTCGTCGGCGAGGACGGCGCGCGCCCGGCGGAGCGCGCCGAGCGCGTCGGCCTGCCGCTGGGCCCGGTATAGGGCGAGTGCGAGCAGGCGCCACCGCTCCTCGCGCAGCGGCTCCTCGGCGACCATCGCCTCCAGGTCGGGCACGAGCATCGCGGCCTCGCCGAGCTCCAGCCGGGCCGCCAGGAGCCGCTCGCGGGCGACCGTCCGCAGCTCGGCCAGCCGGCCGATCTCGGCCTCGGCCCACGGCTCGTCGGCGTAGTCGGCCAGCGCCGGGCCGCGCCAGAGCCCGATCGCCTCCGCGAGCAGCTGCGCGATCCGCGCGGGATCGGCCTCGGTGGACGCCTCCTGGAGCAGCTGCTCGAACCGCCAGGCGTCGACGGCGTCCCGGGGCAGCCGCACGGCGTAGCCGCGCCCCTCGCTGACGATGACCGCGGACCGGGTGCGGGCCGCACTGCCCGGCTGCAGGCGCCGACGCAGGTGGGAGACGTACGCCTGGAGCGCGCCGGCCGTGTCGGCCGGGGCGGGGCCGGGCCAGACCGACTCGGCCAGGCGCTCGGCGGGGACGATCTCGCCCTTGGCCAGCAGCAGGACGGCGAGGACGGCGCGCTGCCGGGGGCCGCCGAGGTCCAGCGGCACGCCGTCGGAGGACGCCGTGAGCTGCCCCAGCAGGTTGATCCGCAGCCGCGAGGTGCCGTCCACCGCCCCTCCCTCCGCGGGAAAGGTAGACGAGGAGACCGCCGCGTGGCTCCCCCGTCGTCCTGTCAATCAGGGTTGACACAGCCAGGCATGGCAACTTAGGTTGACAGCCATGGCGGATACGACGCAGGTGGCCTCGGCCGCCAGCAGCAAGGACCCGACCGTCGGGCTCCGGGCCGTCCGGTCGCTGCGCGTCCTGGTCGAGCGGCTCGAGGCCCTCCAGGTCCAGAACGCCCGCGACCACGGCTGGACCTGGGAGCAGATCGCCCAGCTGCTGGGCGTGACCCGGCAGGCGGTGCACAAGAAGTACGCGAGTGGCCGAGGGCCGCTCCGGCGGAGGGACTGAGGACATGTTCGAGCGCTTCACCCGGGACGCCCGGGAGGTCGTCGTCGGCGCCCAGCAGGAGGCGACCCGGCTGCACTCCGGCCGGATCGGCACGGAGCACCTGCTGCTCGCACTGCTGGACCGGCCGGGCAGCCCCACGTCCGCGGTCCTGGCCCGGTTCGGGCTGACCCACGACGCGGTGACGCGCTCGCTCGTCGGTTCCGCCGGCAGCAGCGACCTCGACGCCGACGCGCTCACGACGCTGGGCATCGACCTGGACGCCGTCCGCACCTCGGTCGAGGCCGCGTTCGGGTCCGGCGCCCTCGACGGACCCCGGCGCGAGCCCGGCCGGCACATCCCGTTCAGCCCGCGGGCGAAGAAGGTGCTCCAGCTCGCGCTGCGCGAGGCGATCGTCCTCGACCAGAAGTCGATCAGCGACGGGCACATCGCCCTCGGCCTGCTCCGCGAGGGGCAGGGGCTGGCGATGAAGGTCCTCGCCGACCTCGGGGTCGACGTCGGGGCGCTCAGGCGGGACGTGCAGGCCGCGCTGTCCTGACCTCGCGCAGCAGCAGGAGGGCAGCGAGCGCCGCCATACCCGCCGCGATCGCCGCCCCGGCGAACACGGTGTGCAGCTGGGTGAGGATCGCGGCGTCGACGAGCGCGTCGTAGGCGGGGCAGTCGCCCGGGGCCTGCGGGCACAGCTCGAACGGCGACTCGAGGGAGTCGACCTCCGCGTTGAACCGGCGCAGCGCGACCGCGGTCAGCAGCGACAGCCCGGTCAGCATGCCGACGGTCCGGGCGACGACGGCCAGCGCGCTGACGGTGCCGTGCACGTCCGAGCCGGTGACCGCGAGCAGGACCGCGTTGACCGGCGCGATCGCGAGGCCGAAGCCGAGCCCGGCGAGCAGCAGGACGACGACCGACCACCCGCCGTCCAGCGACCGCTCGTCCCACCTGGTCATCGCGACGAACGCAGCGCAGGCCAGCGCCATGCCCCCGGAGGCGACCAGTCGCGGGGCGACGGTGCGGCACAGCCAGCCGCCCGCGACCGCGCCGACCGGGACCGCGACGAGCAGCCGCAGCAGCACGAGGGCGGCGCCGAACTGGTCGCCGGGCGTGGTCGTGTTGCGGGCGAACAGCGGGATGTTCACCAGCGCCGCGACGAGGGCGACCCCGACCAGCAGGTTGACCAGCATCGCCCCCCACGCGCCGCTCGGCCGCAGCACCCGGAGCGGCAGCACCGGGTCGGGGGTGCGCCGCTCGTGCCACACGAAGGCCACGGCCGCGGCGAGCGCCAGCGGCAGGAGGACGGGCCCGTAGGCCACGATCTGGCTCGCCGGGTCGGCGGCGGCGAACGCCCACACGAGGCTGCCCAGGGCGAGCACCACCAGCGCCGACCCGAGCACGTCGACCTCGGAGACCAGCCGGCGCACCCCGCGCAGCGGCAGCACCGCCCCCGTCGGCACGGCGAGGCTGCGGGCGACCAGCCCGGCGCCGGCGAGGACGGTCACCACCAGCAGCGGCGTCGTGGCCGCGACCGCGTCGAGGAGCGGGACGTAGAGCAGGCCGAGGGTGACGTCCTCGGCGAGCGCGGCCGGCGCGGCGAGCTGGAGGCCGAACGCGACCACGGCGAGCAGGGCCAGGCCGAGGCCGAGCGGATCCGGCCGCCGTCCGCGGGCCGAGACCCACACGCCGGCCGCCAGGCCGAGCCCGAGCAGCAGGTTGAGCCAGAAGATGGCCCGCCAGTCGGCGAAGGCCAGGACGGCGGCACCGGCGAGCGGCCCCAGCACGGCCCCGGCCTCCTGGACGGCGCCGACCACGCCCAGCGGGAGCGCCCGCCGCTCGGGAGGCCAGCGGTCGGCGACCAGGGCCAGCGTCGCCGGGACCAGCCCGCCCGCGCCGATGCCCTGCAGCCCGCGACCGGCGACGGCGGGGCCGAGGGTCACCGCCGTCGCCGTCAGCAGCGACCCGAACGCGAACAGCAGGAGGCACCCGATCAGCACGGGGGTGCGGCCGCGCAGGTCGGCCAGCCGGCCGAGCAGCGGCAGGGTCGCGGTGTAGCCGAGAAGGAAGCCGCCGATGATCGGCGTGGCCCGCTGCAGCTCGTCGAGGCTGACGCCGACACCGGTGAGGATGTCGGGCAGCGCGAGGACGACGACGTAGGTGTCCGCCGCGGTGACGAGGACGGCCAGGGTGGCGACGACGACGGCGGCGAGCCCCGGCAGCGCGCGGTCGCCGGGCTCGACCCCCGCGTCAGCCGGTGGGCGGCGCGCTGATCTCGACATCGGCCCCGAAGTCGCTGAGGTCGAGGGTGAAGGTGGCGTCCTCGTCAGCGGCGAAGAACGGCCCGGTCAGCTCCGCCCGGCGCAGCTCACCGCTGTCCGACGCGATCGAGAAGCGCGCCTGCACCGACTGGCTCGGGTCGGCGCTGGTGAGGATCTGCTCGACGAGGTCGCCCGGCAGCTCGGCGGTGACCTCGCGGACGACCTCGCCGTCGACCCGCCGCTCCTCCCCCAGCTCGGCGGACTCCGCCTCGGCCAGCAGCTGGGAGATGCCGGTGTCGGGATCGAGCAGGGCACCGGGATCACCGAAGCCGAACTGGGCGGGGTCGACCACGCTGAAGCTGCTCGTGAAGGGCAGCTGGGCGTAGACGGTCCCGTCGACCGACACGACGTCCAGATCGACCGTCGACCCCAGCGCCACGACCTTCAGCGTCCCCTCGAACGACGACGGCCGCGCGATGTCCCCCTCGCCGCCGACCAGCGCGGTGCCGGTCGTGGGCGCGTTCTCGCTGTCGAGCACGAAGTGGGCGCTGCTCGCGTCGTCCAGCGCCGTCTTCGCGCGGGCCAGCAGGTCGGCGGCCGACTCCTCCGGGTCGCCGCCCCCGCACCCGGCCAGGACGGCGGCCGCGAGCGCCGTCGTCACCAGGAACGCCGCTCGGCGTCTCGGCGACATGCCACCTCCCGTCCGGCCGGGACTCCTCCCGGCACACCGCGGCGGACAGTAGCGCGCCGCCGCGGTCAGGCGAGGACGCCGGTCCGTGCGGCGAGCCCCGCCTCGACCTTCGCGCGGAGCCTCGTGCGGTCGCGCTCCGGCAGGTGGTCGAGGACGGGGGCGAGCTCGGCCAGCCGGTGCTTCTGGGTGGTGTAGATGCGGAAGGCCACGCCGGTGGTCACCTCGTGCGCGGGGCGGTGCACGACGTCGACGGCGTCGCCGGCTCCGATCTCGCCGGTCTCCAGCACCCGCAGGTAGGCGCCGGTCGCCCCGTGCGCGGTGAACCGCTTCACCAGCTGCGGCTCGTCCCAGAACCGGGCGAAGTTGGCGCACGGGACGCGCGGGGCGCTCACCTCGAGCAGCGTCGTCCCGACCCGCCAGCGCTCGCCGATCAGCGCGCCGGTGAGGTCCAGCCCGCTGACCCGCAGGTTCTCGCCGAACCGGCCGGGCGGCAGCTCCCGGCCGAGCTCGGCGATCCAGAAGTCGGCGTCGGCCTGCGCGTAGGCGTACAGCGCCTGGCCGTCGCCGCCGTGGTACTTGCGGTTGACCTGGACGTCGCCGTCGAGGCCGGCCTCGCCGACGGCGACCCGACCCGTCACGGGCCGCTTGTCGATGCCGGTCCGGACGGGCTGGCGGCCGGGGACCGCCGGCGGGTCCGTGCCCGAGACGCAGACCGCGTCGACGCGGCCGTCAGCGACCGGCCCCGTCACTTCTTGGAGGCGGTGGACTCGTTGGTCGAGAGCGCGGCGACGAAGGCCTCCTGGGGGACCTCGACGCGGCCGACCATCTTCATCCGCTTCTTGCCCTCCTTCTGCCTCTCCAGCAGCTTCCGCTTGCGGGTGATGTCACCGCCGTAGCACTTGGCCAGCACGTCCTTGCGGATGGCGCGGACCGTCTCGCGGGCGATCACCCGTGACCCGACGGCGGCCTGGATGGGCACCTCGAACTGCTGCCGCGGGATGAGCTCGCGCAGCTTGCCGGCCATCAGCACGCCGTAGCTGTAGGCCTTGTCCTTGTGCACGATCGCGCTGAACGCGTCGACCGCCTCGCCCTGCAGCAGGATGTCGACCTTGACCAGCGCCGACTCCTGCTCGCCGGCCTCGGCGTAGTCGAGGCTCGCGTAGCCGCGGGTGCGTGACTTCAGGGCGTCGAAGAAGTCGAAGATGATCTCGCCGAGCGGCAGCGTGTAGCGCAGCTCGACCCGGGACTCCGACAGGTAGTCCATGCCGCCGAGCTGCCCGCGGCGGCCCTGGCAGAGTTCCATGATCACGCCGGTGTAGTCGCTCGGGGCGATGATCGTGGCGTTGACGACCGGCTCGTAGATCGTGCCGATCTTGCCCTCGGGCCAGTCGCTGGGGTTGGTCACGGTGATCTCGGAGCCGTCCTCCATGATCACGCGGTAGACGACGTTGGGCGCGGTGGAGATCAGGCTGATGCCCGCCTCGCGCTCCAGCCGCTCGCGGACGATCTCCAGGTGCAGCAGGCCCAGGAAGCCGACGCGGAAGCCGAAGCCGAGCGCGGCCGAGGTCTCGGGCTCGTAGACCAGGGCGGCGTCGTTGAGCAGCAGCTTGTCGAGGGCCTCGCGCAGCAGCGGGTAGTCGCTGCCGTCGATCGGGTAGAGGCCGGAGTAGACCATCGGCTTGGGGTCGCGGTAGCCGCCGATCGACTCGGTGGCCGGCTTGTGCTGGAGCGTGACCGTGTCGCCGACGCGGGACTGGCGGACGTCCTTCACGCCGGTGATGAAGTACCCCACCTCGCCGACGCCGAGGCTCTCCACCGGCTTGGGTTCGGGCGAGATGACGCCGATCTCGAGCAGCTCGTGCGTGGCGCCGGTCGACATCATCTTGATGCGGTCGCGCGAGGAGATCCGGCCGTCGACGACGCGGACGTAGGTGATGACGCCGCGGTAGATGTCGTAGACCGAGTCGAAGATCATCGCCCGGGCCGGGCCGTCGGCGTTGCCGGTGGGCGGCGGGATCTCCTCGACGATGCGGTCGAGCAGCTCCGGAACGCCCTCGCCGGTCTTGCCGCTGACGCGCAGCACGTCGTCGGGGTCGCAGCCGATGATGTGGGCGATCTCCGCGGCGTACTTCTCGGGCTGCGCGGCCGGCAGGTCGATCTTGTTGAGCACCGGGATGATCGTGAGGTCGTTCTCCAGCGCCAGGTACAGGTTGGCCAACGTCTGGGCCTCGATGCCCTGGGCGGCGTCGACCAGCAGGACCGCGCCCTCGCACGCGGCCAGCGACCGCGACACCTCGTAGGTGAAGTCGACGTGGCCCGGGGTGTCGATCATGTCGAGGACGAAGTCGCCGCCGGCGTGCTCGCCGCTGCGCGCCGTCCACGGCAGCCGGACGTTCTGCGCCTTGATGGTGATGCCGCGCTCGCGCTCGATGTCCATCCGGTCGAGGTACTGGGCGCGCATCTGGCGTCCCTCGACGATCCCGGTGACCTCGAGCATGCGATCGGCCAGCGTCGACTTGCCATGGTCGATGTGGGCGATGATGCAGAAGTTCCGGATGATGGCCGGATCGGTGGCAGCAGGTGTCGTCACAGTGCACCCATCGTCCCATGCCCGCCGACGGAGCCGGGTGACCGAGGTTGCACGGGTGTGGCCGGGACCGCAGGACGCGAGAGGCACCGCGGGTTGGGGTCCGGGATCCGACGCTGGTATCTTTGCAGGCCGGTCCTGTGGCGCGTGCCGCCCGGACGCAGATCTTGAAGCACGACTGTCAGAAGTACTCCCTCCTGTCGAGACACCGAGGCTCACGCGTGGCGAACATCAAGTCCCAGATCAAGCGGATCAAGACCAACGAGCGGGCGCGTCAGCGCAACGTCGCGGTCAAGTCCGCCCTGAAGACGGCCGTCCGGCGCGTCCGCACCGCTGCGACCGCTGGGGACGCCGAGGCGGCCGCGGCCGCTCTCAAGACCGCCAGCAAGGCGCTCGACAAGGCCGCCAGCAAGGGCGTCATCCACAAGAACCAGGCCGCCAACCGCAAGTCGGGTCTGGCCAAGCAGGTCGCCGGCCTCTGAGCCGGCGTGCCACGCCCTCGGCGGCGTGGTCGCGACGAAGCCCCCTTCCCTGCCGGGACGGGGGCTTCGTCGTGCGTGGGGGCGTGCTGCGGGGCCGTGAGCGCGACGCCGGTCAGCGACCGTTGGCGCGCGCCCGGCCACCCCGGCCCGTCTCGGACCGGATGGTGACGATCCGGCGGATGGCGCGCTCCAGGGCGTAGTCGGCGCTCGCGGCGGCGCCCTTCACGTCGGCGTTGAGCTCGGCGGCCACCCCGATCGCCTGCTGCAGCCCGTCGATGCTCCAGCCCCGGGCCTGCGCCTGGGCCTTCTTCACCTTCCACGGCGGCAGCTTGAGCACCCGGGCCAGCTCGCCGGGGTTGGTGGTGCTCAGCGAGGACACCCGGGCGGCCGTGCGGACGCCGTCGGCGATGGCGTCGGCGATCAGGACGTGCGCCACCCCCCGGTCCAGCGCCCACCGCAGCATCTCGATCGACCCGGCCCGGTCGCCGACGAGGACGCGCTCGGCGACCGTGAAACCGCTGACCTCGGCCTGCCCGTGGTGGAACCGCGCCACCGCGTCGGCGTCGATGGTGCCGCCGAAGTCGGACACCAGCTGGCTCGCGGCCGCCGAGAGCTGGCGCAGGTCGGCTCCGATCGCCTCGACGAGAGCGGTCACCGCGTCGGGCGTGATGCGGCCGCCGGCGGTGCGGACCTCGTTGCGGACGAACGCGATGCGGTCGCCCACCGAGGTGACCTTCGGGCACTCGTCGAGCGCGGCACCGGCGGTGCGGAAGGCCTTCACCAGCGCCTCGTTGCGCTTGCCGCCGAAATGGACGATCACCAGCGTGAGGTCGGGGTCGGGCGCCTTGGCGTACCCGACCAGCGCGTCGGCGAGAGCGCCGGCGCACTCCTGGACGCCGGTGACGACGACGAGCCGGTGGCCGCCGAACAGCGAGGGAGCGAGCACCTCGGCGAGCTGACCGACCGGCAGGCCGGCCGCGGCCAGCTCGTGGATCTCCGCCTCGGGGTGGCGGCCGAGGACGGCGGAGCGGACCGCGGCGACGGCGCGGGACCGCAGCAACTCCTCCTCGCCCATCACGACCCGCAGGCGCGAGGTGGGCTCGACCGGTTGGGCTGCTGGCACCCCCGCATGGTGTCACGCGGGTGCGACGTCTCCGCCGCTCGCGGGCCGGTGGGCTGGGGACATGCGGAGGCGGTGCCGGGAGGGACGACTGCCCCGGATCCGGGACCGGCAGGGCAGGAGGTCCGGCCGCCGCGCCTCCGGCTGCACCCCGGGCGGCCACGCCCCAGGAGTCCCCGGAGCCGACCACGGCCAGATCGCCCTCCCGGTCGGTGCGGTGGACCTGCATCCCTGCCTGCCCGAGCCAGCGCAGCGTCCGGGCCGCCGGGTGGCCGTAGGTGTTGTCGGCACCCACCGAGACCAGCGCGACCCGGGCACCGCTCGCGGCGAGGAAGCCCGGATCGGCGTCGCCGCTGCCGTGGTGCGGCACCTTGAACACATCCGCCCGCAGGTCGGTGCCGTTCCGTCGGAGCCGGGCCTCGGCCTCGGCCCCCAGGTCGCCGGTGAGCAGCAGCGAGATCCCGCGGGCCTCGGCACGGACGACCAGGGACAGGTCGTTGGCCGCTGCGCCGGCGGTGGCCTGGCGGGGGTCCGGCGCGAGCACTTCCAGGGACACCTGCCCGACCGTGCGGCGGTCACCCGGCACCAGCGTGACCAGACCCGCTCCGGTCGGCCGCACGAGCGCCTGGAAGTCCGCCACCCGGTCGTCCGCGGGTGAGAGCGTCCCGGTGGCGACGACACCCACGTGCCGTCCGTCGAGCGCCCCCGGCAGGCCGCCGGCGTGGTCGGCGTCCAGGTGCGAGACCAGGACCAAAGGCAGCGTCTCGATGCCCAGCCGGTCCAGGCAGCGGTCGACGGCACCCACGTCGGGTCCGGCATCGACCAGCACACCCTCGCCCGGCCCGGTGGGCAGCACGAGGGCGTCGCCCTGCCCGACGTCGCAGGCGACCAGCACCGTGTCCGTCGGGGGCCAGCCCCGGACCGCCTGCCGCAGCGGCCAGCCGAGCACGAGCAGTCCGAGCAGCGCGGCCACCGCCAGCGGCCGCGCCCGGGGGAACCGCCACAGGCACCACCCACCACCGAGCAGGAGCAGCGCCAGCAGGATCGCGCCACCGGCGCCGGCCGGCCACGACGCGGCACCGTCGGGCACGGCTGCCGCTCCCTCGGCCGCGGCCACCAGCCAGCGCACCGGCCAGCCGGCCACCCAGACGAGGCCGTCGGCCAGCCACGGCAGGGCGGGGGCCACCAGCGCCGCGGCGAGGCCCAGCACGGTCGCCGGCGGAACGGCGGGCACGGCGAGCAGGTTCGCCGGCAGGGAGACGAGACTGACGGTCCCGTTGAGCCCGGCGACCAGCGGGGCCGTGACGAGACCTGCCGCGGCGCTGACGGCGACGGCGTCGGCCAGGACCGGCCAGCAGCCCCGCTGCCGGAGCGCCCGCGACCAGCCGGGCGCGAGCAGGACGATGGCCGCCGTCGCGGCGACGGACAGGGCGAAGCCCGCGTCCGCGGCCAGGCCGGGCTCGGCCAGCAGCAGCACGCACACCGCGCCGGCGAGGGCGGGCACCGCTGCCCTGGACCGGCCCGACGCCAGCGCCAGCAGCGCGACGGCACCCATGGCGGCCGCCCGCAGGACGCTCGGACTCGGGCGCGCGAGCAGCACGAACCCCAGCAGGGCCACGAACGCGACCGCGGCCTGCACCCGGCGGTCCACGGCCCGCCGGCGCAGGGGCCACAGCACCCACGCGAGCACGATCGCGACGTTGGCTCCCGACACCGCCGTGAGGTGCGCCAACCCGGCCCGCCGGAACTCGTCGGTCAGGACCGGGTCCATGGCGCGGACGTCGCCGACCGTGAGACCGGGCAGCAGGCCGGCGGGACGTGCATCGAGCACCCGCTCCGCCGATGCCGCCAGGCCGTCCCGGAGGTGAGCGGCAGCCTCCTGCACCTGACCGGGGACGCCGACGGGACTCGGCGGGCCGCGTGCGGAGAGGACCGCCACCCGGAGGTCCCCAGGGCGAGGCGCCGTGGCCCGGACCCGAGCGCGCACGGTCTCCCCCGGGATCAGGTCCCCCCAGCCCTCGGCGGCCGCGAACACCACGACCCCGTCGCTGAGCCCCCGGGAGGCCGTCCCACGGTCGACGAGCTCGGTCACCGTCGCGTCGACGACGATCCCCGGAACCGTGGCACCGGGCAGCCGGTGGGGGTCGCCGTCGACCTCGAGCAGCACCGACACCGTCCGGCCCGCCTCGGCGACCGGCCGCAACGGGGATGCCTCCCGCTCCAGGCCGCGCACGCCGGCGGTCGTCGTCGCGACCGCCAGACCGGCGAGGAGCCCGACCAGGAGCGCCGCCGATCGCCGTCCGGATCGCCCGGCCACCGCGACGACCGTCAGGGTCACGACCGTCGCGAGACCGGCCGCCGCGAGCAGCATCGCCGGCGACGCCCACGGAGCGGCGAGGGTCGCCGCCCAGACCGCGCCGGCCACGGGCACCAGCCGGAGATCGACCCAGGTCCAGCGGCCGCGGGCCGGCGTCGTCGCGCGGACCGCCTCCACGCTCACACGACCACCAGGTCGGCCAGCTCGGCCGCGATGGTCGGCCCGATGCCGGGCACGTCGTCGAGCTGGTCGACGCTCCGGAACGGCCCCTCAGCGTCCCGGTACGCCACGATCCGTTCGGCCAGCACCGGCCCGATACCCGGTAGCGAGTCCAGCTCGGCCGCGGTCGCGGTGTTCAGGTGGACGCGCCCACCGGCCGGTGACGGCGGACCACCACCCCCTCCCGACGCGGCCGGCGCCCCGGGCAGGCCGACGGCGATCTGCTCGCCGTCGGTGACCACCGCAGCCAGGTTCACCGAGGCCGGGTCGGCCTCGGGCAGGAACCCGCCCGCCGCCTCCACGGCGTCGGCCACGCGCGCCCCGGCGGGGAGCGACACGAGGCCGGGACGCGCGACCGGACCGACCACCGACACGACGACGGTCGAGGACGTCTGGGCCACCTCCCCGACTGGCGGCGACCCCTGGGCGGGCGACGGCGCGGCGGCCGAACCGGTCGGTGCGACCGGTGCCGGCTCCACCTCCGGGCGGTCCAGCCAGGTCCAGACGACCACGAGCAGCGCGGCGGCGAGCCCTGCCAGCCACAGCGAGCGTGCGCCCGCCCACCCGGGGTTCCACCGGACCGTCGGGCCCGGCGACCGGTGCCGCCCGATCCCGCCCGGCGGCTCGGCGGAGGCTGCGGGTTCGAGCCCCAGGTCGGGCTCTGGCGGCGGGCCGAGGTCGTCGTCCGGGACCCACCCTCCGGACCCGCCGGCCTCGGCGAGCAGGAGGCGCAGGCGAGCGCGGATGACATCGGCATCGTCGCTGCGGCGGGCGGGGAACGGCACGGGCCGACGCTAGGAAGCCGGACCCCTCAGGGGGTCGCTGCGGCGGGATCTGTGGACGGGGCTGCCACCTGTGGACGGCGGACGGCCCGCACCGGGGGCCCGCGGGCACCATGCCGGCATGCCACCACGAGGTCCGCGATCGGTCGTCCGCCGCCTACGGGCCCGGATCGGGTTCCGTCTGCTGCGCGGGAGAGGGCGCGATGACGACGCCGACCGCGCCCGGCCCGACGTGCGCACCGATCGCCGCCCCGAGCTCGCTCACGTACAGCTCGACCAGCCCGGGCAGCGCCGAGCGCAGCTCGGTGGCGAGCCGCTCGGCCCGATCGGGAGCGGCGAGGTGGTGCACGGCGATCGACACCGGGGCGTCGTCGGCGGCCTGCACGGCGTGCTGGACGAGGCGGTTCACGGCGCGGGCTGTCGTCCGCACCTTCTCCAACGGCACGACCCGGCCCTCCCGGACGTGCAGCACCGGCTTGACCGCCAGCGCCGTGCCGAGCAGGGCGGCGGCGGAGCCGATCCGTCCGCCGCGGCGCAGGTGCTCGAGGGTGTCGACCATGAAATAGGTGCGGGTCGCGGCGGCGGTGTCCTGGGCGACCTCGGCCACCGTCATGGCATCGGCTCCCTCGGAGGCTGCCCGTGCGGCCGCCATGACGGCGAAACCCATGCCCATGGCCGTCGAGCGCGAGTCGACGACGCCGACCAGGTGCTCCCCCACCTGCGACGCGGCGAGCCGGGCCGCGTCGCCGGTGCTCGACAGCTGCGCCGAGAGGTGGATGGAGACGATGCGGTCGGCGCCCGCATCCAGACACCGGCGGTAGGCGGCCACGAAGTCACCGGTCGTGGGTCGCGAGGTGGAGACGCTCTGCCCGCGCGTCGACAGCGCGCGGGCCACGTCCTCGGGGCCGATGTCGGTCCCCTCCCGCCCCGACCGCCCGGCGAGCACGACATACAGCGGCACGACCTCGATGGCGTACTTCTCGACGACGTCGGCCGGCAGGTAGGCCGTCGAATCGGTGACGACGGCGACGGGCACCCGGCGAGGCTAGCCCGCTGCGGAACGACAGTCGCGGCCATGGGCGGACGGCACGAGCCAGGAGGAGGTCAGAGCACCGCGTCGGCGTCGCCGACCTGCCCCGGACCGCCCTCCTCGGGGCCGGCGCCCGCATCCGGTGCGGCGAGGCCGCGCGGGCCGGTGACCGGACCAGCGGCGACCCGATCGGCACCGTCCAGCACGGAGTTGTTGTGCCGCATCAGGCGCCACCGGGTGCCCTGCACCGCGAGGTCGCTCCACGCGCAGTTGGTCAGCGGGCCGAAGACGCGTCGCTGCTCGGGCGCCATCCCCAGCAGCCGCTCGATGAGGCGCCCGGCCGTCCCCCCGTGGGTGACCACGACCGCGACCTCCGCGGCCGGCAGGTCCAGCAGGGCCGCGAGGGCACGCTCCCCCACGTCCGCCGGGTCCTCACCACCACGCCCGCGCACCGGCCGGCCGGCCATCCAGTCGGCGTACTGGTCGGGGAAGCGGTCGGCGACCTCGGCCCGGGTCAGCCCCTCCCAGCAGCCCATGCCGTGCTCGCGCAGGCGCGCGTCCTGCCGCAACGGCACACCGAGCAGGCCCGTGAGCACCTCGGCGGTCTCCGCCGTCCGGCTGAGGTCGCTGGACACGACGACCGTGTTCTCCGCGGTCAGCCCGGCGGCGACCAGGTGGGGCGCGGCCCGGTGCGCCTGGGCCCGGCCCCGGTCGTCGAGCGGCGGGTCGAGCTGGCCCTGGAACCGGCCCGTCGCGTTCCACTCGGTGCGGCCGTGCCGCCACAGCAACAGCCGGCGCACCGGCAACGGGGGCACGGTCGGTGCAGTGCCGGTCACCGGCCAGTCGTCTCCTCGGCGGACGACGCGGCGGACGACGGCTCGGCGGACGCATCGGAGGGCGGGGCCGTGTCGCCGTCGGGCGTCACGTGCCTCGGGCGGTCCTCGAAGGGGATCGTGGGGCAGTCCTTCCACAGCCGCTCGAGGGCGTAGTACGCCCGCTCCTCGGCGTGCTGCACGTGCACGACGACGTCGACGAAGTCGAGCAGCACCCAGCGCGACTCGGCCACACCCTCGCGGCGCACCGGCTTGATGCCGTGCTGACGCAGGCGTTCCTCCACCTCGTCGACGATCGCCTGCACCTGGCGCTCGTTCGGCGCGGAGGCGAGCACGAAGGCGTCCGTGATCGCGAGCCGGTCGCTGACATCGACGATGGAGACGTCGGTGGCGAGCTTGTCCGCAGCCGCCTGCGCGGCGAGCAGCGCGGTTTCCCGCGCCTCGGCCGAGGCGGTCATCGGGGTACCTCCTGGAGGTTCGTCGGGGGGTGGGGGTCGTGTCCGGTGCCGTCGCGGGACGGCGCGGGCGAGCCGTCGCGGGCGGGCCGCTCGGCGTCGGCGGGAGGGGCGGCGGCGCGGGCGCCGTCCCCACCGGTCCGCCGGCGGGGGCTGCGGTAGAGCCCGCGCTTCTCGATGTACTGCACCACGCCGTCGGGGACCAGGTACCAGACCGGCATGCCGCGGGCGACCCGGTCGCGGCAGTCGGTGGAGCTGATCGCCAGCGCGGGCACCTCGACCAGGCTGACCTTGCCCTCGGGCAGGTGGGCGTCGGCCAGGTGGAAGCCGGGACGGGTCACGCCGATGAAGTGGGCGAGCTCGAACAGCTGCTCGTTGTCCCGCCAGCTCACGATCTGCGACAGCGCGTCGGCGCCGGTGATGAAGAACAGCTCGGCGTCGGGCCGCTGCCGGTGCAGGTCGGCGAGGGTGTCGATGGTGTACGTCGGCCCGCCACGGTCGATGTCGACCCGGCTGACGGAGAAGCGCGGGTTGGAGGCCGTCGCGATCACGGTCATCAGGTAGCGGTCCTCGGCGGGGCTGACCTCGCGCTCGGACTTCTGCCACGGCTGGCCGGTCGGGACGAACACCACCTCGTCGAGGCCGAACAGGCCCGCGACCTCGCTGGCGGCCACGAGGTGCCCGTGGTGGATGGGATCGAACGTCCCACCCATCACTCCAACCCGGCCGCCTGTCACCGGAGGAGCGTATCCGGGCTGCACGGCAGCCCTCCGCGAGGACCGGAGCCGGCCCCGCAGGGCCGGCTCCGGCCGGTGGAGAGCAGCGACCCGCCCGAGGGCGGGCCGCCGCGCCCCTGCGACCGGCTCCCCCGTGCAGCCGGTCGCGTCGCACCTGCCCGTCGCGGACGGACCGGGGACGATGCCGGATGGTGCTCGGCATCGTGCTGACCAACGCACGTCCGTCGGTTGGGTTACGCACCGGCCTCGAAACACGGCGTGTCGTTCGCCTCATCGCGAGCCGGGGTGCTACCCGGGCCCCGTGTCGGCACGGGGTCGACGAGGCGCCACGTCGACACGGCGACGTCTCGACGAACGGACACGTCGACCTGGCGCCCGGGTGACCCGGCGGCGGACGGGCACCTCACCGCAGGTCAGAGCGTCGTCACGAACTCCGCCAGCTGGGCTGCGTTGCGGCACTCGACCATGTCGATGACCTCGCCGTACCGGTCGGCCGCGGAGTCCCCGCTCCCCCACAGCCGACGCGGCTCGGGGTTGAGCCAGTGCGCCGAACGCGACCGGCGCACCATGTCGGCCACCACGGGCAGGCCCGGCGGCCGGTAGTTGGTGCGCCCGTCGCCGAGCACGAGCAGCGACGTCTTCGGCCCGATCGCGGCCGGCCAGCGGTCGGCGAACACCTCGAAGGCGTTGCCGTAGTCGCTGTGCCCGTCGAAGGAGACGACGTCGGCCTCGCGTCCGATCCGGGTCACCGCATCGGCCACGTCGGCGCCCGGCCGGAAGAAGCGGGTCACCTCGTCGGTGGAGTCGACGAACGCGAAGGCGCGCACGCCGGTGAAGTGCTCGCGCAGCGCCTGGGTCAGCATCAGCGTGAAGTGGCTGAATCCCGCCACCGAGCCGCTCACGTCGCAGAGCACCACGAGCTCGGGCTTGTGCACCTTGCGCGGCCGGTGATGGGTCACCACCGGCACCCCGCCGGTGCCCAGCGACGCCCGCACGGTCTTGCGGAAGTCCAGCCGCCCCTCGCGGCCCAGCCGTCGCCGGGCCGACAGGCGAACGGCCAGCCGCCGGGCCAGCGGGGCGACCGCCCGGCGCAACTCGGCGAGGTCGGAGGACTGGGCCCGCAGGAAGTCGACCTGATCCGCCAGCGGGCGCACCGCATTCTTCGCGACCTTGTCCCGGCCCTTCTCCGCCGCCGTCCGCCGTCGCACCTCGGCCTCGATGGCCGCCCGCAGCGCCGCCAGCCGCTCCCGCACGGTCTGCCGGGCCACCTGCTCGGCCAGCCCGCCGCGGTCGCCCTCGGCCAGCAGCCCCGCCAGCAGCTGCGACACCAGGGTGTCCGGCGAGAGCGCCCGCAGCACGCGGTAGCTGAAGAACGACTGCCCCGACGGCGACGGCTGTCCCCGGCCCAGCCGCTCGACGGCCAGGCGGGCGAACCGGCGGAGCGCCTCCTCGTCGCCGTCCATGAGCAGCTGGAGCAGCTGGTCGCGCATCAGCTCGGCCAGGTCGGCGTCGGACCCCGGCAGGTCCAGGGTCGACTCCCCCGGCTCGCCGCCCTCTCCGTCCTCCCCGCCCTCGCCCGCCGGGGCCACCGGCCGGTCCGACAGCGGCCACCACAGGTCGAACAGCACGTCGTAGGTCGGTCGCTGGGCCGCCCGCTGCAGCAGCACCGCGGCCAGCCCGTGCCGCAGCTGCTCGCGGTCGAGCAGGTCGACGACGGTGAGGATCTCCGCCGCGTCGACCGCCTGGCTGATGCCGACCGGGATGCCGGCGTCGCGCACGGCGCGGACGAACCCGTCCAGGTGCCCGGCGAGGCCGCCGGGCTCGGGAGACGGAACGACCGGCGCGCTCATCAGTTCAGCCGCAGCTCGGCGGCGGCCCGGTCCTGGTCACTGGCGTGCTTGAGCACCACGCCCAGGGTGGAGCGCACAGCCGCCTCGTCGAGGGTGTCCAGGCCCAGCTCGAGCAGGGTCTGCGCCCAGTCCAGCGTCTCGGAGATCGACGGCGACTTCTTCAGCTCCAGCGCCCGCAGCGCCCGGATGATCCGCACCAGCTGCTCGGCCAGACCCGGGGCGAGGTCGGGCACCCGGGACAGCACGATCTCCCGCTCCCGCTCCGCCGACGGGTAGTCCAGCGCCAGGTACAGGCAGCGCCGCTTGAGCGCCTCGGAGAGCTCCCGGGTGGCGTTGGAGGTCAGCACCACCATCGGCCGGCGCGTGGCGGTGATCGTGCCCAGCTCCGGGATCGTGACCTGGAAGTCCGAGAGCACCTCCAGCAACAGCCCCTCCACCTCGACGTCGGCCTTGTCGGTCTCGTCGATGAGCAGCACGGTCGGCTCGGTGCGCCGGATCGCGGTCAACAGCGGCCGGGAGAGCAGGAACTCCTCGCCGAAGATGTCGTCGTGGACGGTGTCCCAGTCCGCGCCGTCGGTGCCCTGCGACGCCTGGATGCGCAGCAGCTGCTTCTTGTAGTTCCACTCGTACAGCGCCCGCGCCTCGTCGAGGCCCTCGTAGCACTGCAGCCGGATCAGCTCCGCGCCGGTCGCGGTCGCCAGGGCCTTGGCCAGCTCGGTCTTCCCGGTGCCCGCCGGGCCCTCGACCAGCAGCGGCTTGCCGAGCCGGTCGGCGAGGAACACCGTCGTCGCGATCTGCGCGTCGGGCAGGTAGCCGGCCTCCGACAGCCGCTTCTCGACGTCCCCGACGGAGGAGAACTGCGGGAACTGCGTGGGCGGTCGTGCCAAGAGAACTCCTCGGAGGCGGGACGGATCAGCGGACGTGGCCGCTGCCGGTCACGACGTAGGTGGTGGACGTCAGCTCGGGCAGGCCCAGCGGACCGCGGGCGTGCAGCTTCTGCGTCGAGATGCCGATCTCGGCGCCGAAGCCGAACTCGCCGCCGTCGGTGAACCGGGTGGAGGCGTTGACCAGCACCGCGGCCGCGTCCACGCCGGCGGTGAACTCGGCGATGGCCCGCGCGGAGTCCGCGACGATCGCCTCGCTGTGGCCGGTCCCCCAGCGGGCGATGTGCTCCAGCGCCTGCGGGAGGTCGTCGACCACGCGCACGGCCATGTCCATCGACAGGTACTCGGTCGCCCAGTCCTGGTCGGTTGCGGGGACGACGGCGGAGTGCGCGGCGCGCGCGGTCTCGTCACCGTGCAGCGTCACGCCGGCCTCAGCCAGCGCCGACAGCAGGCGGGGCAGGAACGGCACGTCGCGGTGCACGAGCAGCGTCTCGGCCGCGTTGCACACGCTCACCCGGTGGGTCTTGGCGTTGAGCACGATCGCCTCGGCCATCGCCGGGTCGGCCGACGCGTCGACGTAGACGTGGCAGTTGCCGACCCCGGTCTCGATCACCGGCACCGTGGACTCGCGCACGACGCGCTCGATCAGCGACGCCCCGCCCCGCGGGATGACGACGTCGACGAACCCGCGCGCGGAGAGCAGCTCCCCGACCGAGGCACGGTCGGCCGGGAGCAGCTCGACCGACCCCTCGGGCAGCCCGGCCTTCGCGGCGGTCTCGGTGAGGACGGCGACCAGCGCGGTGTTGGTGCGGAACGCCGACGCCGAGCCGCGCAGCAGGGCGGCGTTGCCGCTCTTGAGGCACAGGCCGGCGGCGTCGACGGTCACGTTGGGCCGGGCCTCGTAGACGATGCCGACCACGCCGAGCGGCACCCGCACCTCGCGCAGCTGCAGACCGTTGGGCAGCGTCGAGCCGCGGACGACGTCGCCCACGGGGTCGGGCAGCGCGACGAGTTCGCGCAGCGCGGCCGCGACGTCGGCCACCCGGTCGGCGTCCAGGCGGAGCCGGTCGAGGATCGCCTCGGGCGTGCCGTCGGCGGCGGCCGCCTCGACGTCGGCGGCGTTGGCGGCGAGCACCTCGTCGGTCCGCTCGACCAGCGCGTCGGCCATCGCCGCGAGGGCGGCGTTCTTCGTGTCGGTCGGAAGGGTTCGCAGAACCCGGGCCGCGGCTCGCGCGCGCAGCGCGGCGGCCCCGATCAGCGGCAGGTCGGCGGCGTCGGGCACGTAGCGAGGGTACGCGGCAGGACCCGGCCGACAGGGAACGGCGGCAGGACCCGGCCGACAGGGAACGGCGGCAGGACCCGGCCGACAGGGAACGGCGGCAGGACCCGGCCGACCGGGAACGGCGGCCCGGGGCTGGACGGGCGGTCGCCCTTACGGCAGGAGGGCGTGCGCCCGGATGACCTCGGGCATCTGCCGCAGCTCCTCGACCACCTCGGTCGGGACGGCGCCGGGGACGTCGGTCACCGCGAACCCGACCGCGCCGGTCGTCGACAGCACCTGCTGCTCGATGTTGAGGCCGTGCTCGGCGAGCAGGCCGTCGATCCGCGCGAGCACACCGGGCTGGTTGCGGTGCAGCACCAGCAGCCGCGACGACCCGGGCTGGCGGGGCATCTGGACCGAGGGCAGGTTCACGCTCAGCGCGGTCGTGCCCGCCTGCATGTAGGCGATGAGCTTGCCGGCGACGAACGTGCCGATGTCCTGTTGCGCCTCCTCGGTGGAACCGGCGATGTGCGGGGTGAGGATCACGTTCTTCAGCCCGCGCAGGTCGGACACGAACGGGTCGCCGGCGCCGGCCGGCTCCGAGGGGAACACGTCGATCGCCGCGCCGGAGATGTGCCCGCTGTCGATGTGCCGGCGCAGCGCGGCCTGGTCGACGACGAAACCGCGCGAGAGGTTCAGGAAGATCGACCCGGGGCGCATCCGGGAGAACAGCTCCTCGCCGAACAGCCCGGAGTTGCCCGGCCGGCCGTCGACGTGCAGCGTCACGACGTCGGAGGCGCCCAGCAGCTCGTCAAGGGTGCTGCTGCGCTGCGCGTTGCCCAGCGCGAGCTTGTCGGCGGTGTCGAAGAAGAACACCCGCATGCCCATGGCCTCGGCGAGCACCGAGAGCTGGCTGCCGATGTTGCCGTAGCCGATGATCCCGAGGCTGCGGCCGCGCAGCTCGTGGCTGCCCTTGGCCGACTTCACCCAGTGGCCGGCGTGCATGTTCTCGTTGTGCACGGTCATGCGCCGGGTCAGCGAGATGATCTCGGCGATCGCCAGCTCCACCACGCTGCGGGTGTTGGAGAACGGCGCGTTGAACACGGCGATCCCGTGCGCGGTCGCCGTCCGCAGGTCGATCTGGTTGGTGCCGATGCAGAAGGCACCGACCGCCCGGAGCGCGTCCGCGTGCTCGAAGACGTCGGCACGCACCTGGGTGCCGGACCGGATGCCGAGCACCTGGACGCCGTCGAGCCGCTTGAGCAGCTCGTCACCCTCGAGGGCGCGGTCGACCCGCTCAACCTCGAAACCGGCCGCGGTGAGCGACTCGGCCGCCGTCGGGTGGATGTTCTCGAGGAGCAGGGCGCGCCGCGGCGTGATAGTGGACATCACCCCAGAGGGTACGCGGGGGCGTCAGCGGGCCCGCAGCGCCCGGAGGGCGGTCTTGCGGGCCTCACCGGTCAGCCGGTCGAGGAAGAGCTTGCCGTCGAGGTGGTCGACCTCGTGCTGCAGCGCGCGGGCCATGAGCCCGGTGCCCTCCAGCCGCAGCGGCTTGCCGTGGACGTCGAAGCCCTCGACGGCGGCGTGCAACGCCCGCACCGTCGGCGCCCAGATCCCCGGCACCGAGAGGCAGCCCTCGTCGCCGTCCTGCGTCTCCTCCGACAGCTCCACGATCGTCGGGTTCACCATGTGCCCGATGACCCCGTCGATGTTGTAGGAGAACGCGCGCAACCCGACGCCGATCTGCGGTGCCGCCAGCCCGGCCCGCCCGGGGTTGTCCACGGTCTCGACCAGGTCGCGGATCAGGGCGGCGAGCTCGCGGTCGAAGGAGGCGACCGGGTCGGCGGGGGTGCGCAGCACCGGATCGCCGACCTCGCGGATGGGGCGGATCGTCACGGGAGACAGTCTCTCAAGGCCGTGATCGGCGTCCGACCAGCACCATCTCGTCGCGGTGGACGACCTCGCGGCGGTACTCGGGCGGCAGGTCGCCGGTCTTGCGGCCGAGCAGCGCGGGCATCTCACGGGCGTCGTAGGCGACCAGGCCCCGGGCGACGACCACGCCGTCGGGCCCGACCAGCTCCACCGGGTCGTCGGCCAGGAAGTCGCCGGCCAGCCCGGTGATGCCGGCGGCCAGCAGCGACGCCGACCGCTCCCGCAGCGCCCGCACGGCGCCGTCGTCGATCAGCAGCCGGCCCCGCGGGCGGCTGGCGTACCGCAGCCAGAACTGCCGGGCGCTGGGCCGGCGGCCCAGCGGCGTGAACAGCGTGCCGACCTGCTCACCGGCCAGCGCGGCCGCGGCCTGGGCGGTGGAGGTGACGACGACGGGGACGCCGGCGTGCGCGGCGATGAACGCGGCCTCGACCTTGGTCGCCATCCCGCCGGTGCCCACGCCGTTGCGGCTGGCCGAGCCGAGGGTCACGTGGGCCAGGTCGGCCTCACCGTGGACGGTGTCGACCAGCTGGGCCGGCCCGGACCGCGGATCGCCGTCGTACACGCCGTCGACGTCGGACAGCAGCACCAGCGCCTCGGCGCGGGCCACGTGGGCCACGAGCGCCGCCAGCCGGTCGTTGTCGCCGAAGCGGATCTCGTCGGTGGCGACGGTGTCGTTCTCGTTGACGATCGGCAGCACCCCGAGCGCCAGCAGCCGCTCCACGGTCTGGCGGGCGTTGCGGTAGTGGCTGCGGCGGGTCAGGTCGTCAGCGGTGAGCAGCACCTGCCCAACGGTGATGCCGTGCTTGGCGAACGCGTCGGCGTAGGTCTGCACGAGCCGCAACTGCCCGACGCTGGCCGCCGCCTGCGCGGTGGCCAGGTCGCGCGGGCGTCCGGTCAGCTGCAACGGCGCCAGGCCGGCGGCGATCGCGCCGGAGGAGACCAGGACGGCCTCCCGGCCGGCCGCGCGCACCGCGCCGAGGACGTCGACCAGCGCCTCGAGCCGCTCGGCGTCCAGGCCGCCGGGCAGCGTGGTCAGCGACGACGACCCGACCTTGACCACGACGCGACGGGCGCCGGCGATCTCGGGCCGGGCGGCGGTCACTGCGCGTCCTCCGGGAGGTCGTCCTCGGTCCACCCCGGCTCGCTGAGCTCGTAGGGCGTCCGCCGCAGCTTCTTGGCGGCCAGCCGCTCCTGCGCGCGCACCCGGTGCGGCGCGTCGATCCGGCTGTCGGTGCCGCGGCCGCCGAGACCCGCGGACTCCTCGATCGTGAGCGTCCCGGCCGGGAGGGTCGGCACCCAGTCGAAGGTGACCTCACCGATCGTGACCGCGTCGCCCTCGTGGGCGCCGGCCTTGGCCAGCTGCTCCTCGACCCCGAGGCGGTTGAGCCGGTCGGCCAGGAAGCCGACGGCCTCGTCGTTGGTGAAGTCGGTCTGCCGCACCCAGCGCTCGACGCGGACGCCGCGCACGACGAAGCCGCCGTCGCCGTCGGGCTCCACGGTGAAGCCGGTGTCGTCGACGGCCTTGGGGGTGACCGTGACGCGGGCGGGCTCCATCGGCGGCAGGCTCGCGCGGTGTTCCTCGACGGCGCGGGCCAGCGCGAAGCCGAGCTCGCGCAGCCCCTCCCCCGTCGCCGCACTGATCGGGAAGACCTCCAGACCGCGCTTCTCCAGCGTGGCCCGCACGAGGTCGACCAGCTCCCGGGCGTCGGGCACGTCGATCTTGTTGAGGACGGCGATGCGCAGGCGACCGACGAGGTCGAGCTCCTCGTCGTACTCCCGCAGCTCGTGCTCGAGGGCCTCGATGTCGCTCTCGGGGTCGCGGCCGGGCTCCATCGTCGCCATGTCGACGACGTGCACCAGGACGGCGCAACGCTCGACGTGGCGGAGGAACTGGACCCCCAGGCCCTTGCCGGTCGACGCACCCGGGATCAGGCCGGGGACGTCGGCCATCGTGTAGACGGTGTCACCGGAGCGGATCACGCCGAGGTTGGGCACCAGCGTGGTGAACGGGTAGTCGGCGATCTTCGGGCGGGCCGACGACATCGCCGCGATCAGCGACGACTTGCCCGCCGAGGGGAACCCGACCAGGCCGACGTCGGCGATGCTCTTGAGCTCGATGACCGCGTCGAACCCCTCGCCGGGCTCGCCCAGCAGGGCGAAGCCGGGGGCCTTGCGCCGGGTATTGGCCAGCGCCGCGTTGCCCAGCCCGCCCTTGCCGCCCGACGCGAGGACGACGCGGGTGCCGGCGCCCACCAGGTCGGCGATGACGCGGCCGTCGGGCGTGCTGACGACCGTGCCGGCCGGCACGCGCAGGACCATGTCCTCACCGCGGGCACCGTGCCGGTTGCTGCCCTCGCCGGGCTTGCCGTTGCCGGCCTTCCGGTGCGGGTGGTGGTGGAAGTCGAGCAGCGTGTGCACGTTGGGGTCGACCTCGAGGACGACGTCGCCGCCGTCGCCGCCGTTGCCACCGTCGGGGCCGCCGAGCGGCCTGTACTTCTCGCGGTGCACCGAGGAGACGCCGTGCCCGCCGTTGCCCGCGGCCACGTGCACGACCACCCGGTCGACGAAGGCCGCCATGTTCTTCTACCTACCGATCAGACGCCGCGAGCGCACGGGCAGGCCGGCCCGTGCGCTCGTGTCGACAAGATTGTCATGGCCCCGTCCCGGGCCCCGCCCTGAGCTTGCGAAGGGTGGGCAGGACGGGGTCCTTTCACTCGACGGCGGTGATGGAGACGGTCTTGCGTCCCCGCCGCGTGCCGAAGGTGACCGCGCCGGCGTCGAGCGCGAACAGCGTGTCGTCGCTGCCCCGGCCGACACCCAGACCCGGGTGGAAGTGCGTGCCGCGCTGACGGACGATGATCTCGCCGGCCTTCACGACCTGGCCGCCGAAGCGCTTGACGCCGAGGCGCTGCGCGTTCGAGTCGCGGCCGTTGCGGGAGGACGAGGCGCCCTTCTTGTGTGCCATGTCGGCGTCAGCCCTTCGAGATGTCGCGGACCACGACGCTGGTCAGGGGCTGACGGTGCCCCTGCCGCTTGTGGTAGCCGGTCTTGTTCTTGAACTTGTGGATGTGGATCTTCGGACCCTTGCCGTGCTCGACGATCTCGCCGGTCACGGTGACCTTGGCCAGCGCGGCGGCGTCGCTGGTGACGGTGTCGCCGTCGACCAGCAGGATGGCCGGCAGGGCCACCTTGTCGCCGGCCGCACCCGCCAGACGGTTGATCGTGAACGTGTCGCCCACGGCCACCTTGTGCTGGCTGCCACCGGCCTTCACCACTGCGTACACCACTGACTCCTCGATCGCTTCGTTCATGTCCAGCTTCTCGTCCGGCGCGCACGACCGGTTCGGGCGCCGGGTGCTGGACGGGCTGCGGACGCCTTCCGGGCGGCACCATGCGGTGCCCGCGCCGTGGCGGTGCAACCAGACCAGCGTACCCGAGCCGTCCGCGGGCGGTCGACACGGCCCGGTCGGGCCTTCGTCACGTTCCGCCGACCCCGCCCCGGCCCGGCTCTCGGGGTGTTCTTCGCGCTCCGGGGGTTCTGCAGAACCCCCGGAGCGCGAGGATCACCCTCGACGAGGGCGGGCCGACGCTCGCTCGGTTCAGACGGGCGGGCCTGCCGGGCGGCTCGCGGCCCGGCGGCGGCGGGGCCGGCCGGCGGGAGCGCCGCCGTCCCCGTCCGGCGCGGGCTCCGCGACGGCGGCGGGCTCGGCCGGCGACTCGTCGACGCGGGCCCGCTCCTCCGTCGGCTCGATCGCCTCGGCCACCGGCTCGGCGGCCGGCACCGGGGCCGGCTGCTCCGGCTCGGTCCGCTCCTCCGCCTCGGCGTCGGCGCCCCGCGCCGCGGTCAGGACGGCGGCGTCCTCGGCTGCGGTCTCCGCGCCGGCCTGGCCGCGACCGCGCCGACCACGGCTGCGCCGGCCCCGGCCACCCTCGGCCGCCTCGCCGTCCGGTGACTCGATCTCGGGACTCGGGGCCTCGGGGGCGGTCTCCTGGGCGGTCCCGCCGTCCTTGGGGGTGTCCTTGGGGGTGTCCTTCGCGCCGTTGCGGTCCCGGCGGCCACCGCCGGCGTTCCCGCTCCCGGTGGGGGTGGTCCCGGCGCCGCTGCGGCGCTTCTCGTCGACCGGGTCGGTGTGCACGAGGATCCCCCGGCCACGGCAGTGGTCGCAGGGCTCGGAGAAGACCTCCAGGAGGCCCTGGCCGACACGCTTGCGGGTCATCTGCACCAGGCCCAGCGAGGTGACCTCGGCGACCTGGTGCTTGGTGCGGTCGCGGCCCAGGCACTCGGTGAGCCGCCGCAGCACGAGGTCGCGGTTGCTCTCGAGCACCATGTCGATGAAGTCGATGACGATGATGCCGCCGATGTCGCGCAACCGGAGCTGGCGGACGATCTCCTCCGCGGCCTCCATGTTGTTGCGCGTGACGGTCTGCTCCAGGTTGCCGCCCGAGCCGGTGAACTTGCCCGTGTTGACGTCGACGACGGTCATCGCCTCGGTGCGGTCGATCACCAGCGAGCCACCCGAGGGCAGCCAGACCTTGCGGTCGAGCGCCTTGGCCAGCTGCTCGTCGATGCGCAGGTCGCGGAAGACGTCGCCCTCGCCGGTGAACCGGGTCAGCCGGCCGGTCAGCTCCGGGGAGACGTGCCCGACGTAGGCCTCGACGGTGTCCCACGCGTCGTCGCCCTGGACGACGAGCTCCTTGAAGTCCTCGTTGAAGACGTCGCGGATGACCCGGATCGCGAGGTCCGGCTCGCCGTAGAGCAGCGTCGGCGCATTGTTGGTCGACTCCGCCTTCTTCGAGATGACGTCCCACTGCGCGGTCAGCCGGTTGACGTCGCGGGTGAGCTCCTCCTCCGAGGCGCCCTCCGCGGCGGTCCGGATGATCACGCCGGCGTCCTCGGGGACGATCTTCTTGAGGATGTCCTTGAGCCGCTGCCGCTCGGTGTCGGGCAGCTTGCGGCTGATGCCGGTCATCGAGCCGCCGGGCACGAACACCAGGAACCGGCCGGGCAGGTTGATCTGCTGGGTCAGCCGGGCGCCCTTGTGGCCGATCGGGTCCTTGGTGACCTGCACCAGCACCTTGTCGCCGGACTTCATCGCGGTCTCGATGGAGCGCTGCTTGCCCGAGAGGCCCGCGGCGTCCCAGTTGACCTCGCCGGCGTAGAGGACGGCGTTGCGTCCCTTGCCGATGTCGACGAACGCGGCCTCCATGCTGGGCAGCACGTTCTGCACGCGGCCGAGGTAGACGTTGCCGGCGAAGCTCGTGGCCTGCGCCTGCGTCACGTAGTGCTCGACGAGGACCTCGTCCTCGAGCACGGCGATCTGCGTGCGCTCGCCGCGCTGGCGGATGACCATCTTGCGGTCGACGGCCTCGCGGCGGGCGAGGAACTCGGCCTCGGTCAGGATCGGCGCGCGGCGGCGTCCGGTGTCCCGGCCGTCGCGGCGGCGCTGGCGCTTGGCCTCGAGGCGCGTCGACCCGGCCACCCCGCGGACGTCGTCGTCGCTGGTGGTCCGGCCGTTGCGCCCGGCCCGCTCGGGACGGTCGTCGTCGTCGGTGTCCTCGCTGCGGTCCTCCCCGCCACTGCCACCGCGGCGGCGGCGACGCCGCCGGCGGCGGGTGGTCGAACCGCCCTCGGCCTCGTCGGTGTCGGACTCCTCGCCGGTGTCCTCGCCGTCGGTGTCCTCGGTCTCGTTCTCGTCGGACGTGTCGTCGGCGTCCTCGCCGCTCTCGTCGTCACCCTCGGCGGAGTCCTCGCCGCTGCGGCCGCGGCCGCGGCCGCGACGGCCCCGGCGACGCCGGCGGCTGCCCGAGGAGCCCTCGTCGCGGTCCTCGGCCTCCTCGCCGGTGTCCTCGGCCTCGGCCTCGGTGTCGGTCTCCTCGACGTCCGTCCGGTCGGCCGCCGGGCGCCGACCGCGCGAGCGGCTGCGGCGGGAGCGGGGCGTCTCGTCGGTCTCGTCGAGCTCGCCGGTGTCCTCGGCGACGTCCTCGACCTCTTCCGGGGCCTCGGCGGCGCGACGGCTGCGGCGGCGCGGGGGCGGCGGGACGTCGGCAGCCGGCGCGACGAAGCTGACGAACGCCGGGGCGGGCGCCACCGGCGTCGTGGGTGCGGCGTCGACGTCGAGCGGGTCGGCCGACAGCGCCGGCCGGGTGGCGCGGCGCCGGGGGCGGGCGACGACGGCGGTCGGCTCGGGCGAGCTGAACGCGGTCGCGAACCGCGGCAGTTCCGGCTCGGGCTCGTGCTCCGGCTCGGGCTCCGCGACGGGCTCCTCGGCCGCGTCGGCGGCCTCGGTCTCGTCCTCGGCGTCGGTGTCCGCCTCGGCCGTCTCCGTGACGTCAGGCGTCGCGGCGGTCGGGGTGTCCTCGGCCGCCTCCGGCGGGATGCCGGCCGTCTCGTCGGTGCTGGTGGTGTCGTTGTCGTTGTCGTTGTCGGCCACGAGGGCTCGCCTCCTGTAGAGCGTTCCCGGGCGCCGATCCCGGACGGGACTGGCGGCCGCGCAGGAACGCGGGTTGGGCGGGACGGGCCGCCGCGCGGGGTACGGCGGATTGGCTCGTCCTGCGAAAGTCTGTGATCGGCCTCCGGGCGACGGTTGCCGCGTCCGGGAGCCGGACTGCTGGTGGTGCCCGTGCCCGATGGTGCTGGGCACGGTGTGGAGCGGTGGATCAGGTCTTCGGCGGTGCGGTCTTCGGGTGCGCGTCACGTCTGGCAGTCGTGGCGCTCGACAGCGCGCGGGCCCCCGGGGAATCCACCGGTCAGATCGGAGCGTGCGCCCCCTGGCAGCGGGTGCGCGCCACACGGTCAGGACCGAGCGGATCGGCCACGGTTCCGGTGTCGTCGAGCCGGCCCTGCGCCTCACGCACGGCCCTGGGGGGCAACGGCGGGCGCAGGTCGGCGACGGCAGCCAGGCCGGCCAACACGTCGTCAGGTCGTACAGCGGGCGTCACCTGCCGGACGACCACGTGCAGTATGGCACAACCTGCCCCCTCGCCCGCGGACGCGCTGGTCACGGCCGCGCGCGCGTCGACGTCCCGGAGCCCGTTCTTCGTCCGCTTCGCGACCGTGACGACCTCGCTGGCGAGGAACTTCTCGACTGCGGGTGCGAGCTCGGCGAGGGTCAGCCCGGGCAGCTCCACCCGCCAGACCGAGGTGTCGATCCGGTCGGCCAGCGACCCGGTCCCCTCGGCCGCCTCGACGACCTCCAGGACGGCGACGTCGTCGGGCAGCGCGGCGTCCAGGGCCTCGCGCAGCGCGTCGGGGTCGCACCGGATGGCGACGCCGATCTCGAGGTACTCGGCCTCGCTGGCCGCACCGGTCGGGGCGGCGCCGAGGTAGCTGATCTTCGGGTGCGGGCTGAAGCCGGCCGAGAACGCCATCGGCACGTTCGCCCGCCGCAGGGCGCGCTCGAGCGTGCGGGCGAGGTCGCGGTGGGAGGCGAAGCGCAGCCGCCCGCGCTTGGCGTAGCGGATCCGCAGCTTCTGGACCGTCGGCGGCGGCGGGGGCCCGTCGGGCTGGCGCGCCATCAGACGACGGTCAGCGGCAGCAGGCTGCGCCCCGTCGGCCCGATCTGGATCTCGGTGCCCATGGTCGGGCAGACCCCGCAGTCGTAGCAGGGGGTCCACCGGCAGTCGGCGACCTCCTCCTCGGACAGCGCCTCCTGCCAGTCCTCCCAGAGCCACTCCTTGTCCAGCCCGGCGTCCAGGTGGTCCCAGGGCAGGATCTCGTGCTCGGTGCGCTCGCGGGTGGTGAACCAGTCGAGGTCGACGCCGAAGGGCGCGAGCTCCTCCTCCGCCGCCGTCGTCCAGCGGTCGAAGGAGAAGTGCTCGCTCCAGCCGTCGAACTTGCCGCCGTCGCGCCAGACCCGCTCGATGACCCGGCCGACCCGGCGGTCGCCGCGGGAGAGCAGGCCTTCGATCACGCCGGGCTTGCCGTCGTGGTAGCGCAGGCCGATGGAGCGGCCGATGCGGCGGTCCTCGTTGATCTTCTGGCGCAGCACGCGCAGCCGGTGGTCGATGGTGTCGGCGCTGGCCTGGCTCGCCCACTGGAACGGGGTGTGCGGCTTGGGCACGAACCCGCCGATGCTCACGGTGCAGCGGATGTCCTTCTGCCCGCTGGCCTCCCGGCCGGCCTTGATCACCTCGACGGCGAGGTCGGCGATCTCCAGCACGTCCTCGTCGGTCTCGGTGGGCAGCCCGCACATGAAGTAGAGCTTCACCTGGCGCCAGCCGTTGGCGTACGCCGTCGTCACCGTGCGGACGAGGTCCTCCTTGGACACCGTCTTGTTGATGACCCGGCGGATGCGCTCGCTGCCGCCCTCGGGGGCGAAGGTCAGCCCGGAGCGCCGGCCGTTGCGCGACAGCTCGTTGGCGAGGGTGACGTTGAAGGCGTCGACGCGGGTGCTGGGCAGGCTGAGGCTGGTGTTGGTGCCCTCGTAGCGGTCGGCGAGCTCCTTGGCCAGCTGGCCGATCTCGGAGTGGTCGGCGCTGGACAGGCTCAGCAGTCCGACCTCCTCGTAGCCGGTGGCCTTGAGCCCCTGGTCGACCATCGAGCCGATGCCGGTGATCGTCCGCTCCCGCACCGGGCGGGTGATCATCCCGGCCTGGCAGAAGCGGCAGCCGCGGGTGCAGCCGCGGAAGATCTCGACGCTCATCCGCTCGTGCACCGATTCGGCCAGCGGAACCAACGGCGTCTTCGGGTAGGGCCACTCGTCGAGGTCCATGACGGTGCGCTTGCCGATCCTGGCCGGCACGTCGTCGCGGGTGCGGGTGACGGCGGCGATCGCGCCGTCCGGGCCGTAGCTCACCGCGTAGAAGCGCGGCACGTAGACGCCGTCGACGCGCGCCAGGCGGGCCAGCAGCTCCTCGCGGCCGCCGGGGCGGCCCTGCGCCTTCCACGCCTTGACGACGTCGGTGATGTCGCCGACCGCCTGCTCCCCGTCGCCCAGGACGGCGGCGTCGACGAAGTCGCTGACCGGCTCCGGGTTGAACGCGGCGTGCCCACCGGCGACGACGACCGGGTGGGTCTCGTCGCGGTCCTTCGCGAGGATCGGGACGCCGGCGAGGTCGAGCGCCTCGAGCAGGTTCGTGTAGCCCAGCTCGGTGGCGAAGCTGACGCCGAGCAGGTCGAACTCGCGCACGGCGCGGTGGCCGTCGACGGTGAACTGCGGGACGCCGGTCTGCCGCATCAGGGCGGCGAGGTCGGGCCAGACGGCGTAGCTGCGCTCGGCCAGGGCGTCGGGGCGCTCGTTGAGCACCTCGTACAGGATCATCAGGCCCTGGTTGGGCAGCCCCACCTCGTAGGCGTCGGGATACATCAGCGCCCAGTGCACCGCGGCGTCGTCCCACGGCTTGACCTGGGCGTTGAGCTCACCGCCGACGTACTGGATCGGCTTCTGGATCTGTGCCAGCAGCGGTTCGAGGCGGGGGTAGAGAGAGGCACCAGTCATGACGCCCCCAGGGTAGCCGCCGCCCTTCCGCCCGCCCCCTGCGCGGCGAGATCTGCACACTGGCCCACTTCAGCGGCCTGAAACGGGCCAGTGTGCAGATCTGGCGGGGTTGCTCAGCCCAGGTCGGGGAAGAAGAGCTTGACCTCGCGCTCGGCGGACTCGGGCGAGTCGGAGCCGTGCACGATGTTGTTCTGCACCTCGAGGGCGAAGTCGCCGCGGATGGTCCCGGGGGCGGCCTTCACCGGGTCGGTGGCGCCGGCCAGCGCGCGGAACGCCTCGATCGCCCGCGGGCCCTCGACGACGAGGGCCATCAGCGGGCCGCCGGTGATGAACTCGACCAGCGAGCCGAAGAACGGGCGCTCGCGGTGCTCGGCGTAGTGGGTCTCGGCGGTGTCCCGGTCGAGGGTCCGCAGCTCGGCGGCGACCAGGCGCAGGCCCTTGCGCTCGAGACGGGTGATCACCTCGCCGACGAGGCCACGGGCGACGCCGTCGGGCTTGACGAGGACGAGAGTGCGTTCGGTCACGGGGCGGCAGCCTACGGGGTGGTCGTTCCCGTGCTCCCGCCGTCGTCGTGCTCGGGGGCCCGCGCCGGCCCGAAGGGCGAGCCGATGAGCTCCTTGCGCACCTGCAGCAGGTAGAGCCAGATCAGCACGAAGGCGCCGCCCAGGAACCACATCACGTTGTTGAGCAGCCCGGTCAGCAGCAGCGGCACCTGGAGGGCGGTGCCCACGTACAGGCCCCACGGCCGGCGCTGCAGCCCCGCCGCGAGGATGAACACCAACGCGAGAACCAGGAGGTACGCCAGTCGGCCGCCACCCAGCCCCCCGTCGCTCTGCGCGATGCCGCGGGGGACGAACAGGACCGCGATGCCCTCGATCATCAGGATCGCGGCCGCGGCCCCTCCGAGCGCCCGCGCGGCCCGGACCGGGTCGGGTGCGGTCATGCCGACCGTCCGCCCATGAGCGTGCGGGCCTCCCCCGCCGTGATCACGCTGCCGGTCACCAGCACGCCGGCGCCCCCGAGCGCGTCGTCCGGCCCGGCCTCGGCCAGCTCCATGGCCTCGCTCAGCGCCTCGGCCAGCCGCGGGGAGACGCTCACCCGGTCGGCGCCGAAGACGTCCACCGCCAGGGCGCCGAGCTCGTCGGCCGGCATCGCCCGCGGCGAGCTGTTCTGGGTGACGACGAGCTCGGCGCAGACGTCCTCCAGGGCCGCGAGCATGCCGTGCACGTCCTTGCCGCGCACGCAGCCGACGACGCCGACCAGCCGGGTGAAGTCGAAGGACTCCCGGATCGCCTCGACGGTCGCCGTCATCCCGGCCGGGTTGTGCGCGGCGTCGACGAGAACGGTCGGGCTGGTGCGCACCCGCTCCAGCCGGCCCGGGGACCGGACGGCGGCGAACGCCGCCCGGACGGTCTCCTGCTCGATCGGCCCGGTCGCGGCACCCGCGCCCAGGAACGCCTCGACGGCGGCCAGCGCCAGGACGGCGTTCTGCGCCTGGTGGGCCCCGAACAGCGGCAGGAAGACCTCCTCGTACTCCCCGCCGAGGCCCTGCAGCCGCACCTGCTGCCCGCCGACGGCGACCCGCCGCTCGAGCACCCCGAACTCGGTGCCCTCCCGGGCCACCACGGCCTCCACCTCGACGGCCCGGCGCACCAGGGAGTCCAGCGCGGCGGGCTCCTGGTGGGCGAGGACGGCGATGGAGTCGGCCTTGATGATCCCGGCCTTCTCGCCGGCGATCGTGCCGACGTCCGGACCGAGGTACTCGGCGTGGTCCAGCGCCACCGGGGTGACGACGGCGACCCGCGCGTCGGCCACGGTGGTCGCGTCCCACGTGCCGCCCATGCCGACCTCGATGACGGCGACGTCGACCGGCGCGTCGGCGAACAGCGCGTACGCGATGCCGACCATGACCTCGAAGAAGCTCATCGGGACGTCACTGCCGGCGTCGACCATCTGCACGTACGGGGCGATGTCGTCGTAGGTCTCGACGAAGCGCTCGGCGCTGACCGGCTCGCCGTCGAGCACGATCCGCTCCCGGATCGACTCCAGGTGCGGGCTGGTGAACCGACCCACGCGCAGCCCGAACCCGCGGAGCAGCTCGTCGACCATCCGCGCCGTCGTCGTCTTGCCGTTGGTGCCGGCGACCTGGACGACGGGCATCGCGCGATGCGGGGAACCCAGGAAGTCCACCAGGGCGTGGATGCGGGTCAGCGAGGGCTCGAGCCGGCTCTCCGGCCAGCGGGCGAGCAGCTCCTTCTCCACCCGGGCCAGATCACCGGTGCTGCTGCTGCTCATCCTGCTCAGGATGCCAGCCCGCCAGTTCATAGACTGGGGCACATGGTTCCCGACATCGCGACCCCGGACACGTCTGCCCCGGCTGCGACCGTCGGCGTACCCGAGAAGCCCACGCTGGACGGGCTCGAGCAGAAGTGGATCGAGCGCTGGGCGGCCGAGGACACCTACGCCTTCGACCGCGACGCCGCGCTGAAGGCGCCCCGCGACCAGATCTACTCGATCGACACTCCCCCGCCGACGGCCAGCGGCTCCCTGCACGTGGGGCACGTCTTCAGCTACTCGCACACCGACTTCGTCGCCCGCTACCAGCGGATGCGCGGCCGCCACGTCTACTACCCGATGGGCTGGGACGACAACGGCCTGCCCACCGAGCGCCGGGTGCAGAACTACTACGGCGTGCGCTGCGACCCCTCGCTGCACTACGACCCGTCGTTCGAGCCGCCGGAGAAGCCCGGCAAGGACCAGCACCCGATCTCGCGGCGCAACTTCGTCGAGCTGTGCATGGCACTGACCGAGGCCGACGAGGCGGAGTTCGAGAAGCTCTGGCGCCGCGTCGGGCTGTCGGTGGACTGGTCGAACGTCTACCGGACGATCTCGGAGAGCTCCCGCGCTACCGCCCAGCGGATGTTCCTGCACAACCTGGCGCGCGGTGAGGCCTACGCGCAGGAGGCGCCGACCCTCTGGGACGTCACCTTCCGCACGGCGGTCGCCCAGGCCGAGCTCGAGGACCGGGAGCGTCCCGGCGCCTACCACCGCATCGCGTTCCACGCCCCGCACGGCCCGGTCTTCATCGAGACCACCCGGCCGGAGCTGCTGCCGGCCTGCGTCGCGCTGGTCGCCCACCCCGACGACGAGCGGTACCAGGGCCTGTTCGGCACGACGGTGCGGACGCCGCTGTTCGGCGTCGACGTGCCCGTCGTGGCGCACCGCCTCGCCGAGCCCGACAAGGGCTCGGGCATCGCGATGATCTGCACGTTCGGCGACCTCAACGACGTCACCTGGTGGCGGGAGCTGCAGCTGCCCACCCGCCCGATCGTCGGCTGGGACGGCCGCATCCTCGCCGACCCGCCGCCCGGCGTGCCCGCGAAGCCGTACGACGAGCTGGCCGGCAAGACGGTGTTCAGCGCGCAGGCCCGCGTCGTGGAGCTGCTCCGCGAGTCGGGCGACCTGGACGGCGAGCCGCGGCCGATCACGCACCCGGTGAAGTTCTTCGAGAAGGGCGAGCGCCCGCTCGAGATCGTCACGACGCGGCAGTGGTACATCCGCAACGGCGGCCGGGACGCCGATCTGCGGGATGCGCTGATCGCGCGCGGCCGGGAGATCCAGTGGGTGCCCGACCACATGCGGCACCGCTACGAGAACTGGGTGGAGGGCCTCAACGGCGACTGGCTGATCAGCCGCCAGCGGTTCTTCGGCGTCCCGTTCCCGGTCTGGTATCGCCTGGACACCGAGGGCGAGCCGGACTTCTCCGACCCGATCCTGGCGCCCGAGTCGGCGCTGCCGGTCGACCCGTCGTCCGACGTGCCCGAGGGCTTCACCGAGGAGCAGCGCGGCAAGCCCGGCGGGTTCATGGCCGACCCCGACGTCATGGACACCTGGGCGACGTCGTCCCTGTCGCCGCAGGTCGCCTCGGGCTGGGACACCGACCCGGAGCTGTTCGCGCACGTCTTCCCGATGGACCAGCGGCCGCAGGCGCACGACATCATCCGCACCTGGCTGTTCTCGACCGTGGTCCGCGCGCACTTCGAGCACGACACCGTGCCGTGGTCGCACGCGACGATCTCGGGCTTCGTCGTCGACCCCGACCGCAAGAAGATGTCGAAGTCGAAGGGCAACGCCACGACGCCGATCGACGTCCTGGAGCGCTACGGCACCGACGCCGTCCGCTGGCGGGCCGCCGGCGCCCGCCCGGGTGCGGACTCGCCGTTCGACGAGACGCAGATGAAGGTCGGCCGGCGGCTGGCGATGAAGATCCTCAACGTCGGCAAGTTCGTGCTGGGGCTGGGTGCGGTCGACGTCGACCTCGCCTCGGCCGCCGACCGCATCACCGAGCCGATCGACCGCGGCCTGCTGGCCGGGCTGGCGGGTGTCGTCGACGAGGCGACGGCGGCGTTCGAGGCGTTCAACTACACGCGGGCGCTCGAGGTCGCGGAGTCGTTCTTCTGGTCGTTCTGCGACGACTACGTGGAGCTGGTGAAGTCGCGCGCCTACGCCTCGGGCCCGGCGTCGGAGTCCGCCCAGGCCGCGCTGGCCCTGGCGCTGTCGGTGCAGCTGCGGCTGTTCGCGCCGGTGCTGCCGTTCGTCACCGAGGAGGTCTGGTCCTGGTGGCAGGCCGGCTCGGTGCACCGGGCTGCGTGGCCGGTGGCGTCGGAGCTGCCTTCCGGTGGCGACCCGGCGGTGGTCTCGGCCGCGGCGGAGGCGCTGGCCGGCGTGCGCAAGGCCAAGTCCGACGCGAAGCAGTCGATGCGGGCCGACGTCGAGACGGCGACGGTGATCGCGCCGGCCGAGCAGGTGCCGCTGGTCGAGGCGGCGCGCGGGGACCTGGTCGACGCCGGCCGCATCGCGACGCTGTCCGTGGCGGCAGGCGACGGCCCCATGACCGTCCAGGTCGTCCTCGCCCCCGTCCCGGAGTAACCGCCCCCGCTGCACACTGTGCGCTGGTCGGCAGGAATCCGCGGGAAACCTGCCGATCAGCGCACAGTGAACAGCCGTTGGCGGGCGGCCCGTGCCGCCAGGATGTCCCGCCGGCAGGCCTCGGGAGCCCGGGTCAGCCGGCCGAAGCCGAAGCGCAACGTCTGCCAGCCGACAGTCGCCAGGAGAGCGTCGCGCTCGATGTCCCGCTCCCGCTGAGACCTCGACCCGTGCCACGCAGCTCCGTCCATCTCTACCGCGAGCTGCACGTCCTCGTACGCGGCATCGAGGAAGAACCGCTGCCCGGCCGCCGTGATCGGCCGCTGCTGGACGAACGGCGGCATGCCCGGCGCCCGGAGCACCTGCAGGCATCCCCAGATCTCCAGTTCGCTCTGACACCCCTCGGCCAGCAGGGTGACCAGGCTCGCCAGTTCTGATCGGCCCGGGAGCCGCGGCCGCCTCGCCAGTTCGACGGCCAACTCTCGGGTCGACCCTTGGCGGCGGCGCAGCGCAGTGATCACTGCGGCCCGGACGTCAGGCCGACGCAGCGGCGCCGGACGACCCCACGTGTCGACGAGTGAGCGCTCCACCGAGGTGACCGACAGGCTCCCGACCCGGCGTCGTTCGGCGTCGATTCCCGCCGAGCGGTGGACGGTCACTCCCCTCGATCCGCGGGCGCTCCTCGTCAGCTCAACCGTGACGTGCACCGGACCGGGCGGGTGCTCGATCAGCTCCCACAAGGCGAGTGCGGTGGCATGGCTGGCCACACCGTCTCCGCGCGTCAGTGCGGCGGCCAGGCGAACCCGCCAGCCGTTCGCAGCGGACGGGAGGGCGTATACGCCGGGACGCAGGAGAACCAGCTTGCCGGAGGACACCCAGGCCCCGATGGTTCGGGGGCTCACCTGCCGCTGCAGCTCGGCGGCCGTGATCCAGCCAGTCTCTCCCACAGCCGCTCGCGGGTCCCTCACCACGACATAAGGCTGCCCGGCAGTCGGGGTCCGTGGTCCGCCCCGAGCAGATGTGTGGATTCCCGCCGCAACGCTGTGCGCTGGTCGGCAGGAATCCGCCCCGGACCTGCCGACCAGCGCACAACGTGCGACGAGCCCGGCCCCACGAAGGGACCGGGCTCGTCGACGCGGCTGGGTTACGCGGACTTCTCGCGGCGCTCGCGGGTGGGCTTGCGCGGGACGATCGTCGGGTTCACGTGCTCCAGGACGACCTCCTTGGTGATGACGACGGAGGCGACGTCCTCGCGGCTGGGCACGTCGTACATGACCGACTGGAGCACCTCCTCCATGATCGCGCGGAGCCCACGGGCGCCGGTGCCACGGAGGATGGCCTGGTCGGCGATCGACTCGAGCGCGTCGTCGGTGAACTCCAGGTCGACGCCGTCGAGCTCGAAGAGCTTGCGGTACTGGCGCACCAGGGCGTTCTTCGGCTCGGTGAGGATGTTGATCAGCGCCTCGCGGTCGAGCTTCTGCACGCTGGTGATCACCGGGAGCCGGCCGATGAACTCGGGGATCATGCCGAACTTCAGCAGGTCCTCGGGCATGACCTCGGCGAAGGCGTTGGCCTCGGCGATCTCGGCCTTGCCGCGGATCTCGGCGCCGAAGCCGATGCCCTGCTTGCCGATGCGCTGCTCGATGACCTTCTCCAGGCCGGCGAAGGCGCCACCCACGATGAACAGCACGTTCGTCGTGTCGATCTGGATGAACTCCTGGTGCGGGTGCTTGCGTCCACCCTGCGGCGGCACCGACGCCGTCGTCCCCTCGAGGATCTTCAGCAGCGCCTGCTGCACGCCCTCGCCGGAGACGTCGCGGGTGATCGACGGGTTCTCGCTCTTGCGGGCGATCTTGTCGACCTCGTCGATGTAGATGATGCCGGTCTCGGCGCGCTTGACGTCGTAGTCGGCGGCCTGGATCAGCTTGAGGAGGATGTTCTCGACGTCCTCACCGACGTAGCCGGCCTCGGTCAGTGCCGTGGCGTCGGCGATCGCGAAGGGCACGTTGAGCATGCGGGCGAGGGTCTGGGCCAGGTGGGTCTTGCCGCACCCGGTCGGGCCCATCAGCAGGATGTTGGACTTCGCGAGCTCGACCGAGTCGTCGCGGGAGCCTCGCTCACCGCCGGCCTGGATGCGCTTGTAGTGGTTGTAGACGGCCACCGAGAGAGTGCGCTTGGCCTTGTCCTGGCCGATGACGTACTGCTCCAGGAAATCGTGGATCTCCTTGGGCTTGGGCAGCTCGTCGAACTTCAGGTCCGACGACTCCGAGAGCTCTTCCTCGATGATCTCGTTGCAGAGGTCGATGCACTCGTCGCAGATGTAGACCCCGGGGCCCGCGATGAGCTTCTTGACCTGCTTCTGGCTCTTACCGCAGAACGAGCACTTGAGCAGGTCACCGCTCTCACCGATACGTGCCACCTGTTGACCTCCACCTCGACATCCAGGTCCTGGTCCCAGGTACCTGCGTGATCCTCTGGCCGACCCCGGCTACTGCCTCGCTGCGTGCCGCGAGGCTCTCCTCCCGGCGCTGCTGGCCGGTGTTCGGGCGCTCGCCGACCCTAACTGCCGCCACCGACCCGATGGGGCAATGAATCGCCCGGTCGGACCGGTCCAACCACATCCGTCGCGTGTGCTCCCTGTGCCTCTCGAACGGTACGGGCCGAGGACGCGAAATGCGCCCTCGGCCCGCGCCATCAGACAGCCGGCAGCGCGTTGAGCTTCCGGCTCTGGATGACCTCGTCGACGATGCCGTAGGCCTTGGCCTCCTGCGCCGTGAGGATCTTGTCGCGCTCGATGTCGGTGCGGACCTGCTCGAGGGTCTGCCCGGTGTGACGCGCCAGGATCTCCTCCATCTGCGCCCGCACCCGCTGGATCTCGGCGGCGTGGATCTCCAGGTCGGATACCTGCCCGCCCGACTCACCCGACGGCTGGTGGATGAGCACGCGGGAGTACGGCAGCGCCAGGCGCTTGCCCGGCGTGCCGGCCGCGAGCAGGACGGCGGCAGCCGAGGCGGCCTGGCCCATGCAGACGGTCTGGATGTCGGGGCGGACGAACATCATCGTGTCGTAGATGGCCATGAGCGACGTGAACGAGCCGCCGGGCGAGTTGATGTAGATCGTGATGTCGCGGTCGGGGTCGGCGGACTCCAGCGTGATCAGCTGGGCCATCACGTCGTTGGCCGAGGCGTCGTCGATCTGCACCCCGAGGAAGATGATCCGTTCCTCGAAGAGCTTGTTGTAGGGGTTGGACTCCTTCATGCCGTAGCTCGTGCGCTCCACGAAGGAGGGCAGGATGTACCGGCTGGAGGGCATCTGGAAGCTCATGTTGGTCAGTTCCTCCGAACCGTCAGTTGTCCGTGACCGGGTTGGTGCTGTCGGTCATGGCCGCCTTGCTCACCACGTGGTCGACGAAGCCGTACTCGAGGGCCTCCTGCGCGGTGAACCACCGGTCGCGGTCGGAGTCCTTCGCGATCTGCTCGACCGGCTGACCGGTGTGGAACGACTGGAGCTCGTTGAGCTCGGTCTTGGTCCGGCGGAACAGGTCGGCCTGGATGGCGATGTCGGACGCGGTGCCCCCGACGCCGGCCGACGGCTGGTGCATCATGATCCGCGCGTGCGGCAGGGCGTAGCGCTTGCCCTTGGTGCCGGCGGTCAGCAGGAACTGGCCCATCGAGGCGGCCAGGCCCATGCCGTAGGTGGCGACGTCGCAGTCGATGAACTGCATCGTGTCGTAGATCGCCATGCCGGCCGTGACGGAGCCGCCGGGCGAGTTGATGTAGAGGTGGATGTCGCGCTTGGGGTCCTCGGCGGACAGCAGCAGCATCTGGGCAGCGAGCTGGTTGGCGATGACGTCGTCGACCTGGCTGCCCAGGAAGATGATCCGCTCGCGCAGCAGCCGCTCGTAGACGGAGTCTCCGAGATTCATCATTCCGCCGCCGCCGCGCATCTGCGGCGAGCCGGCGAGGTTCGGGTCGGTAATGCTCACGGGTGCGGTGACCTCCGTAGGACTGTCTTGCCAGTCGGTCTCGGTGGACGGGTAGGGCGGTGGTGCGGGGGCGGTGCGGGCCAGAACGGCCCACCGGGGAAGGGCTACCCCGGGGCGCTCGCCTGAGTCCTGTCGACCCTAACGCGGACCTCCGACGACACAGTCCCCTTCAGGCCGGTGTTCGCCATGGGCGCAGCGCCATCCGCCGGAGACGACGACGCCGCCCCTCCCCCGGCTCGGGGGTGGGACGGCGCCGCAGGTCGTTCAGGGCCCCGTCCCGAGGCTCACCCCGAGCGTGCGCGGGGTGAGGAGGACGGGGTCCTTGCTCAGGCCTTCTCGTCGGCCTCGTCGGGGCTGTCGGCCGAATCGGCCGAGTCCGCGCTGTCGGCGCTGTCCTCGGACTCCGCGGCCGCCGGCGCCTGGATCGTCTTCGGGCGGAGCGCCTCGAGGTCGACGGTGTTGCCCGACGCGTCGGTGATCGTCGTCTGCTCGAGCAGCTGAGCCAGCGCCTTGGTGCGGCGCACGTCGGCGACGAACTCGGGGATGTTGCCGCCCTGCTGCAGCTGCTGGGCGTACTGCTCGGGGCTCATCCGGCTGCGCTGGGCCTGGGCCATGATCTGCGCCGACAGGTCCTCGTTGTCGACGGTGATCTCCCGGGCGTCGGCGATCGCGTCGAGGATGAACTGCGTGCGCACGGCCTCCTCGACGTTCTTCCGCTGGTCGGCGTCGTAGGCCTCGCGGCTCTCGGTGTTGGAGATGGACAGGAACGTGTCCCAGTCCATGCCGGCCTGCTGCAGCTCCTGCTCGAAGGCCCGGTTGCGCCACTCGATCTCGCGCTCGACGAGGTTCTCCGGGATCGGCACCTCGACGATCTCCAGCAGGTGCTCGACCAGCTTGTCGCGGGCCTGCGCGCCCTGCTGCAGCACCTTCGTGCGGGCCAACCGGGTGCGGACGTCGTCACGCAGCTCGGCCAGGGTGTCGAACTCGCTCGCCGTCTGCGCGAACTCGTCGTCGAGCTCGGGGAGGTCCTTGGTCTTGACCGAGCGGACGGTGACGGTGACGTCGGCCATCTCGCCGGAGTTGGGCCCGGACAGCAGCGCCGTCTGGAAGGTCTTCGACTCGTCGGCGGACAGGCCGTGGACGGCGTCGTCCAGACCCTCCATGAGCTGGCCGGTGCCGACCTCGTAGGACATCCCGCTGGTCGAGCCGTCCTCGAGGACCTCGCCGTTCAGCTTCGCCTCGAGGTCGATGGAGACGAAGTCGCCGTCCTGCGCGGCCCGCTCGACGCCGGTGAGCATCGCGAAGCGCTCGCGCATGACGTCGACCTGCTTGTCGATCTCCTCGTCGGTGACCTCGACGTCGTCGACGGACACGGCGAGGTTCTCCAGCGAGGGGAGCTCGACCTGGGGGGCGACGTCGACCTCGGCGGTGAAGGCGAGGGTGTCGTTGTCGTCGAGGCGGGTGACCTCGATGTCGGGCTGGCCGAGCACGCGCACCTGGTTCTCGCGGACGACCTCGGAGTAGACCTCCGGGATCGCGTGCTGGACGACCTGCTCCAGGACGACGGGACGGCCGATGCGCTGGTCGAGGACGCGGTTGGGCACCTTGCCGGGGCGGAACCCGGGGATGCGGACCTGCTTGCCCAGCTCCTTGTAGACCTCACCGAAGGCGTGGTCCAGGTCCCCCCAGGGCACCTCGATCGCCATCCGGACCCGCGTGGGGCCCAGTTCCTCGATGGTGCTCTTCACAGCGGCAGTGCTCCTCGGTACAGACAGCAGGGGGATCGGGCGCTCCGCGGGCATGCGGACGCCGGGCTGCCCACGAGTCTAGAGACGGGTGGGCCGCCTGGGGGCGGCGGGATGCGAGCCCACAGCACACTCCGGTCGGGGTGACAGGATTTGAACCTGCGGCCCCCTGCTCCCAAAGCAGGTGCGCTACCAAGCTGCGCCACACCCCGTGGCCGCCCGAGTCTAGGCGGCCCGGCGGAGGCGGCCGATCGACGAGGGACGCAGGACTCAGGATCCGACGACGAGGTCCGGCTCGACCAGGCGCAGATCGACCCCCACGAGGTCCCACGCGGTGACCGTGGCCGTCATCGCCCCGGAGCTGACCAGTGGGTCCTCGGCCACCACCGCGCGGGCGGCCGCCAACGAATCGCACCGGAGCACGTAGGCGGCCGCATCCGACCCGAGCGACCCGCCCAGCAGCACGAGCTGCCGCTCGACGAGGGAGTCGACGAACGGCTCGTGCTCGGGCGGCTCCCCGCGAAAGTCCGGCCGCTCGGCGAGCTGCACGAAGACGTACACGGCCGTCAGGCGTGAACGGCGGGACGGCGGTCGGCCCACGGTGCGGCCTCCTCCAGGGCGGCCGCGACGCGGACCAGGACGTCCTCCCGGCCGTAGGCGGCGACCAACTGGACGCCGACCGGCAGGCCGTCGTCGGTCCAGTGCAGCGGGAGGCTGATCGCCGGCTGGCCGGTGACGTTGAACTGGGCTGTGTACGGGATGAAGCTGTTGATCCGCTGGCCCTCCTGCTCCGGGCCGGCCGCGGTGAACCAGCCCAGCTCGGGCGGGGGCGAGCCAACGGTCGGCGTCACGAGCAGGTCGAAGCCGTGGCCGTCCAGGTCGGCCGGCGCCCACCAGGCCGCCATCCGGCGGGTCCAGGCGCCGAGCCACATGCGGGCGCCCAGGTAGTCGACGGCGGTCAGCTTCCCGCCGATCGTCCGATACCTCCGGTTGCGCGGCTCGAGCTCCTCGTCGGCGATGGCGCGGCCGAGCGCGAACCGCTCCACGGCGGAGATGGTCAGTGCGGTGTCGGCGGCGACCGTCGTGGTGAAGAAGCGCGGGAACAGCGGGTCGAACATCGCGTCGGGCCCGCCCGGCTCGACCGAGCAGCCGAGCTCCTCGAGCAGCCGGCCGGCCCGCTCGACGGCGGCGCGGCACTGCGGGTGGTCGAGGTACCGGTCCTCGGGAGCGGTGTCCAGAAGCCCCACCCGGAGCGGCCCGACCGCTGCGCCGACCTCCTCGGCCAGCGGACGGGGCAGCGGCGGGGCGACGTAGGGGTCGCCGGGCATGGGCCGACCGATGGCGTCGAGGAGCGCGGCGGCGTCGCGGACGGTGCGGGTGAGAACGCCGTCGATCGTGGCCCCGGCCCAGCTCTCCCCGACCTCCGGCCCCTGGCTCACGCGGGCGCGCGTCGGCTTGAGCCCGACCAGGCCGCACTCGGCGGCCGGCACGCGGATCGAGCCGCCGCCGTCGTTGCCGTGCGCGACCGGCACGAGTCCGGCGGCGACCGCCGCCGCCGAGCCGCCGCTGGACCCGCCCGTCGACCGGCCCGGGTCGTAGGGGTTGCGGGCTGGGCGGCCGGCCGCCGGCTCGGTGGTGATCGTCGTGCCGAACTCAGGGACGGCGCTGCGGCCGACCGGCACCAGCCCGGCGCCGCGGAAGAGCCGGGCCAGGTAGCTGTCGGTGGGCCAGCGCACGGCGCCGTCGCGCAGGAACGAGGTGCCGTAGTCGGTCGCCTCGCCGCCGATGTGGCAGCCCATGTCCTTGAACAGGATCGGCACCCCGCGGAACGGGCCGTCGGGCAGCGGCCCGGCCGCCTCTTTCCGGGCGGCGTCGAACCGGTCGCGCACGACGGCGTCGAGCTGCGGATTCACCCGCTCGATCCGCTCGATGGCTGCCTCGACCAGCTCGGCCGGGCTCACCTCGCCGCGCCGTACGAGCTCGGCCTGCTCGGTCGCGTCCATCCACGTGGTGTCGATCACCGCCGCACCGTAGCGGCGGGCTCGGACAGGTCGCCCGGGGTCGTCACGCGGCTCGCGTGGTGGAAGGCCACCCGCCTGACGCACGAGCGGCGGAGCCCGGCCGTTACGCTGTGCGGGCACACTCGCGGGTGTAGCTCAATGGTAGAGCCCCAGCCTTCCAAGCTGGCCATGCCGGTTCGATCCCGGTCACCCGCTCCACGTCCTGACCAGCTCGAACGCACGTATGCCCAGATCAGCCGGGCAAGGTCGCTCCTTCCGTGCCTTCAGGGTGCTGACCCCTGTTGACCGCTGACCACCGGCTTTGACCGGTGCTTAAGGCACGGATAAGGCACGCCCTGCCCGTAAATGAGCTCGAGGTCAAACACGTGCCGCCTCGCCCGAAACGTACGGCGACGCCGTGCCGCTTCATGCACATCGCTGAGCGCGACCCCCGTTCACCGGGGAGGGGTCGCGTTCCTGACGAGACCGGTAAGGAAGCCTCGTTGACTTCGGTTTCAGCCTCCCTTGACGACGTGGGCCGAAACTACGTCGGCGACTTAGCCGCGAACCCCCAGCCCATCGTCCGGACTTCTCGCCACTCCAACTAGCGCGGTTGTCACTGAAGAGCCGCGCTGCCGAATCCCTGAGCCGCTCACTCCCTTCAGTCGCTCGGTGACTTCCACACTTCCAAGATCAGTGGGCGCGGGCCGCCGCGACCGTGGACCTGCTGACGGACAGAGATCTGCCACAGTGGACCGCCTGCGAGCACCGCCATGACTGGACGTTCGGCGCGTGCATCGGGATGCTCGGCGATATGACGCAGGGTGGCCCGGTCGGTGCGGCTGAGCCTGGTGGTGCCACGCGGGTGCGTGTGCCAGTCGCCCAGGTACTGCAGTCGCCGGCCCGCCAGCTCGTAGGCGTAGGCGAGTTGCTCCTCCTGCCAGGCGGCGTCGGGGCTGAACGCCGTAGCGCGATGGCTGGCGCCGGGCCCGGGGCCGATGACCTGACTGATGAACACCATTCCGGGTTGGCCGGACCAGCCCAGCAGAAGTCCTCCGGTCTCTGAGGGATATGCGCGCTGGGCCTCGCGGAGCGCCTCCTCCAAGGCCGCCGCAGCCCACCACACGCGGCCCCGGCGGCTGGCGCGAAAGGCGGTCAGTGGTCGCCGCGGCACAGCGGATGCACCGGCAGCGCGAGCCCCGTCCACGTCGGCGAGACCGGCGTCCCGTCAGGCGTCCTCAACGTGAGAACGTGTACGTCGTAGCCGCTGTCGGGGTAGCCGCCGGGCCGGCGACGCTGCAGGGTTGCCACGGCAACGCGGACAGCGTGCAAGGCGACCTCGGCGAGGTCGAAGCCGGACCCGGCAAAGGTCGGGTCGGCACAGCCGACCGGTTGGACACCAGCCTCGTCCGAGTCCGCCGAAAGGGGCGGGATGGACTCATCGCTGAGGCCGTACTCCAGGCAGTACCAGCAAGCCGTCCCCGACTCTGAGAACAGCCGCGCCACGCGACCACCCCAGCCGCCGTTGGTCGCCGAGACGGCGAGGTACGGCTTCCCGCGCCGGCGCGCCAGCCACGCCAGTGCCTGCTGCAAGCCCTTTTCGGCGGTGCAGTCCACGACGAGGTCGACCTTATCGATGACGTCGGTCCATTCATCGATTTCGTTGCGGTGGCCGGACTGGGGGTCGGTGCGCGGTGCGCCGATGGCGTACTGGATGACGTTGACGATGACGTCCGGCGCGACGCTAAGGGCGATCTGGCTGGCGGTGAACGCCTTGTCCCATCCCACCATGTCAAGGCGTGCGGCGTGCCGGACCAGGTTGCCCGGTTCGAGGTGGTCGCGGTCGACCACGGTGAGCTGTCCGATGCCGGCTCGGGCGAGATGTTCTGTGACAGTGCTACCGAGCGCTCCGACGCCGAAGACGGCGACGTGGCGATTGCGTAGGCCGTTGAGCTCGGGGACCCGAGCAGCCATGTCCGCCTGTCCGGCGTACCCGGCGCGGATGAGATGCGTCGTGGTCCTGCCAGGTGGCGACGGAAGGACGCGCTGCCCGCGGCCGCGCCTGGGCTGCTGCGGCCGCGCGCCGGTCTGACGGAGGCGGACGAGGAAGACCCATCCGTCGCCGACGCCTCGATGCACCCGCTCTTCCGGGAACGTGAGGCCGAAGATTTGCAGCTGCCAGCCGTCGACAGGAGCCGGCTGCCATGCCCCGTCGAGAAGACGGGGCGCGGATCTCTTGAGTTCCGTCAGGAAGGCTTCGGGAGTGTTGCCCCGTACAGGGGCGTCCAGTCGAACCCAGCGGCCAGTGACCGGTCGCGGGAAGCGGTCGGGGTTCTGGCCGGAGAGCGAGCAGAGGACTCGATCGCTGCCGTCGCTGACGGTGAAGACAGCCCCGTGCAGTAGGCCGGTGGGCTGCGCCGCGTCGATGCTGGCCAAATCCAGGCGGGATAGTCGCAAACCGAGGGTGCCCTGGTTGCTCGTCGCGGTGGACAGGGTCCAGCTGCTATCGACGAGGATCATCGAGCCCTCGTCGAAGCAACTGTAATAGTCGGTCCACGGCTCGGCTTGTGCCTCTTCTACAGCAGCGAGCGCCTCCACCTCCTCGGTGGAGGTCACCGTGACGTGGCCGGCCCGGAGCGTCTTGGGCAGTTGCGTGGTCAGCAGCCAGGCCAGGGTGTCATCGGTGTGCCACAGCGCAGTCGAGCGACCGATCAGGCACAGGTCACCGCTGAAAGGATGCTGATGGTGGCCCATCGGCTCCAACGGGTCGGCGGTGAGGCGGACCGAGGGCCGGACGAAGGGGTACAGGTCAGGAAAGGTCACCGTCAGGTCGACGCTCAGGTCACCAACCCGGGTCACGTGCAGCTGCAGGACCCCGAGCCGGCGGGCAGCGTCATTGATGTCGTAGCGGATTCCGGCCGCCTCGAGGCACGACAGCTCGTGCTCGAGGCGGCCGGGGAACTCCGCCTCCCAGGGCGGAGTCCTCAACCGACCGGCCGGTCCTTCGGAGGACGCGGCGGATTCGGCGGTCCCGGCGGCGGGCCCGGCGGCGGCTTCGGGTTGTGCGGGTGCTCCGGATGCTGGGGGTGCTCCGGGTGGTCGGGCTTCTGTGGCTGTCCAGGCATGGCTCTCCTCTCATTCGGCGCCGTAGTCGGCGTCTCCGTCGACCATGGCACGCGCCTCTGACAGTTCGGCCCAGTCGCGGTTCCGCACGCCACCGGACCGTTGAGAGTCGGCCTACCCGGCTCGGCGACTTCCTCGGTCTCGCGGCGCTTCGCTGATGGGAACGGTCTAGGAAGGCCCGTCGCCCGCACACTGCCAGGACGGCTGGAAGGGATTCACGGTCGTCCGCCATGGACCATCGCCGCAGGTCAAGGCTGGATGGCGACAGTCCCGAACCCCCCGGACTCCCTGACCGAGGCTCTGTGGCCACCACGCTGGCACCATGAACCGCGCGGCGAGCCGCGGCGACCAATCGGATCAAAAGTGCGCCTACCTCGCCGGCGCCGTGCCGGGGCTTACCGCTTCACGACAGACCGATAGCCGGCCAGAAGCTGGCCTCAGCCATGATGCGCGTCCCGTAGGAGCGGGCCTTCTCTGCCTTTCCCGACAGCGAGTCGGGGTCGGCGACGACTAGCACGTCCAGCGACTTCGTCACGCGCTCGTGCACGACCAGACCCGCAGCGCGGGCGAGTGCCTGCGCCCGCTCGCGGTTGACGAGCTGACCTTGCAGACGCGTCTGGAGTGCGCCGGTGAAGCACACGCCGAGACCGCGCAGGTTCTCGCCCTGGCCCGTGTTGGGCGTGTGCGTCCGTGCAGCGTGCAGTGCCGCAGCGACCTCACCGATCCCGAATCCGAGCGCAGCAGCCACGTCCGCGAGGTCCTCGGCCTCCAAGTCGGTGACCACACCGTCTGCCAGCGCCGTCAGGGCCAGTGCCTCCAGGTAATTCGTGTGAGCGCGGTGCACATCCTGACGTGACAGCCCCCATGTCCGGGCTGTCTCGGCGAGTGCCTGCATCTCCGCCGCATTAAGGCGGCGATCCTCCAACGCTCGGGAGAGCACATCAAGGTAGGCGGCGGTATCGGCCGGGTGCGTCGCCGCGTCGATGTCGTGCGCGGGCAGGTGACGGATCAGGTTGATCAGTGGCGACGCACCCGGCCGCGGCCGGGATGAGCGAGGCCGGGTCGGCCCGCCGATCGGCCACACCGACCAGTCGGCTGGTTCCGGCCAGCCCTCCGGTACGCAGCCGAGGTCGGTCAGACTGCTGCCGCCTGGAGCACGCCGCAGGTAGGCCGCAAGCAGCCCCGCCGTCGCGGTCGCATCGCCGAGCGCCGTGTGCTCGCCGGCATGGTTGAGCGACTCGGCTGCCAGGCAATCCGCCAGTCGGCCTCCCCCGAGGGCCCCCAACCGGTACGACAGAGCCAATGTGCACAGGGCAGGCCACGTCGGCGGCGAGGCACCTAGGCGCGTGAACTCAGAGGACACAAAGCCGAGGTCGAAACGGGCGTTGTGCGCGACCACGATCGCCCCGTCGAGCCTGTCAGCGACATCGCCCGCCACGTCAAGAAACCGAGGCGCCTCGAGAACGTCAGCGCCGCGGATCCCGTGCACATGGGTGGCACCCAGGTCGCGCTGGGGGTTCAGCAGGGTCGACCAAGTCTCCTCCACGGTGCCGTCCGGGGCGGTCCGGACGATCGCGATCTCCACAACCCGGTCATGGAGTCGCGGGGAGAAGCCCGTCGTCTCCACGTCCAGCACCGCGAAAGGGGTGGTGCCGAGCTCCGGGCGGCCGTGCGGTCGCCGGCCACGCCCCGAGGAGGACGGCGCAGGAATCGAACCACCCGATTCCACCGCCGCGGACTGGACTAGCGCTGGGCTTGAGGGCCCAACAGCGACAGGCGCCACCGACGCCGAATCAGCTGCCGTGACGCGGACCGCGCCCCTCTGATCGCCGCCCGCGCCGCGGGCCTGTGCGAGCAGCTGATGCGCGGCGTCCCAGGCTCCATCGACGTCGAGGCCGCGCGCAGCGAAGGCCGCGTTCAGCAGCTCCTCGCTGAGTTGCTCGTCGTACTTCTCCACGATCTTGTTGCTTACGCTCGCGGCGAGCACGTCAGGATCAGGAGCACCTCTGTCAACGAGCTCGGCCAGCCGGTCAACCGCCTGTTGTCGGGTGCAGTTGCTCATCGTCAGGCAGACGCCGTCCTGGGCCACCTCGATGCCGGAGGCAGTCAGGGCGATCGCGAGCGTCGAGCAGATGCGGTCACCGCGCCACGGGAAGATCAACGTGTCCGCGCCGACGTTGAGGACGGGATCCGCCCCGAGGCCGTACCGGGCGAAGTTGCTACGAGCCTCGGTCAGCAGCCGGACCGCGGTTGCGTCCAGATACGCGGGAACCTCCTCGGACAGGTAAACGCGCCGCATCTCTTGCCGGACCCTGTCGGCGACGGTCGCGCCGCCGCCGGTGAACGTCGGCGGGCGCCCCCCCGACGACCGGATGAGTTCCACGACCTTCGCGTGAGTGTCGACAGCAAGCACCTTCCAACGCCGGCCGCCGAAGATGAGCAGCGACCCCGGCATGAGGGGGTACTCGATCGGAAGTGTGCCCAGAGTCCGACCGCCGGCGATGAGGCGGTACTCCTCGCCGGTTCGGAACGCCGCGTAGAACGAGTAGTGGTTGACCAGACGCTCGCCGGCCTGCCCGTGCAGCAGCAGCCCGTCGGTGGACTGCATGAGTAGGTCGACCCGCTCATCCGCCAGGGCGCGCAGAAGCAGCTTGAACATCCCCCGGGGCACGCCCGCGAAGGGTCCGGTTTCGCAGAGCGTCCGATAGGCGTCCAGGGGCGTCACTCCGCCGTGCTGCGCGATCAACGACAGCAGTTGCTGTACCAGCGTGGACAGATGCAGCCCACCGGAATCCGGCGCTTCGTTCCACCGGTCGAGCAGCAGATTGACCATTGCGATGGCCTGCACGAGCTCGCTGCGCAACGCGTCGGCTGGCGACGTCTGTGGGCTGAGCTGCTGCTCGGTCACGTACAGCCGCATCGTCGCGGCGCCGCCGCGTCGGCCTGAACGGCCGAGACGCTGGCGCATGCTCGCCACGGTCTGAGGTGCGCCGAGTTGTGCGATCGAGGCGACAGACCCGATGTCGATGCCCATCTCCAGGGTCGACGTGCAGATCGCGCTGACCGGAACATCCCGGGCCTTCAGTCGGGCCTCGGCGAATTCGCGCAGCTCCTTGGACAGGCTTCCGTGGTGCGGGACGAACTCGTTCGGGACGCGTTCGCGCTCGCTCCGGCGTTGGAGCAGGTCGGCGTAGATCTCCACTTCGCGCCTGGAGTTGGAGAAGATGAGGTTGTCGGTCCCGCGCAGCGTCCTGTACAGGTGGTCGGCGATCGCCAGCCGATCCCCCTCGGTCACCTCCTCGGCCTCGACGTCGTGTCCGCTGGCCTCCGCCTGCTCGGCCTGTCGGGCCGAAAGCTGCGCCGGCTGCATCTCATAGCCCCGCAGTTGCAGCTTCAGCTCGTGCGTGTCATCCGCGGAGGTGATCACGGTGACGCGCGGCCCGGAACCGGGCCGGAGGTACTCCGCCGCGCCGTCCATGTCACCGAGCGTCGCGGACAGCCCGATCCTGGGGATGCGCCGTCGTACGGCCAACTCAATCCGGTGCAGGAGCGACTGGAGCTGGATGCCCCGTTCGGTGCCGAGAAAAGAGTGCATTTCGTCGATCACGACGTATCGCAGGTCCCCGAAGATCCTGGCGACCTTCGGCCCGTGAATGACCATGAGCGCCTCGAGGGACTCTGGCGTGATGAGCAGGATCCCATCGGGGTGGCTGATCACCTTGGCTTTGCGCGACCCGGGAACGTCGCCGTGCCAGCGGTGGACCGGCAGGTCCAAGTGCTCGCACAGGGCGTCGAGCCGCCCGTACTGGTCGTTGATGAGCGCCTTGAGCGGGCTCACGTACAGCCCCTGGACCCCGGTGGCCGCCGGAACCTGCTCGGGCCGAACGTCCGCCGGGCCTCTCGTCGCTGGTGCGTCGTTGCGGGCTGCCAGAAGCTTCGAGCAGATCGGGAGGAACGCCGCTTCGGTCTTTCCGGCGGCCGTCGCCGCGGAGATGATCAGGTCGCGAGTGCCCTCAAGGATGGGCTGGACGGCTCGTTCCTGCGCGTCCCGTAGCTCGATCCAGTTCTGCTCCCAGATCCACCTTTGGATGCGCGGGTGCAGCTTGGTGAAGGCCGACGAATGATGACTCTCGGTGGCTTCAGCTGCGTCGGTCATGCTCGGCCAACCTCACAACTTGAACGTCGCGAGGTCGTCGTCATCTGATGCCGACGCCAATCCGGCGGCGTGCGACTCCGCCTCCGGCCCGGCCTGCCCCGCGAAGCCCGCATTCGCGCCCGCCTGCGCGGCGCCGTCGTCGTCCGGCAGGGGCGCGAGGTCGGGATTGGACTCGGTCACGAGGTTCACCGCACCGACCAGCGGCGCCCAATCGGTTCCCGGATTCTGCTCGAGCACAGCGAGCAGGTTCACGAACTCCTTGATGGTGGTTCGAGGCGTCCGGAAATACGCGTCCCCGATGCGGCTGGAGCAGTGGGTCATGAACGCCGTCAACGCGTCATCGGGAACCAGGTAGGAAGTCGGGTCGCCGCCGGCGAACACATGCCGCAGCCGGGTCAGGAGCAGGTAGAAGTCCTCGGGGCTCAGATTCGCCAGGCGCAGGACGGGCCCGGAGTGGTCGACGAGGCCGTTGGTGGCGTAGGTGTTCTCGGCCAGGCGAGACTGCAGGGCCGCGTACGAGTACAGCCCGCGACGGGTGTCGAGCAGAAAGTCCGGGGTGCCGCCGAGAACGAACCCGAGGTGGGCGGCGGTGCCCTGCAAGCTGTCGTTCAAGATGCGCAGGATCTGCTCGTAGTTGGCGTTGCGCGCCTGCGTGTTCGCGAGCTTGTACAGGTTGACCATCTCGTCGAGGGACACGAGTAGACCGCTGAATCCAGCCATGACGACGAACCTGGCCAGTAACTTCAGCTGGTCATAGAACGTGGCGTCGTCGACGATCGTGCGAACTCCGAGCGCCGCTCGAGCATCGGTCCGGGTGCTGAACTCGCCTCGCAGCCATCGCACCGCGTCGCTCTTGAGCTGCTCGTTGCCGGTGTCGTGCCCGCGCCAGTACGCGCCGATGACCTCTGCGAAGTCGTATCCGCCGGTCAACTCCGACAACGAAGTCAGCCGCCCCCGGATCACCGCGTCCGGCGTCGTCCCCGACTCTCGCGCCTCGGTGAGCGCGGCGGTGATGAACCGCTCGACGATGCTGCCCATCGCCCCACCGTCCGGCTTCGCCCGGGTGGCGATGTTCCGCATTAACTCGGCGTACAGGGACCTGGCCTGGCCGCCGGTCGCGTGCAGCCGCCGGTCTGGTGCGAGGTCGGCGTGCACCGTGACGAGCTTGCGTTCCATCGCGATCGACCGCACGAGGTGCAGGAAGAACGTCTTGCCAGAGCCGTACTCGCCGATGGCCAGGCGGATGGCGGAGCCTCCGTCGGCGATCCGGTCGATGTCGGTGAGGAGGGCCTTGACCTCGTCGGCGCGGCCGACCTGCACGTGCTGCTGACCGACGCGTGGAACGACACCGGCGCGCAGCGCCTGCAGGATCGCATCACGCTCCCGAGGCCGGATCGTCGTGCCGGCTGGACTGGCTGGGGTGGAGCTGGTCATGCCTGCATCTCCTGGGCTACGCCGGGGTCGACGGTGATGGGGTCCTCGCCGTCGACGAACGGGTCACCGACCCGCTCGTAGGCAGCTTCGTTCAAGGTGTCGACGGCGCCGTCGGGCAGAAGGCCCAAGGCCGCGCACTCGACTTCCAGCTCGGCACGGGCCCAGCTGTCGCGCCCGGCCAGCACCGTCAGCAGTGTCGAATGAGCGGCGTCGAGTCCGGCGAAGCATGGACCCGTCGCGGGCGGCGGCGTCGGTTTCGGGGCGTCGTCGTCCGTGAAGATGGAACCAAGCAAAGCGGCGACGGCTGACGTCTCGGCGAGCTTGGCCGCGACCGTCGCCGCGTCGAGCTGTACTCCGGCGGCCGCTCCCCCACCGCGTGCTGCGCCGAGATCGGACCCGGGACTCGGGGCCGGCGGGATGGCATAGGCGTGCGCGCCCGGCGCCGCAGCCCTCACCGTCACGGGCGCGACCGCGGCCGTCCTGATTCCTCCGGTCGTTGCGGCGTGGACACGGCTGTAGACCGACGCAGGATCAAGGCCGAGCAGCTTGAAGACCTTCGTCAGCATCGTGATCTCTTCTGGGGTCACGAAGCCATCGGTGGCAGCGACCGTGGTGAGAAAGTCCCCGATGTTCTCGCGCTGTCCTTGGTCCAGCGCGGCCAGCCGCTTGGTGAGCCCCGTTAGCTTCACCGGTGTGGCCAGCAGCCAACGCAGGTGAGCGTGCAGTCGGGCACGTTCGGCTGCGTCGAATCCCAGAGCGGTCTCGAGGTGCGCCATCAGGTGCGAGGTTTCCGCATCGGACACATGCCCGTCGGCTGCAGTGACTGCGGATGCGAGGTGCATCAGCAGAGCCGCGGCCTGGTACTCGGAGCTCGGCGACGCGGGCTGGCCGGCTTCGGCACGGAACAGCACGACGGCCCCGCTGGGATCCGGCACAGGTCCGCCGTGGCGGACGTCGGGCTCCAGGCCGATGCCGCGGACGCCGAGAAGCTGCGCCAGCGCGATCGCCTCGGCCTTCGCGACCTTCCCCGGTGTCGCGAGGGGCCAGAAGGCGAGCAACTCGCCGGCGTCGATGACCGCGCTGGCTTGCCCATCGAGAGCGGCATCGACAAATGAGCTCAGGCGGGCCAGGTCCTCGCCGCCGGCAGAGTCAGTGAGCTCAGGCGGCAGGAGCGCGGCCGCGGCCAACGTCCCGCGCCCGTCCGGATTACGACCGAGGTAGCGGCTGTACGCATCCAAGCTCGTGGTGCACTCCTCCACGAGAGCCGCCAGCTTCTTACTCGGAACCGCCTGCGTCAGGACATCGGGCAGCGTCGTCGACACCTCCGCTCGGCCGATGCCGGCACTAGCCGAGCGGTAGTCGAACTGCAGCACCTTCTTCGTCGCCCTGACGGTGAGTCCGGCTCCGTGCTGCGCGGCGTACCTGGTCCGGAACAGCGTGTCGAACTCTGGCGCACATCGGGTAGCGGGAGTTCGCGAGTAGATTTCCGGGTGGTAGTACGCCCAGGCCAGCGCCCAGTCCGCGGAGACCGGCGTCCCGGTGACAGCGAGCTCGCCCAGACCGGTCCGCAGCGTCATCGGCACCTCCCACCGATCGCCAGTGCGAGGCGGGGGCGTCAGGTCGCCGGTGCTGGTCGCGCTGAAGTCCAGGAGCTGCAGGAACCGGGTGGCGTAGCCGCGGAAGGATGCGCTCTCGCCGTAGATCTCCAGCAGACGCCGCACCTCGGCGGCGATAGCTGGCAGCTCGTGGCTGTCCTCACCGTGCGCGGTGTCGACGAGCACCCGCCGCTCGAGGCCGTAGAAGAAGAGGAACGGCCAGCTGATCGGCACGTTCGGTTCGCGTCGGCCACCCGCGAGCCACGTCAGGTACGCGGCTCGCGCGCCAGGGGTGATGTCGCAGTAGGCAGGCCAGTAACCCACGGTTTCGGCCGCCCAGTCGGGCCGCCGGAAGTCGGCGGGCAACCGCGGGTCGATGAGTGCCGGGTCCTGGCCGAAGCCGTTAGCGGCTGGCAGATGCCGACCGACGTACAGCATTCCTCCGGGGAGCGTAAGCGAGCCGACCGCCACTGCGGAGCCCGGCGGGACCCACCCGCCCCTGCCCGGTCTACCGACCTCTGCCCGGGGCGGCGGGCCGGTTAGCGCTGGAGCTGACGGCGGTGAGACCCACGGCGTCGGCTTCGTGACCGGAGCCGCCGCCGGAGCTACGGCGGACGCACTCCGCTTGAACCAGTCTCTAAGCCCCACTGCGTCCCCCGCACCCGCTCGTCAAGCCCCGCCTGGGCGCCGCAGCGCTTCCCCCGCGACAGACGCAGGCTAGCGACCGAGGGGGACATCCCGGTCTTGATACTTGGCGCGGCGCAGGATCTGCGGGGACTTGGGTGGCCACTTCAGCAGTCGCCAACGCGGCTGACGCCGCAAGTCAGGCCGTAAGCGGGCTCGGAACAGTGATTGAGCCCCATAACCGCCAGTCACATTCGTGAGGTCCGCCGCGGTTCTTTTCAGGTTGATCCATGCCGCTCAGAGCGCAGACCGGATCCAACGGACTCAATGGACGGGACGGACCGGGCTCCACGTTTGCACCATCGGGGCGCTACGGAGCCTCCTGCGTCCTCGGTGCTCCAACTGCAACCAGGGCGGCGGCGTCAGGCCCGCTGAGCTCGGGGAGACAGGTAGAGACATCGCGTCGACCTCTCCTTCGATCGAGACTCCGGGCAGCGCCCGATTATTTGGCTTGGCCTCAGGCGAGACCATGTGCTCGCAGGAATGCGGTCAGCTGACTATCCCTCAACGCTTTCAGCCGCCGCCCAAGCTGCCACCGATAGCGCTGGCCGTGGAGGAACTCTGGCTCCTCGGTGAGCACTTGCCGGACGAGCTTGAGAGGTGGTCCCTCAGCTTCCGGGAAGTGATCCGCCAGCGCCTGATGTATGTCGACGGCAAGCACCGGTTCGTCAGCACGAGCCAGGATCGTGGCAATCATCTGCTTGGCCCCTGCTGGCTGCGCAGGCTCAAGCACGACTGCTTCAAGGTCGGCTAGGGCACGATGCTGCTCGTCCTGGAGGCGTGAGAACTCGTCCAGGAGCGGCGTGAAAACTTGGCCGGCAACCTCTCGCCGCCGACTGTCCCTGAGCAGCCATACCACTCCCCCGACCAAGGCCAAGGCCCCGACCCAGCCTGGGAGCTGGATGCGCCGGCTGAAGGCTGTGGCCGCCTTGAACGAGCCAACAGTAGGGAGGCTGACGCCGAGAGCTAACCCCTGTTGATGCGCGAGCGTCTCCGCCACCGCCACAGTCGAGCCAGCGACCTCGCGCCATTGGTTGCCCGCAAAACCCGGGCGGCGCAGTGACTTGTCCTCCGACAAGACGACGCACGGGGCGATCAAACTGGCTAGGTGCGCGGTCGGCACGTCGGTCATGTCGGTGACAAGCAGGACGCGTTCGTCATGTCCAAAGCCGCTGGCGACGCGAACCCAGCGGATATGCGGCAGATACGCCGTCTCGAAACAGGCTCGCAGGGCGTCGATGGACAAGCCTGTCTCCGCAGCGTGCTTGGGAAGACCCTTGTAAACCTCCCAGTAGACGTGCTCCGAGGCCAGCACCGGCAAGCGGCCACCCTCGCTGAACCGGGCGATGCGGGACGGCCAGTCATTCAACGCGTGGTGGCGGATGCTGCTCAGTAGCGCGTCGGCGTCGAGGACGGCCGGCACGCCCGGCGTAGAGCTGTAGGGGTCGAGCCGGACGAAGCTCGGCCGCTCATGCCCGGTCACCCTTCGCACCATAGGAGGCATCACCGACAGCCGGCCGACTCACCGTGCCGACAGTCGAGCGCGGCGCACACTGCCAGGGCGGCTTGAGGGGGTCCGGGGACGTTCGTCCAAGTACATATCTGCAGGTCAGCCGCACGTCCGATCCTGGGCAGACACCCGCGAACGCCAATGAACGCCGTCGTTAGGCCACCACGGTGGCATCATTTTCAGCTGCGTGACGAGGGTCGGACCCATCCGTCTGACATCCCGTCGGACTGGCCGCACCGTCCGATGACGGTGCGGCCAATCACTGTGTCAGGCCTCCGCTGGCGGAGTCTGCGAAGAGGCGGTCCCGCGACTGGTCGGCACGCGACCGAATGTCGCCGAGGTCGACGCCGACGAGTTGGCCCTCGTGCTTGACGATCCGGCCGGCGACCATGACCCTCTCGAGGTTGGCGGGGTGCCCGGCGCCGACGATGTTGGCGGCGAGGTCGTTGGCGGGCAGCAGGTTCGCTGCATGAACGTCGACGACGATGAGGCCGGCGTCCTTGCCGGGGTGATGGAGCCGGTCTTGTGTCCGAGGCCGCACCCCTCGGCGCCGTGGATCATGACGAACTCCTGCAGATCGACCGGGGTCGCGGCCGACAGCGCCTCTTAGGCCTCGGGTTGCCTGGTGATACGTGCTGCGGCGCTTGGGGGCCTTTTGCGCCGCCGTCCGCCGGCCCGAGCGGCGACCGGCGATCGGAGATGCCGTCTGGCGACGGTCGGTCGTCGGCCCCCGCATCCCCTGGAAGCGTCGGTGCCCCGTGACAGGCTCAAGGCAGCTACTTGAGAACGGATGAGATGAGGCGCCCGGTGTCCAATCTGCACCCGACGACGCACTTGCAGGCTGCCGCCTGGGTGCCAGACGACGATCCCGAGCGCCCATGGGATGAAGCGGCGGATCTCGCCGCTGACTGGATCTGGGAGCGTGGCGAAGTCGAGGGCGTCAAGCCGCTCTTGATCACCAACACCTTCCAGAACGCCAAGGGCATCGAGAGCCTGGAAGTGATCGCTCGAGAAGGTGGACAGGCCACCCCACAAGGCAAGGAGCGATTCGAGCGCGGTCCAGTACTCGCGTACGTGCCGGACGAACGAACTCTGAGGCTCGCTCTTAACCTGGCCCGCGGCTACTCGCTCGCCGTCGTCGAGACCGTGAGTTTCCCGCTGGCTGAGTGGGCAGCTGGCGCTGATGCGATCAACCTGCTCGACGGGAGCACCAGCTCCAGCGGCTTGTCGGACAAGGTCAAGGCGGACCTCGACCATGCGGTGTTCTTCGGCGGCAACAACGCGTGGACCGGGCCTCACGAGAAGGCACACGCGCGCAACCACCTCGTGAGTCACGTCCGGGCCAGCCGGCTCACGCCGGATCAGGCGGCTTCCTACGTTATGGCCAAGGGCGTCTCCGACAAGGGCGCTAAGCGGCTGCGACTGCTTCTGGAGAAGGGCTGAGTGAGGTCGTGCCTTTCACAGCACTCCACCGCCACCTCGGTGATCCGCCCGGCCCGCTCACCGACGACATGATCGAGCGCGCCATCGCGCAGGAACTCCATGAGACTGACGACCTCGACTGGAAGTCCGAGCTTCCACCGCTCGGCGCGATCCCGAGCTCCGACTTCCCCAAGGACGTCGCTGCCATGGCCAACAGCGGTGGCGGCACACTGGTCTTCGGCGTCACCGAAGCACACAAGGCGGCTTCCGGGCGCAGGGACACTGGCGAGCTGACTGAGGGCTTTGAGCGCGGTCTGCGCAGTGGCGCCGTGACCGCGGTGAGCCCGCCGATCTTCGGGCTCGAGGTCGTCCAGATCGGAGATCCGGGTAATCAGTGTGTGGTCGTAGTCATCCCACCAAGCGTCGACGGACCGCACCTGATCTACAAGAAGGACTACTTCGGGGCACCGATCCGCAACGATGCCGACACCGTCTGGATGAAGGAGCGCCAGATCGAGGCAATGTACCGAGCACGCTTCGATGACCGCCGGCGAAGCGCCGAGGTGCTAGACAAGCTGTACTCCGAGTCGGCCGCAATGCGCTCGCCCGACGGCCCCGCCTGGATTGTGGCCGTCGCACATCCGCGACTGCCGTCGAAGCTCCCGAACCGGCCAGACCAGGCGGTAGCCAGAATGGCATTCGAAGAGGCTGGCAAGAACGCCCTCGTCTACGTCGGACGAGGCAGACTGCACCCGCTTGAGAACGTCGATCGGAGCAACCCCCGCCCTGGACTCCGCCGGTGGACGGCTCGCCCGATGATCGACGGCGACAGCCAACGCTGGAAGGAAGCCTGGTCCAGCATTCACGACGACGGCTCAGTGAGCCTCGCTGCGGCGGTCGGTGGTCACCGGCGTTCGAGCACCGAGCACAACGACGACCACGTCCTCGAGTCGAGGGACGTCGAAGTAGCTATCGCCGACTTCATGGGCCTGATCCGGGAAGCTAGTGACCGGCTGGGACTCGGTGAGTACGAGGTCAAGGTCGGGTTCGAGTGGAACAAGACTGAGCGGCTCCAGATCTGGACCACTGACGGGATGAACTACTCGTACTCGGGGAGCACGATCCCGCTCGCGCAGTACACGCCTGTCGAGGTGACCGTACGAGCAGACACAGATAGCCGCGATTTCCATCAACAGGTACATGACATCGCGCTCGACTGCGTGAACCAGGGTGGCATCGCCCACGTGCAGACCATCTCACAGCCGAAGGCGTGACGTGCAGGAACTCTACGATCTGGCATTCGCCAGACATGATCGCGCGAAAGATAAGCGGCGCGAGTTCGGTGAGTACTGGGCGAAGTACATCTCGGTGCATCCATGGGACATTGACGTGCGGAATGTCGACCCGTGCACGCTGGAGATCCTGGCCGTCACGCGAGAGCCTGCGCCGGTAGAGCTTGCGCTGATCTTCTCGGAGTGGCTGGCCGCTCTGCGGGCCGCACTAGACAACGCGCTGTATGCACTGGCGGCAGCCACATCGGGACAGAACCCGCCGCCGCAGGCCGAGCGGATCCAGTACCCGATCTGCTCGACGCCCGAGGAGTTCAAGAAGCAGGCAAGACGCCTCTCGACGTTGCCGCGGAATGTCATAGAGGCGCTCGAGAAGTCGCAGCCGTACCAGTCGCCGTACGGACCCGAAAGTAACCTGACCTATTGGATCCATGAGCTGGCACGCAAGGACCGGCATCGGTCGCTGCATGTCGGCCTCGGACGGGTCGATGAGCACCGAGTCCGCGTTGCTCCGCCGCCCGGCGTGACCATCGAGTTCGACCAGACGGTCAAGCCGTACAGCCACATCGAGGGTGAGTTGGTGTTGGGGCGGATCACCGCCAGTCGACCAATTTGTCCGAGGGAGATCGAGGCCGACCTGCGCGGAGTGGCCATCGCGCCGGAGATCCATGCGTGGGCCGAGTTCACCCTTGGTGGCAAGAGCCAGTCGCTGCAGGACCGGATGGTCTACACAGAGATCTTCACCCGGAATCACCTCGAGAACATCGCCTTAATGGGCGGCGCGGTGCCACCAGACGGCTTCAGGACGTTCGATCCCGACGCTCCGCCCGAGAACGATGAGTAGCGGAAAACCCCACTCAGTTCAACCACAGTGAATAGCCCAGGGCGTTAAGGCTAAGAGTAGACCTCGTTTGAACTCGACTCGCCCGGTACGGCCCGAAATGTCGACACCCGGCTGATTGGGCGCACGGGTTCCAACAACGCCCGTTAGGTTTCTGTCTGGACACCTAGCGGGAGCCTATTAGAACTTGGCGGAGCCGAGGGGGAGTCGAAACCCCTCACCCAGACACTGCCAGGCCGACCTGACGACGTTCGCCAAAGTTCGCCGGCGTCCGAAAAGGCTCCCTGACCAGGGGCTTCGTCGCTCTGCCGAACGACAGCGAACGACTGTGAACCAAGATCGATTTGGGCCAACTGCAACCACCCACGGCCCGGAGATGCGCCCCACTCCGCTCCGGTGGCCACGCTCCGGGAGGCGATGGTGCGGGCCGAGTGGGAGCGAGGGGCCACTGACGAGGCGTTCATGACGGACGCGCAGTAGCAGCCGTTAGACCTTGAAGACGCGGCGCACTACGTCGGTGTGAATCGCGAACTCTCCGTAGATGTCCCAGTCGCCGACCCCACCGTGGTTCGCCCCTCCGCACTGGCACTGACAGTGGAGCGCGTTCTCTGGTTTGCCGTTCTGACAGAGCGGTCCGCATTTCTGCTTCTGGGCGGCGTCCGTGACAACCGTTGTCTGGCCCGGTCCGAACCGATCAACGCATGCGGCAAGTAGTGCGTCCGCGTGATCGCGGACGACTTCCCAGACCCCGCCGCCGAGGTTCTCGAGCTGGATTCGATTGCCGAGAACCTGGCGGAGCCACCGGGGGTTCGCTGCACGGTTCTCTGGATCGAACGGAAGGATGACTTGTGCGCGGCCACGCACGGGCACCCAAATGGAAGGAGGGTGCCGCATCTCCTCGGGCCGTGTCATGTCTCAAAGGCTAGACCGACCCGGAGTCTCGGGTATCGCGCTTTCAGGCTCGCCGCCACTTAACGGCGGCGGATGCGACCACAAGCCGACGCCGACGGCTAGGGCGATCGCGATTCAAAGTCCGACGCCGTCCCTTCGCATCGCCGCCGGTCCAAAGATTGACTTGGAAGGCGACGGCTCCACCGATGAAGATCGAACCCACTGCTTGCGCAAGGTCGGAGGCCGCTCCTGCTCGGTCGCGTAGGATGCCGATCCGGTCTGCCGCCTGTCGCACGTGCTCGGGACTCGGGCGTTCGGCCTTCGCGCGCTTCGCGATTCTGTTGGCCTCTGCGATCAGGTCCTTGCCGTACACGTCCATGATCGCGAGAACTTCCAATTCTCCGAGACTAGGAGTTGAAGCGGGCCGCTGCGTGCCTCCGCCGCTGCCCCCGCCCTCCGGAGCGATGCGTAACTGACCTAGCCTCCAATCTCCGCCGTTAGCTCGATCGCTTGTTCGATTGTAGCGCGCAGCTCAGCGTAGATGGCCCGGTGGTCCTCGTCCCGCTCAAGGGCGATCGCCAATGCATAGTTCTGCAGAGAGTCTGGCGTAGCCCAAAGGTTAGTGCTCTTAACGGCAAAGATCAGGTCGAGACCCCTTTTATCATCGAGGCGCTGACTGAAACGCAGGCGGCCCACCTGGTTTGCCCCGCGACTTCGCCATTGAGTGGACGGCAGGAGCTTAATCCTGTAAGGCGATAGTGCAGGAGGGGCCTCACTCGGCGCCCCTTCGTCGTCGTCTCCCGCCTCAACCACTGGGCTGGCCACCTCGGACTGGGGGGTATCGATGTACGCCTTGGCCACCTCTTCCAGGCTCACCCCTCGGTAAGCGGTAACAGTGAGTCGGCTTGCCAGGTAGTCCAACCTCGTCGCGCGCGCTTGTGGGTCAAAGGCAAGAGCGACTGCTACCTCGCGCCACCCGCCGCTTTCGAAGAATGAGGAAGGCAATGCCACAGAATATAGGTGCACTCCATCAACAGGAATCGACGACTCGGAAATCAGGACCGCGCGGTGATCGGTTGACGACGATGCTCGTATTGCATCCGGACGACCGAAGCCGGTGAGCCGATGCTGGGCCCAGCGCGCGTCCCGCGCGGCAGGTACTTCGTGTACGTGCTCCACCTCACGCACCGAAGCCAACATCAGCGCCCTAATACCGTTGCCCGTGAGCTCAGCGTTCTGAGCAAGAGCACAGGCAGCAACGTGCGTGACCAGTGGCGCCGCCAAGCTAGTGCCGACGCCGAGGGCCAACACCCTCTCCGCAGGCAGAGCATTCGCGCCGAGCACTTGAACAGTCACGTCGCTCACGAGCCGTCCCAGCGAGGTGTCGAACGCGAAGCTACCGGCAGGCGCTACCAACTCTGGCTTGATCATTTCGCCTGCGCCGGGCCCCACCCGTGTCACTGGACTCGGCAAGTTCGGCCGACCCAAAGGTCGGATGTCGACACTGCTTCGCGGTGGATGCGCACCTTGGCCTGCGTCAGGAGCCAGTCCCCCGACCGTCAGAGCAAGTGCGGAGCTCGCTGGGTCCAGCAGGCCTGCCTGAGAAGCATCGAGGAGTTCCCGCAGGTAGTCATCGGGCTCAGCTACCGAAGAGTAGTCGTTGATGCTCATGTTGCCCGCAGAAACGACCACCACGACGCCAGTCCGCTTGATGTACTCGTCCAATGCCGCCCCGAGGGGCGTTCCCCTCGGCGGCTCAAACGGGCGGCGAGGGTCTCCGATGCTCACATTCACGATTCGTGCGCCGGCCTGGGCGGCAGCCTCTAGCGCCGCAAGTAGGTCCGTCTCCCACAGAGACTCTTCCGGGAACTGTCCGGTGGAATCAAGCACACGGATCGAAATCAACTTGGCGACCGGCTGAACGGAGCGCTCACCGAGGAGATCTTCTAATGGGCCATAAAGAGCAAGGCTTGCAACGAAGGTTCCATGACCGTTCTGATCATCGCTATCTGCAATACCAGCCACCGATGACGCCTCCACTACAGCCGGAGCCAAGAGGGGGTGTCCGTCACGGATTCCACTGTCAATGACGGCGATAACCGGCGCATCATCCGACGGGGGCAGCACCAGAGGCATGTCGCCAGCGTGTGTGCTGCGCACTTGAGGCAGGGTCAGACCAGGGTGGGGTAGGACATCTATCCGTCGGACGTGATCTAAGGACGCCAGATCATCAACTCGCCCCACAGGGATGGTGGCGCGGATCAAGGACAAGCCTACGCCAGGGCGAACCGTTGAGTCCTTAACGAGGCCGCCAGACTCAACGATAGCTTCGCGGACAAGCTGGTTCCTTCGGCGGGCGTCCTCATCTTCTTCTGGACACCAACACTGGACGTCGACAGATACAAACGTGTCGCTAGAAGCATTTCGGACAGCAGCAGCGAGCGCCGGTGTTATCACCTCGTCGAGACCATAGTCCGTGATTTCGTCGACGCAGTCGAACAGGTCTTTGTACGTTGCGTTTCGAGGCAACTTCAATGCAGCATCTGCGGACGAGCCTTCTTCCCTCTCACCCTCCGCCGATTCCGCGTCGTCCGCGCCTTCGGACTCTTCGGAGCCGTCCTCCGTGACGGCACCCTCGGCCGCACTAGCCGCATAGCGTTCCAGCCGGGCCCTAAGGCCCCGAAGATCGGGGTCAGTGATGCTGGCTACCACTATGCGGTCAGGAAACCTGTCGAGCACCTGCAGGTCCGCAGCGCGCAGGAACGACTCCTCTGGGATGCGGTTGCATCGGAGCACAGCCACCGACTCCGGCGTGACTCCGAGCACGGCGTTTCGATTCGCATGGATTGCGCGAAGCTGATCCAGCGAGCGGCGGAGATCCGCAGCATGTCCTGGTCGATCGCCGTAAACCGTTTCCCGCGCACGCCCGGTAGCGCGACGCTGTCGTTCCCCCGTTGGAGCCTGCCGCGGGAGGCGAAGGTGAGGATGCAGGTTCACCAGCGGCAGGTTCAGTTGACCTTCTGTCACGCAGTGAGGCTAGGGCACTTCAACGTCCGCGTCCGAGACGACTCGAGGTCTCGCTAATCCGCTGCCTGCGCAACTGGCGAAGCCAGGCGCGGTCGGCATCCGTCTCAGTGAGGTGTCCGTCGCCTCGGAGAACCGCCTCACGGATGAGGTCCAGGCACCAACGCTCGATATCGGCTGGACTGAAGTTTGCCAGTCGCTCTGCCCACGCAGACGTTTCAACATCGTTCGGCAGGACTGACAGCTTCTGGGTGATCAGTGCCCGGACATTGGACTTCGACAGCATGTCCATGTTGATGACTTCGTCGAATCGGCGCCACACAGCCTCATCAAGTAGATCAGGATGGTTGCTTGTAGCCACTATGATTGACTCACCGCGAACTTCTTCAAGCGACTGAAGAACCGTAGCAACCACGCGCTTCAATTCACCATGGTCGCCACCCGTGGCCCGCTCGGCAGCCAGGGCGTCAAACTCGTCGAGAAGCAGCACGCAGGGCGTGTGTTCGACGAAGGTCGCCACAGCCTCGATGTTCCGAGCGGTTTCACCCAAGAGCGACGACGTCAACGAGGCCAGACTCGCCGTGGCGACGGGAAGAGACAATTCTGCGGCAAGAGCATGCGCGCTCATGCTCTTCCCGGTACCTGGCGGCCCGACGATTAGCACACGCTGGCGCGGCTTGATTCCCGTCGAGAGTAAGACCCCTCGCGACAAGTTCTCGCGAACCAGGTCGTCCAGGGAGGCGCGGGATTCGGGCTCAAGGACGAGATCTTCCATCGAGCGAGCCGGCTTACTCATGCGAAGGAGAATGCGGTCGTCTTTGCCCTTCGGCAGTGGCTTCATGGAGAGGCTAGGAGTTACGCCAGGCTTGCGAGGGTCGCGTAGGGCCCGTTCGAGATCACTCGCAAGAAGGCCGTGATTTTTTCTGCGCTCGTCTTCAATCACCTGGTTGGCGGCGTGCAAGAAGCCGCTGTGGTCGTTTGCTGACCACGCTAGGAACATCCTCCGCAGGAGATCGCTCCGTGCCATCATGTCCTCCGTGACGCCGGGCCAAGCGCTCGCGGATGGTCTGTGCTGGCGTTCCGCTTCCCGATGCAAACGACAAGCAGTCTAGCTAGCGACGAGCAGGCCTCCCGCGCGCGGCTAAGTCATCAGAGCAGGGCCCTAAGACTGTTTCGGACGGACCAGCGCGTTCTGAAGCTGAGCGCCCGAATCGATGCGCTCGAGCACCGATGACAAGTGCGAGTGGTGGCAGTCCACGACCCTGGGGACTGCGATCTCAAGTCTCCCTCAAGCGCTTGCACCGACGGCTCAGCCAACCACGACCACGGCCACGGCTTTCCGTCAGGGTGCAGGAGTCGGTTGGACGGCTCGCGATCCGGACCGTGACCAGCGATGCTCTGTGCCAAGAGTGCGGCCGTAGGGCTTCAGGAGCCTCCGCTGGAGGGGTCAGGTCAAGCGCATCGAGGACGACATCGCTGACGCCGAGCGGCGGCCATCCAAGCCCAGTTGGCTACCGGTGCTGGCGCGGCAGAGCCATCTGCCTGACCGGGCCCGGACCATCGACGGGACCGCCCCTAGTCGCGAGATCGCGCCTCAGTCATGACTCGCTTCGCCATCCCATATGAGGCCAATGACTTCCCTTCCACGATCCCGTCGCTGGGGCGCCTGTCCTGCTCATGGCCGGGGCTTCTGCGCTCGGCCACATCTTTGGCCGGCAGCACGATTGGATCCTCCCGGAGCGGCTTGTCCTGGCTACCCGGCGTCGCGTTGGAGTTTGCCTGGCGCGCAGCCCTCGTTGGCGCCAACCTGCGGCAACGTCGAAGGGGCGGGCAACCGCTGCTGCAGACGAGCCAATACCGGGCCCTCGATCCGTCCGAGAAGTCCGCTGTCAGCTTCTTTCTGGGACAAGTCTCAGCCAAGCACTTTGCCGATTATCTGCTAAACGCTCCTATCTTCGCCCGCGTCGACGAAGCCATGAAAGCGGCCGGCTTACCCCTCGTCGGGCGCAGACCTGACTTCTACGGGTGGGGCCCTGGCGTCGGCGTTATTGCAGTCGAGGCGAAGGGACGCAGTGGCATCTGGAGCAATCAGACCATGCAGAAGGCGAAGAAGCAGGCAGGAGACCTGCCTCGCGTACTGGGTGGCGGCGCTCACACGGCGATCGCCCACATGGCCTACTTTGAGCGCCGGCATTGGAAGGCCTGGCTACTCGATCCATCCCCTCGGCGACGTCAGCAGGACGGTCCGCCCTTGGAGGCCGTACTGCTGGCCTACTATCAGCCCTTCGCGCAGTTGTTGGAGGAGCGCGGCGCCGGAGACGCTTCGAACCACAACGGCGTCACGTACGACATGGCCGAACTTCCCGAGGTAGACCTGCGGATCGGGCTACGTCGGGACCTGCACCAAGCTCTCTTGCTGCCAGGCCGTGCGTACCAAGAGCGTGGCGCGATGCTGCGGCGCTCGCTCGACGACTCGGACTTGGAGCCAATTTCCCAAGAGCACTTTGCCGAGCAACAACTCATTTCCGTGAAGCAGGCCGCCCAGCTCGCTGAGGAGGAGGCGGAGACCGGGCGCAGTACAGGCGCGGACGGAGTGATGCTTCAGGCTGGCGCCAGCTGGACCTCGGTCGCCATGTCACTTGAGCCGCCTGAGCGGTACTCGGTCGAGTAATCGCCCGATACCTCAACTTGCCCCTCGCCGCGCACTGCGATGGGACTCCCGTCGGTCCCCTTTTGACGTACAAAGGAGGAACACTGGGTCCTCGCCTACTTCACGCCGCCACTGCTCCCAGTCACGATGATCGAGGTCGATGACGACAGCGGATGCCAGTACGGCGACGTTGATTCAATCTGCCCGTCGGGCATGACGTGGTGATGTGCAGCCCTCGGAAGTACATCCGGGTCGAGCGGATGTAGGGCGTTGGGGTTGTGGTAGACGTCCATCCCTTCCATCCAACTCTCTGGGTAGCCTTCGCTGACGACGTGCACGAAAGGCGTCGGCTCGCTGGCGTCCGGGTCTTGGTCCAGTGCGAAGCCCTCACGGACCAGTATCACGTTCTCAGCGCCGAATCCGGCTGCCACCCCCATGCGATCGAACTTCGCGATCGTCCCGCTGCTGTTGAACAAGACTGCGCTGACGTGCTCAGTGTCGGGCAACGAGAAGAATCCTGATGGGACGTTCTTGGTGCCCCATTTGTGCATGCTGACGGGTATGACTCGGATGTCGAGGGTGCCGTCGTCGCGCCTGATCGGCTCGTGGCGGTTTGCGTACAAGTACGTCGATAGCGCTGATCTCGTCCACGTCATGGACAAGGTCTCGTGGAAGTCCTGGATGGCGAAGACCAGGGGTTTGCCACTGACGTGCGGCTGCTCCCAGTAGCGCTTGGACAACTTGGCGTTGAGCGGGCCGGCGTACCTGATTGGGAGGTAGTGCTCAACGTACAGACGTTTTTCCTCGTCCGTTTCGCGCGGCGGGGGCTCCACTGCGTTGCCCTGGTGATCTTTCGACGGGTTGATCGTCGTGGCCTCAACACATAGGTCGCCAAGCGGTCCCGTGAGGTTGAAGTCGGGAACGCGCTTCTCCGAGGAGATCGCCAGGCCCGCCTCCGTGATGGCGGCGAAGAGGTAGAGCTCCCACATGCGAGCGTCGAACCCTGTTGTCTGGAACTGTTCGACAAAGTTGCCATCGGCATCTTCGTGCCATCGCATCATTGGTTCAATCAGTGCCCGTGCCGGCAGGTAGCCAGCGTGGGTAGCCAAGCGCTCGAAATGAGGGTGCAACTTTTCAGCGGGAACCGCCGACGCGAAGAAGTTGACCACCTCGCCAGATTCGTCACCTTGCTCACGAATCTCGTCGATCCGGTCCGCGAGAGCCCCGCCCATCTTCGCTAGTTGGGCCACCGCCTTGACCGGCTCGGTGTAGAACTCGGTCATATCGACCCACCGGTAGCGTTCGCGAAGGTCCGGAGCCAAGAATACTGCGCTGAACTCCCCATCGGTATCGACCTGAAGAGTTGCAATCAGACCTGACTCGGCCCATTCGAACCAAGCGATCTCCGTGGCGAGTGCCGCCGCGGCAGGGTGGCGTGCATAGGACGCAAGTGCGTCGAAACGGAGCTTTGAGATCTGGCGCACGACATCATCATTCCTTGTCCTGACCCAACGAACAGGATCCGCAGAAGATTGAGATGCCGCTGCCCGCCCCTGGAGTCGCGGCGAGCCGGGTCAGCGCGGCAAGAGCTTGCAGTGCCGGCGCGGTGGCGGCCAGGTGCAGCAGCCTGGTGCACCCGCACGCAACTGGAGATTCCAAGATCACGGGGCCCCACAGACCCGTGAATAGCGGTGTTGCAGGCGCGCGTCAGCGCGGGGCGGGCGAAGCCCGTCCTCCAGTACTTCTGCAGTTGATTCAGGCGGCCGGATCGAGGACCACGGTGTGCCCGAGGCGTTCGAGTTGGGCGACCAGCCGGCGGGCGTGCGCCTCATCGTTACGCCGGGCCAACCAATCAGCGCCCAGATCGGTGTAGGGCTCGTCGCGAGACAAGATGTAGTAGACCGAGACGAGGATGGAGTGGGCGACCGCGACCGCCGCCGGCCCATCCCGCGCCGAGCGGTGAGCCGGGCGAACTGGGCCGAGAGGTAGTTCCTGCCCTTCATCCGGCCCGCCGAGCCGGCGGCCTCGACCAGCATCGAGGTCAGCCACTTGTTGCCGTGCTGGGCCTCGGGCTGGTGGCGCTTGCCGGCCGACTCGAAGACCCCCGGCGCCAGACCCGCCCAGGAGGCCAGGTGCGCCGCGGAGGGGAAGCGGGACATGTCCCCGCCGGTCTCGGCGAGGATCACCTGGGCCACCTTCGGGCCGACTCCGGGAATGGTCTGCAGCAGCTCCAGCTGGTGCGCCCAGGGCCGGGTGGCCTCGGCGATCACCGCGTCGAGCTCGTCGAGGGCGTCCTCGATCAGCTCCAGGCGGTGCAGCATGGTGCGCGCCAACTGCGCGTGCTGGGCGTTGAAGTGCCCGGTCAGCGCCTCGACCAGCTGCGGGATCTTGATCCGCATCTTGCCCTTCGCCATCTCAGCCAGCACCCGAGGATCGCGCTCGCCCTCGATGAGTGCGGTCAGCATGGCCCTTGCCGAGACGCTGGTCAGGCTGGCCGCGACCGAGGACAGCTTGATGCTGGCGTCCTCGAGCATCAGCTCCAGCCTCGTGACTTCCCGGGTCCGGTCGCCCATCAGCTGCACCCGGTAGCGGGTCAGCAGCCGCAACCGGCGGATCTCCGGCGGTGGCACGAACGAAGGCCGGATCAGCCCGTGCTCCAGCAGCTGGGCGATCCACTCCGCATCCCGCACGTCGGTCTTGGGCCGCCGGATCGCCTTGATGTGCGCGGCGTTGCACAGCCAGACCTCCAGCACCTCCTCCAGGCAGTAGAACGCCGGCTTCCAGTAGGTCGAGGTCGACTCCATCGCCGCCAGCGTCACCCCGCGCTCCAGCAGCCAGTCCCGCATCACACCCAGCGCGCGGGTGGTCGTCGGGAACGTTCGCGTCTCACTGCTGCGCCGACCCCGCCCTCCCGGGGTGCGCACGCAGACGGTCAGCGTCGCCTTGCCGATGTCCAGCCCGGCGACCCGCTCATGCATGACCTCCATCGGGATCCCTCCCCTGCATCGACACCGATGGGACGTCGTCCGGAGGGCCCTCTGCCAGGACACAGACCCACGCGCTCACGGCAGCAATCAAGGGGCACCCGAGGGCCCCGCGTCATACACATCTACGGGCTCACCTGCACCACTGTGTTGCGACGTCGCCGGACCCCTGCAGCATTCTCATCAGCAAGGGCAGCGATCAAGATCGCAACCGTTACACGTCTTGCATCTCGGGCGGCGGAAGACGTTGTAACAGGTTTCCTGAAGGTCCGCGCTCACCGCGACGGTCACCAGCAAGGAAGCCAGCACCACGCCCAACGAGTCATGGCAGGCGGCATACGAGTCGTAGCTGCGCGTCGTCCATCCCGCCAGCTCGTCGGCAGCCGCCGGCGCGCCGAGGTGGTCGCATTGCTTCTGCCAGCCGAACTACTCAGGCAGCTGCGGGTCCTCGTCATCGTCGGTGTTCCAGGGCATCGCTGCTAGCTCCGCCATCGACGGGCGGAACCGGGAGTCCTCCCGGCGCAAGCGCACCACCTCACGAGTGAACCAGGCCTCCGCGTCGGCACGCTCTTCGAAGCTCTCGCTGATCGCGATGCTGCCGTCGACGTAGACCTGAACGACGAACTCCTTCGTAGGCTGCCACCAGACCATGGAGGCGCCCCATCGACGGGGCGCTTCGTCATCCAGCCAGTCGGGGCCTCGCTCGAAGGCCAGCCGGGTCATCTGTGGGTGTTCGACGGTTGGGTCCGTCAGCGTCCCGGGGTCAGGGAGTGCGAGCTGGTACTCCTTGAGGTCCTTGTTGCGGCACTTCGCCCAAGTGACGTAACCACGAATCTGTGGGTCATCGGAGTGCCCGCGGTGCTTGCCGCCCTGAGTCCCCCGGCCGCAATGCCAGCAGCGACTCCACCCCTCACCCGGGTCTATGGGGGTCGCGGTCGGTCGGGAGGTCGTCACGTCCTTCAGTAGGTCTTGTAGGTATGCGTGCCGTCAAGATGGTCTGCTGCACGAGCGGGTGGCACCCGGCCCTGCCCTACCCGTAAGCCGGCCGGCCACCGGCGACGGTCAGTCAACTGGGGAACGGGAGCTCAGAACATCGGGACTGTCCCGCGGGGATCCTCGCGGGGTGCGCGCAAGGGGATCGTCAGCGAGACGCCTGCACGCACTCCGGTGCTGGGGCGGCACGGGCTGCAAGAGCCTGCACGACTCGCCGCCCAAGCGCATGACCTCGATCTCGTCCAGACCCCGGTCGTGCCGCCGTCGAAAGAAGCGCAGCGCATGGTCGTTGGCGCGCAGGACCCACCACCCCAAGCGGCCACCGCCACGTTCGACAGCCAGGCGAGCCAGTTGGGCGAGCAGGGCAAAGCCCAGTCCGGCGCCGAGATGCTCGGGTGCAGACGTCCACGTCCTCCAAGTGGCAGACGTACACGTCCTCCAAGTCAGGCCGGGCCGGCCGATGACGGTGCTGCAGCTCGGGTAGTACAGAGCGAAGCCGATCGTCATGAGCGAACGGCTTGAACGCATCGCCCCGAATTGACTCTCATGCTGGCATATGCTCTAGTAGCTCCAACGGCACCAACAACCCCGATGGAGCAGTCCAATGCCGAACGACCTGCACTTCCACATTCCAGCGGGCTTCAGCGGCACCATGACCGTCAGCAACGACGGCCAGGTCACCGTGACCAGCACCGCCCCGTCGCCCTCCGCGCCCGCCGCATCAGGTTCCTGGCCGGGCCTCGGGCCCGACGTCGTCGAGGACCTGGAGGAGATGCTCAAGCGTCAGAAGGACTACACCCCGACCACGCGATCGCGGGAGATCGCTACCACGCTCTTCGAGCGCGGCTGGCAGGTCTCGGTGAACCTGAAGGGCGCCTACATTTTGTTCAAGTACGCAGGCAAGGAGCACGCGGTGTCGCTTTACCTGAGCTCGCTGGACCTCAACAACGCCAAGCTGTCCCAGCGCGACTTCATGAAGAGCCTGCCAGGCGTTGACGTGCACAAGCCCGATGTACGGGTGCCGATCAACGGCGCGGCCTACGACCAGGCCCTCGACAACATCGCCGCCATCGAGAAGTGGGCCGACGGATAGGCCCGTCGGTGCAACGCAGACGGCAGTTGATGACGTCCGCCGAGGGATCGGCCTAGGCGACGCCGTGCCGCTCAGTGTTCGGCGCGCAGAACCGCCGGTGTCCGGTCCGCGCAGGGTCACTTGCTTGCCGATGTCAATCCCTCCACACCGGCTTCGAGACCCCAACGGCGCCGACCGAGGCTCACGTCGCCTCCCAGCCAGTGCACTCTCCAGGCACCTGGAGATTCCAAGATCACGGGCGACACACCTTCTTCACCAACCAGGTCACCGCGGACAACGTGCGCTCGGTGACCTCCACCGCGGAGACCATCCAGGGCCTGTTCCGGACCGCGGTCGGATACCCGCCCGGAACCCCGGGCGCGGCGGCGGTCACCAGCTTCGAGACCCAGCGGCCCGCCTTCGCCCGCGACGACCTGCTGACCCTGCTGCAACAGCACCACGTCGACGTCAACGCCGCGCCGCCCGTGGTGTCCGCGCCCTGGTGGCAACAACTGCTCGTCGGCGTCCTGCCGACCATCCTGCTCGTCGGCCTGCTCGTGTGGATCTCCCGCCGGGCCCTGGCCGGCGCCGGGGGGCTGGGCGGCATCGGCCGCTCCCGTGCCCGCCGCTATCAGCCCGAGGCCGGCCGACGGGTGACCTTCGCCGACGTCGCCGGCATCGACGAGGTACGCGACGAGGTCGCCGAGATCGTCGACTTCCTCCGCCATCCGGACCGTTATCGCGCGATGGGCGCCCAGATCCCCCGCGGCGTCCTGCTCTCCGGCCCGCCCGGCACCGGCAAGACACTGCTCGCCCGGGCCACGGCCGGCGAAGCCGAGGTGCCCTTCTTCGCGATCTCCGCGTCGGAGTTCATCGAGATGATCGTCGGCGTCGGCGCCAGCCGGGTGCGAGACCTGTTCGACCAGGCCAAACAGGTCGCCCCCGCGATCATCTTCATCGACGAGCTCGACGCCATCGGCCGGTCGCGCGGCGGAGGGCACTCCCTGGGCGGCCACGACGAACGGGAACAGACCCTCAACCAGGTGCTGACCGAGATGGACGGCTTCACCGGCAGCGAAGGCGTCGTCGTCCTGGCCGCCACCAACCGGCCGGAGATCCTCGACCCGGCGCTGCTGCGGCCCGGCCGCTTCGACCGGCGGGTCACCGTCAGCCCGCCCGACCTGGCCGGCCGCCGGGCGATCCTGGCCGTGCACACCCGGGCCATCCCGCTGGCCCCTGGCGTCGACCTCGACACCGTCGCCGCCTCCACCCCGGGCATGGTCGGCGCCGATCTCAAGAACCTGGTCAACGAGGCCGCTCTGCTCGCCGCCCGACGGGGACGCGAGCGCGTGGTCCCGGCAGACCTGCAGGACGCGCTGGAGAAGGTCCTGCTCGGCAGCGCCCGGGGCATCATGCTCACCCCCGCCGAAAAGCGGCGCACCGCCGTCCACGAGTCCGGACACGCCCTGCTCGGCATGCTCACCCCGGGCGCGGACCCCGTCCGCAAGGTCTCGATCATTCCCCGCGGCCGCGCGCTCGGCGTGACCATGCAGAGCCCCGAGGCGGACCGCTACGGCTGGTCGGCCGACTTCTTGCGCGGCCGCATCGTGGGCGCCCTGGGCGGGCGGGCGGCCGAGGAGGTCGTCTACGGCGAACTCACCACCGGAGCGGAGCACGACCTGGAGGAGTGCACCCGCATCGCCCGCGCCATGGTCGGACGCTGGGGCATGTCGGCAGCGGTGGGCCCGGTGTCGGTGCTGCCGCCGCCCGGCCAGGAGAACCCCTTCGGTCCGGAGACCGCGGCACCGGCAACCCGACAACTCGTCGACCGCGAGGTGCGCCGGCTGATCGAGCAGTGCCACGACGAGGCCCTGCGCATCCTGCGGGCCCACCGACCGCAACTCGACGCCCTGACCGCACGCCTCTTGGAGGCCGAGACACTGGACGAGGACGAGGCGTACGCCGCCGCCGGTGTCGACCGCAGCGCCTCCGCCGGCGACGACCCAGAGCCGGTCCCCCCGGCCCGTGAGGCACGCGGCCGGGCGGCCGCCCCGACAGGAGGACCGCGATGAGCACCGAGAGTCCCGATCGACCCGATCACCCGGCGGGAAAACCGCCGCGCACGGGTCCCGGTAGCCGCCCGGAGCACCCCGTGGTCACCCGGCTCCGCGAGAACCGGGCCGCCGACCGGCAGCTGCGGGTAGCCGACGCGATCACCCGCTTCGCCGGCTCGATGGCGTTCGTCTACATCCACGTCGCTGGCTTCGCAGTGTGGATGCTCGTGGTGGAATCCAATCCCTGGCCGACGCTGACGCTCGTCGTCTCGCTGGAGGCCATCTTCTTGTCCACCTTCGTCCTCATCGGCCAGAACCGCGCCGCCGCCTTCCAGCAGGCCAAGGCCGACCACGACTTCCTCGAGCAAGAGGCCGAACTCAAGACCAACACCCAGCTCACCCGTGAGATCCACGTCCTCACCACCGAGCTGCACCGCAGAGTCGTCGGCGGCCGGTGACCTCGCCCTGTCAGCCGGCAACGTCGGCCCGGGTCAGGGTGAAGCTGTCCACCAGGTTGCCGTCCTGGTCGATGGCCCGGCCCACGATGCGGTCCCGGTAGACCAGCAGGTCCAGGTAGTGCAGGGTGGCGCTGCTGACGGCGGTGAAGTCCGCGGAGCCAACCCGACGAGTCCCCGCACCTGCGCCGGAGACCACGTAGGTCACGCCCTCCTGCGGCGTGGACCGCTGGTAGTCGTGGTCGTGCCCGGCCAGCACCAGCGGCACGCCGGCGTCGGCGAACAGCGGCCCCCAAGCGCGCCGAACCGCCATGTCCGACCCGTGGTGCCCGGCGGAGTACGCCGGATGATGCATGGCGGCCACTGTCCAGATCCCCCGCGGCTGCGGGGTGGCCAGGGTGGCCCGCAGCCATCGCGTCTGCTCGGCGTCCTGCACCCGGTTGGAATCCAGCACCACGATGCGCAGGGACCCCTCCCGAGCGACGTACCACGGGCGTTCCTGGCCCAGCCCAGTGAGGATGTCCTGCTGCTCGCCGCTGCCGTAGTCGTGGTTGCCGAGCACCGGGAGGAGACGGGTACCGCCGTCGAGCAGAGGGGCGAACGGCGTCCGCACCGCCCGGTCGAGCAGTGCCGCGTCCCCCGCGTCGTAGATGAGGTCACCGAGCAGCAGCACAGCGTCGTAGGGCCGCTGCTCGCCCTCGGCGACCATGCGGGCCACCGTGGCCCGCTCGGCCGCATCACCGGTCCCGGTGTCCCCGGCAACGGCGATCCGCGTCTCCGGTTGCCCGGTGACCGGCGGCGCGTCCTGCCCGGCGGCGGCGGCCGGCCGGTCCGCGGTCAGGTAGGGGACGATGGCCGCCGGCGGACGGAGCCCGAGGTAGGCGACGCCGCCGAGCACCACCAGGCACGAGAGGAAAGCGACCGCGCGGCGACGACTCACCCCTCGAGGCTCCGCATCGTTGCTGAGTGGACGCTGAGACATCCGATTCCGGCCCATGCACCGGCGCGGCTTCGGACTCGCATCCAGCCCGAGCAAGCCAAGACAGGCGCGTTCCCCGGCCCGGCAGAGGCGCCCGCCTTCACGGCGCCGCCCCGGGAGGTCAGATCGCCGCTGCCGCGCCGACCACCGAGATGGCCGTCATTGTCATGCGATCGCACACATCGGCGACGATCACCGTGACGTTGTCCGTCGCCCGCGCAGCGACAGCCGCGTCGGCCAGCATCCGCGCCGCAGACGTCGGATCGGCTGCCGTCACGAGACCAGCTCGGATCGGCTCCTCGGGGAGCGGCCCCCACAGACCATCCGAACACAGGAGCAGGCGATCGCCGGGCACCACCCGGAACGCGGCGAACTCGACGGCCGCCAGGTCGTCGTCCCGCCCGTGGAGGGCAGCGAGGAGCACGGCCCGCCATGGATGCGTCCACGCCTGGTCCGCGGTGAGGCTGCCGGCATCGATCATCGCCTGGACGACCGAGTGGTCACGAGTGAGCGTGACGAGCCGTCCGCGGCGCAGCAGGTACGCGCGAGAGTCCCCGATGTGCGCGATGCCGAGCCGGCCGTCGCCGGACAGGACCGCCGCGGTGAGCGTGGTCGCCATCCCGGTGAGTCCAGGCATCTCGGCGCAGACGTCGCCCATCCGCTGGTTGGCCGCGGCCACCATCCGCTCGAGCGCGACTGTCGGGTCACCGTCCACACGCGTCAGCCGTCCATCCGCCAGCGATCGCACCACCAGAGCGGAGGCAGTGGCGCCGCCGACGTGCCCGCCGACCCCGTCGGCCACGGCGAGGAGTGTCGCGGAAGTCAGGCCGGAGTCTTGATTGTCGGGGCGCGGCCCCGCCACCGACCGGGCCGCGGCGGAGAGGAACAACTGCGGGGTCGGTGTGCCCGCCGGTGGTCCGAGGGGTGACCCGAGGTCCGGCAGCTCCGTCGCGCCGTTCCGTGACTTCGTGCTGCTGGCGTTCACGTCGTCCTCCTCCAACTCCCCGTCTCGAATGCCCTGCACTATGGCCGCCAGAAGCTGAGCCGATGGTGAGAACGACGGACCGCGGAACGCCGGGATCTCGTGCTGGAGGATGCGCGGCTTCTCAGCGGTTCTCAGGGTCCGCACAGGCAGGAACGGTGACGCTGGCACCGACCGGGCCGGACTCCCCGCCCGGAACGTCTGAAAGGTGGAACAGCATGGCCCGAAAGCGCAACGCCCTCATCGCCGGAGCCGCAGCGGTCCTCGCGGGGCTCGGCATTGCCGGCGCCGCCGCCGCGCAGGCCGGACCTTCCGACCCGACCGGCCCGGCGGGGCAGTCCGACGAGCAGGACCGCGAGGACCCCACCTACACCGGCAGCATCACCGCACCGGACGGCGGCAGCGACAACGGCACGGAGACCGAGTCCGACGAATCGGCCGAAGCGCAGGCGCTGCAGGACCTGGCGACCGTGACCCCCGATCAGGCCCGCGCCGCCGCGCTCGCCGCCGTCCCCGGCAACGCCGGCACGGTCGAGCTGGACAACGAGAACGGCTTCGTCGTCTACAGCGTCGAGATCACCGGGGCCGACGGCACGGTCACCGACGTGAAGGTCGACGCCGGCACCGCGCAGGTCCTCTCCCAGGAAGCCGAGGGCGAGGAGGGCGGGGAGTCGGAGTCAGCAGACGGCCCGGAGGACTCCGAGGCCCCCGGTTCCGAGCAGGCCGAGGAGGCCGAGCCGGCACCTGTCGGCTGATCCCTGTCGACGCCCGACTCCCGGCGGGGGCGACTGGATCCAGACCGTCGCCCCCGCTCCACGTCAGGACCAGACCCCCGGCGCGCCGGCCACGGGGCGGATTCCACAGCGCATCTCTAGTGCGTCCAGGGGCAGCTCTGTGGGCATCCTCGCCGCGGTGTGCCAGCTGACGATCCTCCGGGCGTAGACGTCGGTGACGACCGCGGTGAACGCCATGCCCGACTATGTCGGCACGTAGGTGAAGTCCACCACCAACAACGCGTTGAGCCGAACCGCTTGTCGGCGCCTGCAGCTCGACACCAGGGCCGACGGTAGGGACAGCCGCCCGTCTCGCGCGTCCCCCGCCGGACCTGTTCTGCCGTAGCTCCCGAGTACTACAACAGGTCTACTTGAAGGCGTCCTTGACCTTCTCGCCGGCCTGCTTGAGGTTGCTCTTGGCCTGGTCGCCCTTGCCCTCGGCTTCCAGGTCGGGGTTGTCGGTCGCCCGGCCGGCGGTCTCCTTGGTCTTGCCGGCCAGCTCGTCGATCTTGTTGCTGATCTTGTCCTCGTTGCTCATGCCGTGCTGCTACCCGCCGGGCGCAGCCGGCATGCGGCAAAGGTGTCCGTGTCCGGCGGTAGCCCCGCGATGCCGTTGGCGCACCGAACATCACAGACCCGCATCGGGCAGTTTCATCCGGCGTCGAGCAGGTACAGGAATCGACCATGATCGGATTCCTCATCGCCGGCCTGATCATCGGCGCGCTCGCGCGTCTGATCACGCCGGGCAAGCAGCACCTCAGCATCCTCGCCACGTTGCTCCTGGGCCTGGTCGGCTCGCTGATCGGCGGCACGATCGCCTGGGCACTGGGCACCGGCTCCATCTGGGAGCTCAACGTCCTGGGCTTCGTGCTCGCGGTCATCGCCGCAGTGCTGCTCATCGGCGTCGCCGAGGGCATCGCGGCCTCGCGCCGCCGCAGCGTGCACTGACCGGCCGAACTCGCTGACCACCCGGTGCGGCCGGGCCCCCTGATCGGGGCCCGGCCGCGCCGTTGTGCCGTTCGGCGGTCAGGCCGCAGTGCTCTCCGGCTGCGGGAACAGCCGGCGCAGCACGTCCGACAGCGTGATCACGCCGAGCACCGCGCCGCCGTCGGTGACCACGGCCAGGTGAGTGCGGGTCTCCCGCATCGCCTTCAGTGCGGAGTGCACGGTGGTGTCGGCCTCGAGCGCGAATACAGGCCGGGCCAGCGGTCCGGCGGGCGCATCGTCGGCGGCAGTGAGGGTGTCGCGGACGTGCACCACGCCGGTCAACCGTGCTCGGTCGCCGAGCAGGATGCGCAAGTGCCCGGTCGACCGGGTGGCTTCTCGCACCGCGCCGACGGTGGCCTGGGCCGGCACCGCGGCCAGCGGCGCGTCGGCGGTGACCAGTTCGCGGACGGTCATGCGCTCCAGCTCCAGGGCGCCGGAGATCTGCGTGGAGAAGCTGGCGTCCAGGGCGCCGACGTTGGCCGAGTGCTCCACCAGGTGGCGCAGCGCGTCGGGGCTGTGGCCGACCGCGAGCTCGTCGGACGGCTCGACGCCGACCCTGCGGACGAGGGAGTTGGCGGCGGCGTTGAGCGCCCGCAGCAGCGGCCGGAACACCGCCATGAACGCCCGCATCGGTGCCGCCAGCAGAGTCGCCGAGCGCTCCGGGTGAGCGATGGCCCACGACTTGGGCGCCATCTCCCCGACGACCAGGTGGATGAACGTCACGATCAGCAGCGCCAGGACGAACCCGACGACGTCGGCGGCGACCAGCGGCAGGCCCCACGTCTCGAACAGCGGGGTCAGCCAGTGATGCACCGCCGGTTTGCTGATCGCACCCAGGGCCAGGGTCGCGGCGGTGATGCCCAGTTGCGAGCCGGCCAGCAGCAGGGTCAGCTCCGAGGAGTTGCGCAGCGCCGCGCGGGCCGAGCGGCTGGTCGGTGCGGCCTCCTCCAGGCGGTGCCGCTTGGCGGCCAGCGCGGCGAACTCGACCGCCACGAAGAACGCGCTCAGGGCGACGATGACCACGGTGGCGGCCACGACCACCCACGGGTTGTCGCTCATCGGGAGCCCTCCTCGGATGTCGGGGTGGCCCCGGCCGCGGCGGGATCAGTGCCAGTGCTGTCGGAGGCGTGGGTGTGACCGGCGGTCCCCAGGCGGTCGGGCAGTTCCAGACGCACCCGGGACGGCACGTGCCGTTCGACGGCGAGGACGCGCACGTGCAGCCGGCGGGCGGCCGGGTCGTCGGCGTGGACGAGGTCGCCGGGATCGGGCGGCAGCTCGACGGTCAGCGTGGCTTCTCGCTCGGGCAGGGTGCCGGCGGCGGCGATGACCAGGCCGGCGATCGTCTCGTAGTCCCCACGCGGCAGGTCGACGCCCAGGGCTCGCTCCACCTCGTCGACGTGCACGTCGCCGGCCATCTCCCACACGGCGTCGCCCTCCACCGGCATGTACTCCGGATCGACGTCGGCGTCGTGCTCGTCGGTGATCTCCCCGACCAGTTCCTCGGCGAGATCCTCCAGGGTGATGACGCCGGCGAAGCCGCCGTACTCGTCGATGACGCAGGCCAGCTGATTGCCGCTGTCAGCGAGCTGCCGCAGCGCATCCGGCAGCGAGGTGAACGTGGACACGACGAGGCACTCGCGGGCGATCGCGGTCACCGGCGCGCCGTCGGGCTCGGGGGTGTTGAGCAGGTCGGCCAGGTGCACCACGCCGGCCACGTCGCCGGTCTCGTCGTCGAGCACCGGGTAGCGGGAGTGTCCCGACGCCATCAGCACGCGCAGCCGGCCCATGGAGTCGGTGCTCTTCACGGTGTCGACCCGTGGGCGCGGGATCATGGCGTGCTCGACGTCGCGGTCGGGGAAGTCGAGGATCCGGTCGACCAGCATCGACAGCTCCGCCGACAGGTCGCCGCGCTCCCGGGACTCCTCGACGATGTGCTCCAGGTCGCGAGCCGTGGCGGCGTGCTCGACGTCGTGCACCGGCTCGATCTTCAGCGCCCGCAGCAACAGGTTCGACGCCTGGTCGAACACCCAGATCAACCAGCCGAACATCTTCAGGTACAGCGTGGTGGACGCGGACAGCCAGCGGGCGACCGGCTCCGGGCGGGCGATGGCGAGGTTCTTCGGGAACAGCTCGCCGAACAGCATCTGCACGATCGTGGAGAACAGCAGCGCCAGGACCGCCCCGACGCCGACACTCACCCCGGTCGGAATACCCACGCCGCCGAGCAGCGCGCCCAGGGACTCACCGATCAGCGGCTCGGCGACGTAACCGACCAGCAGCCCGGTGACGGTGATACCGAGCTGGGCGCCCGACAGCATGAACGAGGTGCGGCGGGTGACCGCCAGCGCCCGCTTCGCCGCGCCGTCCCCGCCCGCGGCGCGGGAGGCCAGCGCGGAGCGGTCGACCGCCATGTAGGCGAACTCCTGGGCCACGAAGTACCCGGTGATCACCGTGATCCCGAGGACCACCGCCACACCCAGGAGCAGGGAGAGCACTTCGGTCACCGGCCACGCACCCCCTCAGCGACAGAGGGGTACGCGGCCTGGGGACTGTGATAGGGACTCATGGCTCTCTTCGACGGGGTGGCTGGAGCGGGCGACGCTGCCCGCTGGTCAACGGACGGGCGGAACGCGCTGTTCCACCGCAGGCCGCCCGGCGTCACCGCGCATCGGCCGGGCGACGCTTCATCCCTCCGCGCGCTCGAACTGCAGCCGGGCGGGGTTAACGTGCTCCATTCGGCCGGTGTCGAAGCGCACCGCGATCAGCCGCTCCTCCGGAGTCCGGGCCACGACAACGCCTGCGCTGCCACGGGGGATTCGGTGCAGCCGCGGGCCGACCGGATCGACGGTGACCACCCGGTCGCCGACGTCGAACTCCGGCGGCTCGTCGAACGTCGTTGAGGGCGGCACGGAGCATTCTTACCGCCTCCGGCAGGGCGGCCAGGCGGCTGATGCGACGACGCAGCGCTTCGCCCCCGACCGCGCTTACCAGGCCATGGGCCGCCGCCGCGGCTCCAGTGTGATGGCTCAGGACACCCGGACACCCGGACGCCCGGACCCGCGGAATGTGGCTCCGGGCGCCGGACCAACTGGCACATGACCTGCCGTCAACAGAGGCACGCTGAAGGCATGGCGGAGGGCAAAGATCCCTCTGACCAGCCCATAAGGACGTCAGGAGCCCTCGCCTGCCAAGCTGGCCATGCCGGTTCGATCCCGGTCACCCGCTCCACACGCTGATCGGCTCATCTGCCCGTCTGCCCAGCTCAGTGCGGCAGCGGCGCTGCTTTAGTGCCTCAGTCACGCAGACCCCTGTTGACCGAGGACCACCGGCCTTTGTCCGCTGCTTGTGGCACGCCTGAGGCACGGCTCCAAATGCGATTGCGGCCACCATCTTGGATCCCGCGGTCTGCAACAACCTCTGAGCTGGCAGGGCGCGCCTCCCAGCCGATGAGGATGCGGGACACGACCCTCGTGTTCCCCGCGGGTGCCGTCACTCCGAGCATTGAAGGAGGCAGTCAGCCCCCTTGGACAGCGGGCGGGCCACCCACCGCTCATGCGCAGCAACTGGTCGGCAGGTCGGCGCGGAACAGTCTGGCGGCGATGCGCAGCGCCTCAGCCATCGTCAAGTACGGCGCCCAGGTGTCGGCCAGGTCGTCGATCGTGAGCCCGAACTTGATCGCGTAGGTAGCGGCGAGCATCACGTCCCCGGCGCCGTCGAGCGCGGCGTGCACGCCCAGCACCTGCTGGGTATCAGCGTCGATGACGAGCTTCAGCGCGCCGCGAGTGTCTCGGTTGACCAGCGCTCGCGGGATGTCCTGGGCACCGAGCACCCGACTGTCGCAGGCGTGCCCGAGCGCCAGCGCCTGCTCCTCGGTGAGACCGGCGCTCCCCAGCTGCGGCATCGTGAAGGTCACCCCGGGTAGTCCGCGGTAGTCCACGGTCGTCGGCGCGTCGAAGGCACCCGCGGCGGCGGCGTGCCCGGTCTGCGCGGCTACGTAGACGTACTGGGGCGCGCCGGTGACGTCGCCAGCGGCGAAGATCAGCGGGTTGGTCGTGCGCTGGTAAGAGTCAGTGACGATGAAGCCCCGCCTGTCGGTCTTCACCCCGGCCACGTCCAGGCCCAGGTCGCCGGTGTCGGCGTACCGGCCGGTGGCCACTACCAGCCGCTCGCCGGTCACCTTCCGGCCGCCGCTGGTGGTGACCACGACGCCGTCGGAGGTGTCGGTTACGGCCACCCCGCGCTCCTCGACGACGGTGATCCCGTCGTCGAGGAACACCCCGCGCAGCACCGCCGCGATCTCAGGCTCGGAATGCGGAGCGAACCGGCCCACGATGGTGACCTTCACGCCCAGGTGTGCGAACAGCTGCGCCTGCTCGAGCCCGACGTACCCGGCGCCGAGAACGACCAGCGACTCCGGCAGCCGGGTCAGCTCCATCGCCGTGGTCGAAATCAGATAGTCGACATCGGCCAGGCCGGGCAGGTCCGGGATATGCGGGACGGCCCCGGTGGCTACCACGTACGCCGATGCGACCAGCGGCTGCCCGTCGACCTCGAGGGTCTGCTCGTCGACGAACCGGGCGTGTCCGTACCGAATCGGGAAGCCGTGCGCGTCGGCGACGTCGACGTACTTGACCTGCCGCAGCCGGTCGATGAGCTCCTGCTTCTGCTCGATCAGGCCGGTCATGTCCACGCCGTCGGCGCCGGTCGGCACCGCCGGGAACGGGTTGACCTGGGCCCGGTGCCGCCGGTCGGCGGCGGTAAGCAAGTTCTTGCTGGGCACACAGCCGATGTTGAGGCAGGTCCCGCCGAGCGGGCCGTGCTCGACGAGCACCACTGACCTGCCGCGCGAGCGCGCCTCTATGCCGGCGGCCATCGCCGCACCGCCGGTCCCGATGACGACCAAGTCCACTACGTCCACGCCCCGCTCCTCGTCCTCGCTCGATGACCCGGAAGCCGACCATAGAGCTTCCATTGCACTGGAAGGTCAAGGCGTAGAGTTCGCCGATGCGCATCGGCCAGCTTGCAGCCAGAACCGGGCTGACGACGAAGACGATCCGGTTCTACGAGTCCACTGGCGTGCTGCCTGAGCCGGGGCGCCGGCCCTCGGGGTACCGGCACTACGACGAGGCCGCGGTCGACCGACTCGGGTTCATCAGGGCCGCACAGGCCGCCGGGCTTAGCCTCGCTGAGATCCGCAACGTCATCACCGTCCGGGACAGCGGTGGAGCGCCGTGTCAGCACGTCCTCGCGCTCTTGAACACGCACGCCGCCGACCTCGACCGGCGCATCGCCGAACTCACCAACTTGCGCGAGCAGGTGGATCGACTCCGCTCCCGAGCCAGCACCCTGGATCCGGCCACGTGCAGTCCCGCGGACATCTGCCAGTTGATCCCCCTCGACGCCGTCCCGCACCACGACGTGCACTACTTCGCCTAGCCGCCGGCACAGCTCGCCAGCGGCGCGCAGTAGCCCCGGCCGATCATCCCGCTTGGTCGTCGCCCGGGACGCTGAGCCCGCCGCTGCTACGCGAGCAGTTGGCCGACGACATTCGGTCGACGCCCTAATCGGCCCCGCCGAACAGAGCGGAGGCCAACTGCCCCACGAGCGGGGCGATCCCGGCCAGGCCGTGGTTCACCGAATTGATGTGTCCATGCCGGAAGTGCAAGTCACCCGGTGACTCACGGCCGGCCGTCGCCCGGCGAGGGTGCTGTTGCACAGCGCGGAGGCCCTACCGCTGGTCACGCGGGCTACCCAGGACGCCGGAGCCGCCGGGTACCTCGTGAAGGGTTGCAGGGTGTCCCTGATCGCCTGCGCCATCCACGCGCGGGAGCGGGCGGGACTCCAGGCATCGACGACTGATCGCCGCGCCCGAGGCGTTCTCGCGTAGCCGCCAGGTGAGTCCTCGGCGCGCCGTCACCCATTCCGTACACAGGACTACTAGCTTCCATAGTCGTGCGTTTCGCCGCCCCGACGTTCACCGTCCCCAGCACCCCCTCCGACGGCGGCGGGGGTGCGGTCTTGTCGACTGGTCGTTCGCGCCGCACGAGGCAGCCGTGATGGACGGGGTGACCGAGGTGCGTTCGCGGATCGCCGAGATTCAGGCCGGGTTTCCGAGAACTACTCAGCCATCCGCTGCGACGGACTGGGTATCCGCAGCCATGACCGCCGGTCTGACGATGGGCACGACCCCCTCATCGGTCCGCACGACCTCTGGAACGGATGCACTGCCCCGCGTCGACGCCGGGGGCGCGCTTTCCGGAGCGTCGGCCGCTGGCTCTGCCATCGTGGCGAATGCGCGCCAGTACCTGGGGGTGCCGTACCTGTGGGGCGGCACAGATCCCAGCAGGGGACTGGACTGCTCTGGCTTCACGCAGTTGGTCTACAAGAGTCAGGGCATCGACCTGCCCCGCGTCTCCTCGCAGCAGGCGACCGCCGGGACGGCCGTCGGGTCCCTGGCCGAGGCCCGAGCGGGCGACTTGCTGTTCTTCGACTACTCACCGGACCGGCCGGGCATCGATCACGTCGGCATCTACGTCGGTGACGGTCAGATGATCGCCGCCCCGCAACCTGGGGACGTGGTCAAGATGCAGTCTGCCGGTCAGCCGACTGCCATCCGCCGAGTCCTCCCGGCTGGAGCTGCTTGAGGCAGGGACTCTCGCGGCCACTGAGCCGGCGAACCAAGCTCCGCGACGCGACGACACATGCTCCGGGCGCGCCCGGGACCGGCCGATCGGTTTCGATTCCTCCTTGCCGACGGAGACAACAACTCCCCCGAGCGAGTCTGGAGAGCGGGACTTCAGGGCCGCGCTGCACATGACGAAGAGAAGCAGAGCAGGCGCAAGACCATGACGGGAGAACTCACATGAGCAAGAGCGAAATCGCCGCTGAATCGCCAAACGCCGGGGTCAGGTCGGGGAGGAAGAAGTTCCTGGTTCTGGGTCTGATCCTGGGTGTTGCCGCGGCAGGTGCCGCCTGGTTCTTCGTCTCTGGCAAGAGCGCCGTGGGGGAGGAACCACCGGCTCACGGAGAGGTGGTGAGCCTGGATCCGGTCGCGATCAATCTGGCAGGTGGTGGCTACCTCAAGGTCGGCGTTGCCCTCCATCTCACCGAGGATGCGAGCGCGGCCGAGGGCGGGCAGCCGGATAGCGCCGTCGCGCGGGATCTCATCATCGGCCAGTTCTCCCAGGCCTCGCCGGTCGACGTGCACGGCGCCCGCGAGGCGCTGAAGGAGTCTCTCGAGCAGAAGATCATCGAGGCCTACGGCGAAGCCGTTCTCGAGATCTACTACACGGAGTACGTCACCCAGTAGCCATCCGTGGCGACTTCCGCGAAGCCGGTCGACCGTGGCCATCTGTCATGTGCGGCAGTCCGGCCACGGGCGACCGTCGTCGAGCTTCCCCACAGACCGTGCCGGGGATCTGGTTGGAGCCTCCCGAGGGGAGCACGCCGCCGAGCCGTGTCCGGGCCCGCCCTGGACAGATATACCCCCTAGGGGTACAACTCTCCTGGTAGTTCTCTCGACGGAGGTTTGCCATGGTCACCGCGACATCTTCCGCAGGACGCGGCGCGACGTACTCCGGCCGGAGACAGGTCGTCACCGTGCTGGCAGGAAGCTGGGTGGTCCTCGGCGTCTTCATCGACGGATGGGCGCATTTCAACCGGCCGAGCTTGGAGACCTTCTTCACCCCGTGGCACGGGCTGCTCTACAGCGGGGCCGCGGCACTGTTCGGCTGGCTGCTCTTGCCTTCCCCATCTGTGGCCCGACGGGATCGCGTCTGGGCGGTGGCGGCCGCCGCGATCTTCACGGCGGGCGGACTTGGAGACCTGGCCTGGCATCAGACATTCGGGGTGGAAACCGGTATCGACGCGTTGGTCAGCCCTACCCACCTCCTGCTCATGCTGGGCGGCCTGCTCGGCCTGACGGCACCGCTCCGCGAGAGCCGGCAGCAGCGCCTCGAGGGCTTCCGGGCAGCGTTACCGGCACTGGGATCCGTGACCTTGGCGGCGGCCCTGAGCGCCTTCTTTCTTCTCTACGTCTCCCCGTTCGCCGCAGACGCCCCGACCATGGCGCTGACAACGATTCCCGAAGGGGCGCCGGGGCATGAAGCGGCGGAGGCGCCGGCGGTCGCCGGGCTAGCCGCCTACCTGGTCAGCACGGCGGTCGTGGTCATCCCCGTCCTGCTTCTACGAATCCGGGGAGTTCTTCCCTTTGGCGCGATCACCGTGCTCGTCACGAGCGTGGCGACGTTGTCCGCCGCGGTGACGCAGTTCGAGCAGCCGGCCGCCCCCATCGCGGCGCTGATCGCCGGGCTGGTGGCCGACGCCGTCGTTCGAAGTGGCCGAAATCTGCCCGCATCGACCCAGTTGCCTGCGATCGGTGCCGTGGTCCCCCTGCTGCTCTGGGGTGCTCAGTTGCTCGCTCTCGCCGTGACCATCGGCGTCCGCTGGCCGGCTGAACTGCTCATCGGTGTCGTCCTGCTGTCGACCATGTTCGGCGCGGTGCTGGGACTGCTGGCTGTTCCGCGAGTGCGGTCAGGCCGCGACTCGACCCGGTGAGCCCCGCGACCAACCGATGGATGCACCCGATGCGGGACCTTCGACCCTCCTACTATCGAACTTAGGACGGTCTACCCCGAGGGGACCCGGATCCATTCTGTGGCTGCAATCCCCTCGGAAAGGAACCGTCACATGGCGCGACAGCATCTCCTCATCTACGCGGTGGCAGCCGCGGCCGTCCTCAGCAGCCCGGAGGATGACGACGCCGGGCAGCACTCCGGTCACGGCGCGGCGATCGGTCGTCCCGACTCTCCGACGGGGAGCTGGTCACGGTGATGTGGTGGTACGGACCGGACATGAACGGCTGGGGCTATGCGTTGATGACGCTGAGCATGCTGGTGTTCTGGGGTCTGGTGATCTTCGCCGTGGTCGTCGGCTGGAGGCGCGTCGGTCGAGATGAGCGGTCTGCCGACCGGCAGCCCCGGCCGGAGGAGGTGCTGGCTCACCGCTTCGCCGGCGGAGAGATCGACGAACAGGAGTACCGCCAGCGCCTGCAGACCCTGCGGGAGCACGGCCGCCATGTCCCCAGCCCCTGATCGGCCGATGTCCGACGTTGTCGCAGGGCGGCCGGTATCGATCGGACGACCGGGAGACCGTCGCCCCACCCCCGGCACGAGTCCCGTGGTCTTCGACGTCGCCCCGACACCCTCGCTTCGGGCGTCCGGCGTCGAGATGACGTATCGGCGGGGACTGTGGCCACGGAGGCGCGCTGTTGCCGTGTTGCGAGGGATCGACCTGGAGCTGGGACCCGGTGAGGTTGTGGGTCTCGTCGGCGAGAACGGCTCCGGCAAGTCGACCCTCATGAAGGTTCTGGTGGGCGCCCTTGCGCCCGACGCAGGCACGGTCACGCACCACGGAAAGCTGGGATATTGCCCGCAGTCCCCCATCGTCTACGAACGCCTGACGTGTGACGAGCACTTCGAGCTGTTCGCCCTCGCTTACGGGATGAGCCCCGCCGACCTGAGTCGCTCACGGCGGGACCTCTACGCCACGTTGGGCTTCGAGCGGTACGCGACCGTGCGTGCCGACCAGCTGTCGGGCGGCACGTTGGCCAAGCTGAATCTCGGCCTGGCCTTGCTCGCCGATCCGGAGGTCCTGCTGCTCGACGAGCCCTATGCCGGATTCGACTGGGACACATATCTGCGCTTCTGGGAAATCGTGCACGACCGCCGGCAGGCCGGGCGATCTGTCCTCATCATCAGCCACTTCGTCACCGACGAGGAGCGGTTCGACCGCATAATCCACCTGCGCGACGGCCTGGTCGAGCCGCCGTGAGGAGCGCCCCCTTCGTGACCCGGTTTCTCGCCGACTACGCGAGGAACCCGGTCAATCTGCTCATGCTGGTGCTGGTCCCGACCGTCTTCGTGATCGTGTCTGCCGGCTCGCTGGCCGAAGCAGCGAAGCTCCTGGGAGGGCCTGGCGGGCCAGCGGTCGCTACCGCAACCGCCGGTTGGGCAGCGGGCTTCCTCGCGGGCCTCGCCATGTACTTCCAGATGGCGTCGGCGCGCAGCGCCGACCGCAGGTTGGTGCTGGCGGGGCTGACGGCCACCCGGCTGGTGGCCGCCCGGCTCGTCACGGGCCTGGCCCTGGCGCTGCTTGTGACAGCGGTCTCGCTGATCGCGTTGGCTGCGCGCAGCGGCATCGATACGCCGCTACGGGTCGTCGGCGGCACGGCCATGTTCGCGCTGATCTATCTCGCGCTCGGAGCCGTGGTGGGCACCCACGTGCGGACTCCCGTGAACGGAACCGTGCTGATCCTGTTCATCTGGATCCTCGACGTGTTCTTCGGCCCAGCGCTGGGCGCCGCGGACCGGGTGAGCACTCGATGGCTGCCCTCCCACTTCGTGACTCTGTGGATGGTCGACCTGCCGTCCCGTCACGGTGGTCGGCTCGGAGACCTGGGCTGGGCACTGGCGTGGACGGCGGGAGCCGTGCTGGTCTGCTGGGTCGTCGTCGTCCGCAGCGCCCGGATCGCTCGGCGCCGGCCCCCCCGCCAGGCGGGATCAGCTCGGGCACAGCTGTCCGGCGGATTGCGCATGGGTATACGGGACTACGGACGGAACCCGGTCCTCTGGGCCCTACTGATCGCAGTGCCTGTGGTCTTCGTCCTCCTGGCCACGGCCGCGACCCCGGATGCGCAGACGACGCTCCCGCTCATAGAGAAGGGCCGGGCGGTTCTGCTGACGTTCCGTCTCCCCGATGTCCACGCCGGGACGATGACGCCGATCGCGGTCGGTTCGCTGTCCGCGCTCGCCGGTCTGTTCATCGCGCTCGATGCACGCGCCGGCGATCAGCGCCTGATCCTGTCCGGATACGGGAGAGGAAGCCTGTTGACGGCCCGGATGCTCGTCATCGCCCTCGCAGTACTGCTGGTCTCCGTCGTCTCCCTGTCCGTCACTGCCGCTGTGTTCAACGCTCAGCAGTGGACCGTCTACATCGGCGCGACTCTTCTGCTCGGCGCGACGTACGGCCTGGTGGGGGTCGCGATCGGATTTCTGCTCGGCCGTGTCGCCGGCGTCTTCGTCGCCTTCCTCGTCCCTTTCCTCGACCTGGGTATCGGGCAGAGCCCGATGCTTCGCTCGGAGCCGCCCAGGCGGGCGGAGTTCATGCCAGGTTATGGCGCGAGTCGGATGCTGCTCGACGGCGGCCTCACCAGGACCTTCGATCGTTTCGGCTCACTGCTCATCGCCCTCGCGTGGTTGGGCGGATTGACCCTGATCACCATCTGGCTGTGGCGTCGTCCGATCGTTCTTGAGCCCGGTCGCGGACATCTGGCAGTTGGCGCGAGGTAAGGAGACGGTGAAGCTGAGGCCGGCTGGGTCCCCCCGCGGTGCGCCCGCCGGGCACCGTCCGAGCGCGGTGCTGATGGTGGCGGTCACCGCGACGTGGGGGTTGTGCTTCGTCCTGATCCAATGGGGTCTGCGAGATGCGCCGGTGTTGTGGTTCGCAGCACTGCGTTCGAGCGTCGCCGGGGCCGCGCTACTGGCCTACGGCATGGCCCGAAAGCGCTCGAGTCCCCGGACGCCGCGCGACTGGGGGCTCGTCGGCGCACTTGCGCTGACCAACGCCGGCCTGGCGTTCGCCGCGATGTTCGGCGGGGTGGCCGGCCTGTCCACCGGTGTCGCCGCCGTGCTGGCCAACGCGCAGCCGTTGCTGATCCTGCTGCCCGCCTGGTGGTTGTACCGCGAACCTGTGTCGGCGCCTGCCGCGGTCGCCATGGTCGCCGGCTTCTTCGGCCTGATCGTGGTAGCAGGACCCGGCGACGGCGGAACCGGCGCCGTGCTGTCTCTGGTGGCCGCTGCCGCCATGACCGCCGGAACGCTGTTGGCTCGGCGCGCCGGCCACCTGGATGTGGTGATGGTGAGCGCATGGCATTTCCTGCTGGGCGGTGTCGGATTGACGCTGGTGGCCTGGGCTGTAGACGGAACACCGCGCATCTCCTGGACCGCCCGGTTCCTGGCTGCGCTGGCCGTGCTCGCGCTGCTCGGCACCGCGTGGGCGTTCCTCATATGGTTCCGCGAGGCGCAGCGCTCTCCGCTCGGGACGCTCACCGCCTGGACGTTTCTGACGCCGGTGTTCGGCGTCGGTTTCGGGTTCGTGCTGCTGGGCGAGCGCCCGGGTGGGTGGACTCTCGCCGGGCTCGGCCTCGTGCTGATCGCACTGGGCTTCGTCCTTCGTCCGCCACGCGCTGCCCGCCCGGCATCGCTCGACCGCGTACGCGAGCCGGCTGCCCGGCCGCCCTTCGCGCCATGACCGGCCTCGGAGATTCGGCGGACCGCGGCGCTTCGGTTGCACGGGCGGCTCCCATCCGGCCGGCCGCTGAACCCGACCGCCCCCTCTCCGAGCCCGACGCCCGCGGGGATCTATCAGAACCCACTCCGCCCTGCGTGGCAGGGCTGACGACGCCCGCCGATCGGCTGGCGGCTCTTCGGACACTCGTTCTGAACGAGCGGGAACCACTGGTCACGATCACCCATCTGCTGCGGTTGTGTCGCGACGAGCATCCCGTCCTGTGGTCGCGTATGGACGATCCCGCCTGTTGCGGCCGGGTCGACAGGATGCTGGGTGAACTGTCCGCGCTTCTCCCGCCGCCGGGCCTCGCGGACCACCTCACCGGCGATGTGCGCGACGCGTTGGCCGACGCCCTCCAGCCAGTCTCCGACACCCCCGTAGTCGTCGTCGCCCGCGCGCTGGCCGAGCTGCTCGACGACCGCTACGGCCACACCGTCTTCGCGTCGTTCCGCCGGCGCAGCCCGTACCAGCCGAGCGTGGGGGATCCGATTCCGCTGGACAGTCCTGACCTGCGTCGGATGACTGCCTTGGCCCCCACCACGCCCCCATGGCGGCTCGCCCATCGCCTGGACGAGACCCGTCACGTGCGGTTGGCGGGTGAATGGGCAACACAATTCCGCGTGGTGTTCGACTACTCACTGGTTGACACGTTGTCCGGTCTGATCTCCTCGGACACCGTTGTCGCGACCTGCCATCCCAATGCCAGCCTGGATGAGATCGACCTCCCGCGGGGCCACCGGCAACGGTCCTTTCCGGTCCGACCCGCCGCACCGGAGCTCCAACGGCGGACAATCGACTCCCTGCTCGCGACCGCAGTTGCCGAGGGGGCCTCGATCGCGCTTCTCCCCGAATTGTGCGTCGACGAGGCGCTGGCCTGGGAGTTGCACGACTGGGTTCGTCGGCCTGGCGGGCCGCGGCTGCTGGTCGCTGGTAGCTACCACCACCAGGTCCCTATGAGGGCCGGGACGGATCATGCTGCCGGTCGGCGTCTCAACACCGCCGTTGCGTGGGTGCGCGGCCATGAGCGCCCCCTGTTGCACGACAAGCACTCCCCCGCCGACCGGCCGGTGCACGAGGACATCCAGCCTCATGGCTGGCCCGAGCAACGGATCTACGTGACCGCGGACGGATGGCATCTGGCGATCGCGATCTGCCGCGATCTCCTGAACCCGCGTGCCGTACAGGCCCTGTCCGAAGCCGGCGCCAACCTGATCCTGGTGCCTGCGATGAGCGAGACATTGGTGCCCTTCGCAGGGCCCGTTGCTCAGCTGGTCGGCGACAACCAGGCATTGGTCGTCGTTGCCAACAACCCGGCGCAGTGGTCCCGCCCTGGAGACCCCACCGCAAGACGGCCGGCGCGGGTTCTCGTCGGCCACCCGGGCTTCGGCCAGTTGACCCGCTGGGTGCCCGCTGCCGACCCTGCGCCGGGCATTTCCGTGCTGCAGGTGGGTTCCGGCGAGCTGAAATGGCGGCCCTGCCCCGCGGGATCGGCAGTGCGTGACGCCTCACGGGGACCGCACCATCGAGCTGCAACAGCGCCCATCCCTCCCCGATGGGTGTCGACGCTGACGGCGGAGACCTGTGCGTGGACCTCGGACATGAGGTCGGAACCGACGGTGACTTTGCGCAACGCGGCGGTGCTCGTAGTCCTCATCGACCGTCCAGGCGGTCCGCAGGTCTTGCTGACGCAACGAACCGCGGATCTCGCCGACTTTCCGGGGCAGATGGTGTTTCCGGGGGGAGCAGCCGACGCCGGTGACGCCAGCCCGCTGGAGACTGCGCTGCGGGAGGCACGGGAGGAGACAGGATTGGACCCAGCGAGCGTGCACGTCATCGGACTGCTGCCTCCCCACGCGCTGGTCGACCGTGGGTTCCTTGTGACGCCGGTACTCGCCTGGTCGACCGACCCGGCCTATCCGGGTGCGACCAATCTTGCGGAGATGGAGGCTGTTGCCGAGATTCCGCTGGCCGAGCTACATGCAGAAGGCGACCGCCGGTCGACGTCCATCGGGGACACGCGCGCGATCCCCGGCGGTCGCGGCTATGGCCCGATGACGGCCGCCCTGCTGGACCTGCTGGCCACCCTGCTGCTCCCCGTCGACGGACACCCCGGAGGAGCGTAAAGCGCCGTACGTCGGAAGCGGAAGTGCCGTCCTCGCTACGTCTCCGGTGTCCCGCGTGCGACCCCAGCTGCCGGCCTCGCCGGCGCGTTCGCCGACAGGCCCGCCGGAAGGTCGAAAGCCAGTGTCTCGCCCCCTCCGAGGGTCGTACGCGTCCCGGCCACCTGGATGTTCACCGGTGCGGCGGTGGCGCAGGGGTGAGCGGATAGCTGCAACCGTGCCTGGTCAAGCGTCACGTCGATGCGCTGCCCTCGGAACAGGATCTGGAAGCGCGCTTGGCGCAGTTCGGCGGGCAAGCGCGGTTCGAACACCAAGGCGTCAGGTCCGATCCGGAGCCCGGCGAAGGCCCGGCCGACGATGTCCGCGGTGCCGGCCATGGCGCCCAGATGAATTCCTTCCTTCGTCGTCCCCCCTTGCGTGTCATCCAGGTCGGCGACAAGTGCCTCGCGGAACGTGGCCCATGCCCGGCCAGGATCGATGCTTGCCAGCACGGAGGCGTGAACGACACGACTGAGGGTGGAGCCGTGCGCAGTGCGGAGGAGGTAGTAGTCGACGGTCCGCCCGAGGACGTCCGGCGCCAGGGGGTACCCCAGTGCGCCGAGTTGGAACTGGAGTTCGTCGGCTCCCAGCACGTAGACCAGCATGAGCACGTCGGCCTGCTTGGCCAACTTGTAGCGGTTGGTGGTGTCACCCTCGGCCTCGAGGATCAGGTCAAGTCGTCCGATGTTGTCGTACGTCGCCCGGTAGCGATCCCAGTCCAGCTCCTCGAGCTCTTCGTACCCGGCGAACTGGCTGATGACGCCGTCGGCATGGAAGGGCACAGCCATTCGGCGGCTCATGTGCTCCCAGCGACTCTCCTCCTCCGGCTCGACCTGCAGGCGGGCCCGCAGGTCGTCGCAGTCATGGCCTGACAGGACGGTCAGCGTGTCCAGTGCGCGCCGGCAGACCCAGGCAACCAGGACATTCGTGTAGGCGTTGTCGCGCACACCACCACCGGCTGCGCCCGGGTAACCGTCGTGGTACTCGTCGGGACCCATTACGTCACCGATGTGGAATCGGTCATGGGTGGAATCGTGGCTGGCCAGGCCGGCGAAGAGCCGCGTGACCTCGATGATGAGTTCAGCGCCACGTTCGACGAGCCAGGCGGTGTCGGCGGTCGCCTGGTAGTACCGCCACGCGTTGTGGGCGACCGCCAGTCCGACGTGGCGCTGGCGGCGCGAGTTGTCCGGCATCCACCGTCCGGACTTCATGTTGAACAACTGTGCGGGGGTCTCCTCGCGGCCGTCGCTGCCGCTCTGCCAGGGAAACAGCGCGCCTACCTGACCGGCGCCCGCGGCGGCCTGCCGAGCGGCACCCAGCCGCCGCCATCGGTAGTCGAGCAAGGCGCGGGCGACCGCGGGGAGGTGGAGGGTGAGAAGCGGGAGGACGAACAGCTCGTCCCAGAAGACATGGCCGCGGTAGCCCTCCCCGTGCAGACCTCGGGCGGTCACTCCCGCATCGAGTTCAGCCGTGTGCGGCGAGGTGCACTGGAGCAGGTGGAAGAGATGCAGGTTGAGCACGAGCTGCTCATCCCGGCCGGCAGCCAGATCCACGTGGAAGCTCCGCCAGAGCCGAGCCCACGCCTGTTCGTGTTCGTCGAGGAGACCGGCGACTCCGGAAGGGGACCGCCCGAGCTGGTCCAACGCGGCGAGGCCCGGGCTGGCGATCGCTGGGTCCCGGGAGGTCACCACGGCAACGGTCTTGTCGACGAGGACCGGCCTCTCGTCAGCAGCGAGGACATCGAGGCGGTGGCCGTAGTACCCCTCCGGAAGCGCCTCCAAGCGCCGCCTCACGGGGCCCGCCGCACCCGTGACCACCGTGCGGGCAGCCGTGGCAATGGTGACCTCACTGGTCGTGGTCACCGCTTCCACCAGCAGGACGTCGGGCTCCAGGTGCCGACCCGTGACGTGACCGAGATGCCGATCGGACAGCTGGGCGAACTCCGCGACGCCGGCGTTCCGCACCGACGCGTCGATGCCCGAACGTACGGCCAAGCAACCGGTCCAGCCACGGGGCACGACCGTGGTCTCGAGCGCGGTCATGTGCGGTCGGGCCATCGACACCAACCGCCGCTGGGTGAGGTCCACACGGCGACCGGCCTGGTCTGCCAAGGTGACGCGGCGAGTCAGCACACCCGTGCGCAGGTCGAGCTCACGGCGCTCCCGCCGGGCACTCAGTCCCCCTTCGGACCACCATGGGCCATCCTCGATGCGCAGGTCCAGCGGCAGCCAGTTGGGGGCGTTGACCAGGTGCTCGTCCTCGACCTCGCGTCCCTGAACCTGGCTCGTCAGTCGGTTGTAGATCCCCGCCAGATAGCAGCCCGGGTAGTGCACCCCGTCGGCCGTGCGTTCTGGTGCAGCCCCCCGGGTTCCGAGGTAGCCATTCCCCAGGGTGGTGAGCGCCTCCCGGTGCCCCTCGTGCGCCGGATCGAATCCCTCGTAAGCCAACACCCACGGGTCGGTCCGCATGACGCCGAGATCGACCTCGCCGACGTCATCGAAGACCAGGTCCGCGCCCGCTGCCTCGAGATCTGCTCGTTGGCCGTTGCGATCGATGCCGACGACGAGGCCGACAGCGGCGCTCCGGGCATCTCGGACGCCGACCGCGGACCCGCTCAGGACGGCTACCTGTGCCGGCGGTAGGTCTGTCAACTCGGCTGCCTCGGCGACGGCGCCGTCGCCCACAACCACGCCGAGGCTGACGAGTTCTGCCACCCATGGCCCGTCGACGTGCCGCCCGCCCACCTTCAGCGCGACTCGTACGCCGCTGGTGCGCAGTCTGCGGACGAGATCCGATGCGCCCGCCGATAGGCGCTCCCGGCCTGGGGCGCCCACCAGCACCGCATCCCCGTCGAGGACCACTCCCCCGTACGGTGGCGCGGCCCCCATCGGTGCCACGCGGCGAACAGCCCGTGCCCCGTCGTCTTCCCGCACCCCGTCCGGCCATGCCCTGCCCGGTCGATTCATCGCTGCCTGGCAGTCGGGCGGACCAGGGCTACGGCAGCAGGAGGCATCACTGCGGTTCGCGCAGAGGCTCGTTGCCACCGGTCGCGCGCGGACCGCTGCCTGCCGACCACTGCCAGTTGCGGATCTCCGGCAGGTCCTCCCCGTGGGTGCGGATGTATTGGCGGTGCTCGATCAGCTTGTCGCGAAGCCGGTCACGCACGTGGCCGGAGATCGCCTGGAGCCGCGGGACGCGGTCGAGCACGTCGATGGCCAGGTTGTACCGGTCGATCCGGTTCATCACGCAGATGTCGAAGGGGGTTGTCGTCGTGCCTTCCTCGACGTATCCGCGAACGTGGACGTTGTCATGGTTGGTGCGCCGGTAGGTCAGCCGGTGGATCAGCCACGGGTAGCCGTGGTAGGCGAAGATGATCGGCCGGTCGACCGTGAACAGGGAGTCGAACGCGGCGTCGGAGAGCCCGTGTGGGTGCTCCCGGTCGTCCTGCAGCCGCATCAGGTCGACCACGTTGACCACCCGGATCCGCAGATCAGGGAAGTAGCCGCGGAGGATCTCGACCGCGGCGAGGGTCTCCATGGTCGGCACATCGCCGGCGCAGGCCATGACGACGTCGGGTTCGGCCCCGTCGTCGGTGCTGGCCCAGGACCAGATGCCGATGCCCTTCGTGCAGTGGACGATGGCGTCCTGCATGCTGAGGTACTGCAGCTGCGGCTGCTTGCCCGCCACGATCACGTTCACGTACTGGCGGCTGCGCAGGCAGTGGTCGGCGACCGACAGCAGCGTGTTCGCGTCCGGCGGCAGGTAGACCCGGATGACGTCGGCCTTCTTGTTGACGACGTGGTCGATGAAGCCCGGGTCCTGGTGGGAGAAGCCGTTGTGGTCCTGCCGCCACACGTGCGAGGTGAGCAGGTAGTTCAGTGAGGCGATCGGCCGCCGCCACGGGATGCCGTTGGTCACCTTCAGCCACTTGGCGTGCTGGTTGAACATCGAGTCGACGATGTGGATGAACGCCTCGTAGCAGGAGAAGAACCCGTGCCGGCCGGTGAGCAGGTAGCCCTCCAGCCAGCCCTGGCAGGTGTGCTCGGACAGGATCTCCATGACCCGCCCGTCGGGCGCCAGGTGGTCGTCGCCCGGCAGCCGCTCTGCCGCCCACGCCCGGTCGGTGACCTCCAGGACGGCGCCGAGCCGGTTGGAGTTGTTCTCGTCGGGGGCGAAGACCCGGAAGGCCGACATGTTCTCGGCCATGATGTCGCGGAGGAACGTCCCGAGCACCCGGGTGGACTCGACCGCGCCGGTGCCCGGCTCCGGGACAGCGACGGCGTAGTCACGGAAGTCCGGCATCCGCATGTCCTGCAGCAACTGGCCCCCATTGGCGTGCGGGTTGGCGCTCATCCGCCGGTCCCCCGCCGGGTGCAGGTCCCGGACGGCGGGCACCGGGGCGCCATCGGCGTCGAATAGTTCCTCGGGGCGGTAGCTGCGCAGCCACTCCTCGAGGATCTTCCGGTGCCCCTCGTCGCCGCGGGCGTTGGCGAACGGGACCTGGTGGGACCGGAACGATCCCTCCACGGGCAGCCCGTCCACTTGCTTCGGCCCGGTCCAGCCCTTCGGTGAGATCAAGACGATCATCGGCCAGCGCGGCCGCGCGGTGTCGCCGTCGGCACGGGCCCGCCGCTGGATCGCGGCGATCTCGTTCAGGCACCGGTCCAGCGTGGCGGCGAACTCCCGATGCATCACCCCGGGCTCCGAGCCCTCCACGACGTGAGGGGCGTACCCGTATCCCCTCAGCAGGTCCAGCAGCTCCTCGCGCGGGATCCGGGCGAGCACGGTCGGGCTGGCGATCTTGTAGCCGTTCAGGTGCAGGATCGGCAGCACGGCGCCGTCCCTGGCCGGGTCCAGGAACTTGTTGCTGTGCCAACTGGCGGCCAGCGGGCCGGTCTCGGCCTCGCCGTCACCCACCACCGCGGTCACGATCAGGTCGGGGTTGTCGAACGCCGCGCCGTAGGCGTGGGACAGCGCATACCCGAGCTCGCCGCCCTCGTGGATGGAGCCCGGTGTCTCCGGGGCGACGTGGCTGGGGATGCCGCCGGGGAAGGAGAACTGGGTGAACAACCGCCGCATCCCCGCCTCGTCCTGCGTGATCTCTGGATAGACCTCGCTATAGGTGCCCTCCAGCCAGGCCGCCGCGACGGGGCCAGGGCCACCGTGTCCGGGGCCCATCACGTACATGGCGTTCATGTCCCGATCGACGATGACGCGGTTGAGGTGGGCGTAGATGAAGTTCAGCCCGGGCGTGGTACCCCAGTGCCCCAGCAAGCGCGGTTTGACGTGCTCTGGGCGCAGCGGCTCCCGGAGCAGCGGGTTGCCCATGAGGTAGATCTGGCCGACCGAAAGGTAGTTGGCCGCCCGCCACCAGGCATGGATGCGTTCCAGCTCGTCTTCGCTCAGGGGTCTCGCCTCGGGGGCGGTCTCCGTCGCCAGGGTCTGTGCCATGCCCTACCCACCTCCGCTTGATCCTGGAACCGCGCTCCCCGATGCGGATTCGCTCAATGCCGCCCGACCGGAACTCCAGACGTCCGGTCGGTCGAAGTCGCCGTCGGCACCGTGGGTCGGGGCAGTTTCAGACGCTTCAGCAGCAACGCATTGACCGCCACGATGAGGCTGGAGCCCGACATCGACAGCGCTGCGATCTCCGGACGCAGGACCAGTCCGAACGCCGGTTCGAAAACCCCCGCGGCGATCGGGAGGGCAATCACGTTGTAGCCCACGGCCCAGGCGAGGTTCTGCCGCATCTTGCGCAGGGTCCCGCGGCCGATCTGCAAGGCGGTCGGCACGTCGAGAGGATCCGAGCGCATGAGGACGACGTCCGCCGTCTCGATGGCCACGTCAGTGCCGGCACCGATCGCGATACCCAGATCGGCCTGGGCCAGTGCCGGCGCGTCATTGACACCGTCCCCCACCATGGCGACCCGCTTGCCCGCCCGCTGGAGCTCGGAGATCTTCGTCGCTTTGTCACCGGGAAGGACTTCGGCAATGACCGTGTCGATGCCGAGCTGCCCGGCGATGCGGCGGGCGGTCGCCTCGTTGTCGCCGCTGAGCATGACGACCTCGACACCCAGGTCGTGCAAGGCGGCAACGGCCGCGGCCGAGGTCTCCCGGGCTGCGTCGGCCAGCGCGATCACACCCGCCACGCGGTTGTCGACGGCGACGAGCACGGCCGTGCGCCCGGAGGCCGCGAGCTCGTCGCGGCGGCCGGCCAGGGGCCCGAGGTCGATGCCCTGATCCGCCATCAGCTTGCGATTACCCACGAGCACCCGTCGCCCCGCAACCTCCGCCCCCGCACCGTGGCCGGGAACGTTGCGGAAGTCGCGCGCCGCCAGCGGTGCCAGGCCCCGTTCAGCGGCATACCGAACGACCGCCGCGGCGAGTGGGTGCTCGGACTCGCGCTCCACGGCGGCGGTCAATGCGAGCAGTTGCTCCTCATCGATGCCGTCGACCACGACATCGGTCACCTCCGGCTCCCCCTTCGTCAGGGTGCCGGTCTTGTCCATCACCACCGCGTCGATACGGGCTGAGGTCTCCAGCGCTGTGGCGTTCTTGAACAACACTCCACGCTGGGCACCCAGACCGGTGCCGACCATGATGGCCGTGGGAGTGGCCAGCCCCAGGGCATCGGGACAGGTGATCACCACGACGGTGATCGCGAACAGGATGGCGACCGACACGTCGACACCGGCGATCAGATACCACACGAGGAACGTCCCGGTGCCGCCGATCAGGGCGACGAAGACCAGCCAGAACGCCGCCCTGTCGGCCAGCCGCTGACCGGGCGCCTTGGAGTTCTGCGCCTCCTGCACCATCGCGACGATCTGCGCAAGCGCCGTGTCGGAGCCGACCTTGGTGGCCCGAACCCGCATCGTCCCGGTTGTGTTGATCGAGGCGCCGATGACCTCGGCCCCCGCGCCCTTCGACACCGGCAAGCTCTCCCCGGTGACCATTGACTCGTCCACCTCGGAGATGCCGTCCTCGACGACGCCGTCCACGGGGATCTTCGCGCCTGGTCGGACGAGCAGGAGATCTCCGACCTCCACCTCGGCGGTCGGCACCTCCGTCTCCTGTCCGTCTCGTAGCACGACCGCCATCGGAGGGGCCAGTTCGAGCAGCGTCCGGATGGCCTCGTTCGCGCCACCCCGGGCGCGCATCTCGAACCAGTGGCCGAGAAGGACGAAGGAGGCCAGCACGGTCGCGGCTTCGTAGAAGACCTCACCGCCACCTGTCAGGGTGATGACGACGCTGTACAACCAGCCCGCCCCGACGGCGACGGCGACCAGCACCATCATGTCCAGCGTGCGGGCCCGCAGGGCTCGGTAGGCGCCGTCGAAGAAGATCCAGGACGAGTAGAAGATCACCGGCAGCGACAGCAGCAACGAGAAGACGTCGTCGCGCATCCCGAACGGCGCGGCCGCCGTGAAGCCCAGGACGTCACGCCCGATCGGGGACCACAGCAGGATCGGGATCGACAGGAGCGCCGCCACCAGGAAGCGATTGCGCATGTCGCGGACCATGTCGTCCATCGACATCCCCGCGCCGTGGCCGCCGTGGCCCATGACGTCCTGCGGGGCCCGGGCAACCGCCTCGCCCTTGGCCTCGTCATGCCCGACGTGGTCCAGACCTGCGTGCGCAGTTCCGCGCTGTGCCCCCGGGGGTACTACCGCGCCGGTCGCCGGTCCCGCGGCGCCGTGCCCGGCGTGATCGGCATGCTGGTGCACCGCCACCGGCTCCGTCATCGGGTCGCAGACGTGATCAGGTACCGATCGACCAGCGCAGTGGTAGCCGCATTCCCTCACCCATTCGGTGAGCTGGGCCACACTCGTCACGGCAGGGTCGTAGGTGACCGTTGCCGTCTGCGATACCGGGTTGGCCTCGACGTTCACCACCCCAGGCCGGCGAGACAACGTGGCCTCAACGACGGCCTTGGACGTTGCCCGGTACAGGCCGGACGCCTCGATGACCGCCGTCGCTGGGCTTTCCGCCACAATTTCCCTCCGAGGTCCTGGTCCCGCTCCGTCGAGCGTTCTGCCCTACCGGTAAGCCTGTCGGGCCGCAACGGTTCACGCCGCCCGCATTCGTGCCGTGCCGGTGGGCTGCTCACCGCCCCACCATCTCGACGAAGCCACGCCTAAGCCGACCCCGATAAGTACTACCCCCCATAGCGGACCACGGTCCATCCCCCGCGGCAAGGCGCCCGCCCGCGCCCCCGACCATGGCGGCTGCTGCCCCGCCCTGCCGCCGGGCGTGCTCTATGGCTATCCGGTGAATACCGGGGATGGGCAGGGACCTTCGTCGCATCCGTCGTGTCCCATGTCCCTGCCCGCGACGACCGTCTACTACGCATGATCGTACTGACGGCCCGGCGGCGCGACAGTGATCCCTAGGGGCCGGGCGGCGAGAGGAGACCGACAGTGACGTTCTGGTTCGACCACAACCTCAGCACGTGGGGCTGGGTCGGGATGACAATCGGCATGGTCGCCTTCTGGGGGCTGCTCATCGGCGGCGTCGTGTGGACGGTCCGCAGCCTCAACACGCGTGACCAGCGCACCGATACCTCTGGGCCGCCCGGGCCGGAGCAGTTGCTCGCTCAGCGGTTCGCCCTCGGCGAGATCGACGAGACCGAGTACCACGACCGTCTGACCGTGCTGCGCGGCGGTGAGCGCCCAACGGTGCGGTCGTGAGCACGGATGCCGCCTCCCGGAGACGTCGAGCCGACGGAGGGTGCACCGGTACGGGCAAAACCGCCAGTAAGACAATCGCCACGGCCCCGAGCCGTGCGGATCAACCTCGCCCACAGGAGTAACGATGAGAATTCGCCATGCTTTCGCTGTCACCACGGTCACTGCGGGACTGCTGCTTCTGATGCCCTCGGCAGCCAACGCGGCACCCGCCTCCGCCGGCACGTTCGGCCAGCACGTCCGGACGTGCGCGCAGGACATGGGGTTCTCCGGGACCCACAACCCCGGTATGCACCGCGGCGCAGCGGGATGGGATGGCGCTGCCTGCGGATGATCCGCTGGGAGCCCGTGGACATGGTCCCAGCAGTGATCGGAAGCTCACGACGGGAATTCGTTCGCTGCCGCAGCGGCCCGAGGCGTGCCCTTCCGCTCTCCGGAGCGGAAGGGCACGCCTCACAGTCCTGGCGCCCCGTACACAGGGAACCAGCGGCTCAAATCGCTCTCGATGCGTAGGTCATCCTCGATCACGGCCCTGACCTGTAGTTCGACGGTCGAGTTCCGGCGGTCCGGGCCGGACGGGGCGAACGGGTACCAGCTGCCACGTTTGTACAGGTAGACCAGGCCGAGGGGCTGCGCTCCGTCGGTGAACGCGATGACGGTGCACAGGAGCGCGGACCCGAACCCGGCGTCGGCGAGACTGCTGTTGACGACGTGCAGATCCGTGACCAGGCCACCGATGTCATCGGGTGGCGTACTGCGGATCAGCCAGGTGAAGCCGAAGGAATCGCGTTCCTTCCGGTATTTGCCCTGGCCGAGGGCCAGCAGTGCTTCCACCTGCTCCTGGAGGCCGGTGAACCCCCCGCCCTCGGCGGCCTTGAAGCACACCGAACCCACCCCGGTCGGCCGGAAGCCGGTGCTCGCCTGAAGGCTGATCGCCGCCGCGGGCAACCCGAACAGCTGGTCGAGGTCGGGCGGCGCCGGCTTCGACCGGCCGAGGAATGCGTCCAGGAAGCCCACTGGCGTCACACCGCCTGGCCCAGCTCGCGCGAGAGGACGGCCAGCTGAGTCAGCCGCTGCTCGAGCGGCGGGTGCGAGGAGAACAGCGACGTCAGGCTGAAGCCCGGCGCGAGAGCCGGCACGAAGAAGAACGCGTTGAACGGCTCGGCCCGCCGCAGGTCCGTCGTCGGGATCTGCGCGATGCTGCCGCTGACCTTCGTCAATGCCGAGGCCAGGGCCGAGGGCCGGCCGGTGAGCACCGCCCCGGACCGGTCGGCCGACAATTCGCGATACCGGGACAGGGCCCGGGTGAGCAGGAAGGACAGGGCGTAGACGACCGCGGAGACGAGCACGACGACCAGGAACATCAGGGCAGTGTTGTCGCCGTCCCGGTTGCGTCCACGACCGAAGCCGCCGTAGAAGCCCGCGTACAGACCGATGCGGGTGAGAAGGCCGGCCAGCACCCCCAGGAACGAGGCGATCGTCATGACGGCGACGTCCCGGTGGGCGACGTGCGAGAGCTCATGGGCGAGGACGCCCTCCAGCTCGTCACCGTCGAGTCGCCGAAGAAGGCCGGTCGTGGCACAGAGCACGGCCCGCTTCTGACTCCTCCCGGTGGCGAAGGCATTGGGCACGTCGACGTCCGCGATCGCCACCACCGGCTTGGGCATGTCCGCCAAGGCACACAGTCTGTCGACGACTCCGTGCAGCTCGGGTGCCTCCTCGCGGGTCACCGCCCGGCCGCCCATGGCGAAAAGCGCCACGCGGTCGGAAAACCAGTACTGCACGAAGAGCAATCCGCCGGCAATCACCACGGCCCAGACCGCGCTCTTCAACAGGGCGAGAAGCACCGCCGCGAAGACCACGTAGAGCAGGCCCAGCAGGAACGTCGTGACCAGCATGCGGGTCGTAAGACCTCGGTCCGGCCTGAAACGGCTCTTCATCTCATCAGCCAGGAATCAGCCCCTCCTCACCGAGGAGGTCACGCACCTCGGTGAGGCTGCTGGTCGGGCCGGGAAGGATGAGGTCCGACGCGCCCAGGTAGTCGTCGGGAACCCCTGTGCCGAGGGAGCGAACCCGCGTGATCAGTTCAGTCAGGCACAGTTCGAAACGGGACTCGTCATCGGCGTTCACCGCATCGGTCAGAGCGTCGTCGAGTTCGTTCAGCTCCGCGAGATGGTCGTCCCCCAGACGCAGCTGCCCCTCCCCCATGATGCGCACGATCATGATCTGAGCTCCTTCGGCGCAGTCGGTCCCGGGGCCAGCGCGGCCGGCTGTCCGCCGCCGGCGGGGAGCGCGGACTTCAGACGCGCCAATTCCGCCTCGACGGTCGAAGACGAGGACATCCGCTCGAGCTCGACCTGGATGTCGTCCTTGGTGGACCCGGTGGCGTCCTCAAGCGCGCCCGAGGCCAGCAACTCGTCGATGGCTCCGGCGCGGGCCTGTAGCTGTGCCGTCTTGTCCTCGGCGCGCTGCATGGCCAGGCCGACGTCGCTCATCTCCTCGCTGATCCCCGACACCGCCTCGCCGACCCGCGTCTGCGCTTCGGCCGCGGTGTAGCTGGCCTTGATCGTCTCCTTGCGGATCCGGAACGCCTCGACCTTCGTCTGCAGGCGTTGGGCGGCGACGTCGAGCTTGTCCTGCTCGGCCTGCAACGAGTCCTGCTGCTGCGCCAGATCGGCCGACTGCTGCTGCAGCGCCGAGCGCCGGGTCAGCGCCTCACGGGCTAAGTCCTCCCGTCCGGCGGCCAACGCTGCCGCGGCTTGATGCTGCAGCTTCGCTGCGGTGGCATCGACCTGCTGGCTCTGCAACTCCACGCGCTTGCGGCTGGTCGCCACGTCGGCCAGACCACGCCGAACCTGCTGCAGCATCTCCATCTGCCGCTGATAGGAGTAGTCCAACGTCTCCCGCGGGTCCTCGGCTCGGTCGAGGGCCCTACTCGCCTTTGCCTTGAAGATCAGGCTGAGTCGTCTGCCCAGACTCATCGGACACCCTCCTCGACGGTGTGCAGCCCGCTCCCGCGGGGGCTGTACTACCGAATCTAGGAGTTGGAGTGGCACCCGGCAGGGGGCCGGAGGGCCTGCCCTCAGGGACGTTGTGCCCCTGCGGTCGTCGCGTCCTGATCGCAGGACCGCCGACCCCATCACAGGGAGCCGGCGGCTCAGCCGTACGTCCCGATGTCGCTCAGGTCGCCGATGACCGGCTCTGCACCGGCGGGACACGGCGCACCGCAGGCCGGCCGCCCGTGGCCTGCGGGGTCAGGGTCGTGAAGCGGCGAAGTCGCAGGCTGTTGGAGACGACGAACACCGACGAGAACGCCATCGCCGCCCCGGCCAGCAGCGGGTTGAGCAAGCCTGCCGCGGCCAGGGGAAGGGCAGCCACGTTGTAGGCGAAGGCCCAGAAGAGGTTTCCCTTGATCGTGGTCAACGTCTTCCGGGACAGTCGGATCGCGTCAGCGGCAGCTCGCAGGTCGCCACGGACGAGCGTCAGGTCGCTGGCCTCGATGGCCACGTCGGTGCCGGTTCCCATGGCCAGACCGAGGTCGGCCTGCGCGAGGGCGGCGGCGTCGTTCACGCCGTCCCCGACCATGGCGACGACCCTGCCCTCGCCCTGGAGACGCTTGACGACGTCGACCTTCTCTTGCGGGAGGACTTCGGCGATGACCTCGGTGATGCCGACCTGGGCGGCGACCGAGCGGGCGACCGTCTCGTTGTCACCGGTCAGCAGGACCGGGGTCAGCCCCAGGTCGCGCAGCTGCCGGATGGCCTCCGCGGAGGTCTCCTTGATCGCGTCGGCCACGACGAGCACACCCCGGGCGACGCCGTCCCAGCCGACGACCACGGCCGTCTTGCCCTCGGCCTCAGCAGCGGCCTTGGCCCGTTCCAGGTCAGCCGGCAGCTGCTGGGACCACTCCGCCAGCAACCGGGTACGGCCGACCAGCACCGCGTGACCCTCGACGACGCCCTGCACGCCCAGGCCCTCGATGTTCGCGAAGCCCTCCACCGGCGGGAGGACGCCGACGCGCTCACCTGCTCCGCGGGCGATGGCCTGGGCAATCGGGTGCTCGGAGGCGTCCTCCAGGGCTCCGGCCAGCCGCATCAGCTGTTCGGTGTTCTCACCTTCCGCAGCCACCACGTCGAGCAGGGTCATCCGGCCCGTGGTCACGGTGCCGGTCTTGTCCAGCACGACGGTGTCGACCTTGCGGGTGGACTCCAGTACCTCGGGACCCTTGATCAGGATGCCGAGCTGGGCGCCTCGTCCGGTGCCGACCATCAACGCGGTGGGTGTGGCCAGGCCGAGTGCGCACGGGCAGGCGATGATCAGCACGGCGACCGTCGCGGTGAAGGCCGCCGCGACCCCGGCTCCGGTGCCGATCCAGAACCCGAGGGTTGCCACGGCCAGCGCGATGACGATCGGCACGAAGATGCCGGAGACCCGGTCGGCCAGCCGCTGCACCTCTGCCTTGCCGTTCTGCGCGTCCTCGACGAGCTTGGCCATCTGCGCCAGCTGGGTGTCCGAGCCGATCCGGGTGGCGCGCGCGACGAGACGCCCGCCCGCGTTGACGGTGGCGCCGACCACGTCGTCCCCGGGCGCGACCTCGACCGGTACGGACTCCCCCGTGAGCATCGAGGCGTCGACCGCGGAGGAACCCTCGGTGATTACGCCGTCGGTGGCAATTTTCTCCCCCGGGCGGATGACGAACAGGTCACCGACGCTGAGCCGGTCCACCGGGATCCGCTCCTCGCGCCCGTCACGCAGGACAGAGACGTCCTTGGCGCCCAGCTCCAGCAGGGCCCGCAGCGCGGCGCCGGCCTGCCGCTTGGAGCGCGCCTCGAAGTAGCGACCGGCCAGGATCGCCGTGGTGACCCCGGCGGCGACCTCCAGGTAGATGTTCGCCATGCCGTCGGTCTGCGCGATCGTCAGCTCGAAAGGGTGCGTCATCCCGGGCATACCTGCGGTGCCGAGGAACAGCGCGTACAGGGACCACCCGAAGGCGGCGAGAGTGCCCATCGAGATCAGCGTGTCCATCGTGGAGGTGCCGTGGCGCAGGTTTGTCCACGCGGCCCGGTGGAACGGGTAGGCGCCCCACACCACAACCGGGGCCGCCAGCGTCAGGGACAGCCACTGCCAGTAGGTGAACTGGAGCACCGGGATCATCGCCATCGCGATCACGGGAACCGTCAACGCCGCCGAGATCAGCAGGCGCTGTCTCAACGGACGCACCGGGTCGTGCTCGTCCTGCGTGTCCCCGACCGAGTCGGCTGCGCGCGGCGGCTCCGGCAGCCGCGCCGTGTACCCGGCCGCCTCGACCGCTGCCAGGAGCTCCTCCGGGCGGACACCGTCGCCGTAGGTGACCCGGGCCTTCTCGGTGGCGTAGTTGACCGTGGCGGTGACGCCGTCAAGCTTGTTGAGCCGCTTCTCGATCCGCATGGCGCACGACGCGCACGTCATGCCACCGATCGCGAGCTCGACCTGGTCACCATCGGCCGGGGTCGACGATGTCGTGTTGTTCGTGGCGGAGTTCACTGGCCCTCCCGTCAAGATCGATGGTTGCGCACATGCGGGGCGCGCCCCCCCGCGGGTAGCACCCGGGGCGGCCCGGTCAGCTGCCGGCGTTGCCGTTGCTGTACATGCCGCCGTGGCTGACTTCTGGCTGTGCCGGTGAGTGGGTCCGGTCACCGGCAGGTCCGACGGCGCCGCCAATCCCGATAGCGGCAGCGAAGACGACAGCGAGGCCCACCAGATAGGCGGCGACCCTCGTCTGAGTGTTCACCTCAGATCCCCTCGCGCGGCCGGCCTCCCCCGGGGCAGAATGCCGTCACTTGCATCCGCACCCGCACCCGGACCCCTGTCCAGTCGACGACTGGCTGGCGGGCGCCGCCACTTCGTAGCCCGCTTCCTCGACGGCGGCGCGCACGGCGGCGTCGTCCACGTCGGACTCGCTGGTGACGGTGAGACCGCCCGTGGCGAGGTCCACGGCGACGTCGGTGACGCCGGGGACCTGGGTGACTTCCTCGGTCACGGAGTTGACGCAGTGCCCGCAGGTCATGCCGACGACGGTGTAGGTGGACGTGCTCATGTCAGGGGTGTCCTTTCAACGGGGGGTGTTCCGGTGATTCCGAACTGACGAGACAGTTCGTGCGGCTGGGGGCCGGGCTACTTCCTCAGGAGCGGACCAGTCGCGCGATCGCCTCGGAGGCCTCGCGCACCTTCTCGTCGGCCTCGCGGCCTCCGATCTTGGCGGCCTCGACGACGCAGTGGCTCAGGTGCTCCTCGAGCAGGCCGAGGGAGACGGCCTGCAAGGCTTTCGTCATCGCGGAGACCTGGGTGAGGATGTCGATGCAGTACTTCTCGTCCTCGACCATCCGCTGCAGACCACGCGCTTGGCCTTCGATGCGGCGCAGCCGCTTGAGGTATTCGTCCTTGCGGTGGATGTACCCGTGCGGCCCTGTGGGTTCGTCGATGTCCACGGTGCTTCCCTCCGCTCGTTCGTCGTCGCGAAGCGACACCCACAGGATACCCCCCTACGGTATTTCGTCAAGGGAAGTCTCGGCAGCACGGCTGCATGACGGCGAGCGGCTACTGCGCTACAGGTCTGAGGAACACCTGGCTGGGCCGTTACGCGTACGGCCAAGCGTTTCCGACGGCCGGGTCACAGGTCCATCCTCAGCCGACGTCACCAGGCTCGTCGGAGTGGCGCTCGAGCAACGCGGACTCGCCGTGATCCGCCGCATAAGCGGCGAGCACCTCCTCGACCGATCCTTCGATACCCAGGAACTGACGGCCGACCAACTCCGTCAGGTCGGCGAGAGCACACGCCAAGGTGGCAGCGGCCCACCGCAGATCCCCGCGCTGCGACCGTTCGCCTATGTCCGCCAGGTCCAGGGCGTACGGCAAGGCCGCGGGCAACGACGACCGGGGGTCCTCCGCTCGGAAGTAGTAGGTCTCCGCGTACTGCGTGAGGTCGACGCGGGCCTGCGCCACGCGGCCGGCCAGTTCCTGCAGAAGCAACGCCGCGACTGGCGAGTCGGCGTCGCGCAGCGCGGCATGAACGCCGGACCTCTCCAGTGCCGTCAGTCGGGTCGCCAGGGTCCGGCGTCGATTGAGCGCCGGGTACACCTGGAGCACCCATGAAACTGCCGCGGTCAGCAGCGTGAACCCGATCATGGCCTGCAGCGGTGCGGCGGCCCGTAACCACCCCGCCGTCGGGACGATGTCGCCGAATCCCAACGTGGTGGTCGTGGTCAGGGAGAGATAGACGGCGTCGAGGAAGTCGTCGCGCGCAGCGGGATGCAGTCCCGCCGCGTAGGAGAAGGCATCGGGCATGTGCGGCCAGTAGACCAGGGCACCGCCCAGCACGACACCGCCGAACCAGGCTGCGATCACAGCGACGAGGCCGAGGGGGCCGGCCAGCTCGGCGAGACGCCTCGGCCCCCCGAGCCGCCTGGCGGTGCGCCAGGTGCCCACAAGGATCAGGCGGCTCAAACCTCCCTGTCCCGCAGGGTGGAACAACGTGTGAAAGATGTCGCGGAGGATCAGCGCCACCAGCGCACCGCCGAGAACGGACGGGAGGAACGTCACCGGTGTCGTCCCGTCGCACGTGCTCGAGTTTCGGTCAGCCGTGGGGCACCAGGAAGCCAGGACGCCGGTCCGCCCACGTCTCAGTGCTCCAGGACGATGTCGAAGGTCCGACCGTTGTCCTGAGACTCGACCAACGCTTCCGTGGTGACGACGAGGATGCGTGCGGCGGCGCCGGAGCCACTCACGTCCAGGGCCTGCGGAGCGGAGCCGAGGTTCGGACCCTCCTGCCACGTCGCCCCGCCGTCCGCGCTCGTCCACAACACACCTGTCGGGTCCACGCCGGCCACGCTGTCCCCGTGCGGCGACCAGTCGACCACCTGGAGGAGGGGCGCACCGACGACCGGCGACCACGACCGGCCACCGTCCGCCGACTGCAACAGGCCCTGCTGGGTCGTCGCCAGGAGACGCATGTCGTCGGGTGCGGCGGCCAGCGTGGCCGGCGCCGACGGGATCGCCACCTGTTCCCACTCCGCACCGTCATGGCTGCGCCACAGAGAGCCGTCGTAGGCGATGACACCGGTGTCACTGACGGCCAGCGCGTGGAAATCAGACTCACCCTGCCGGGAGAGCGGATCCCAGGTGCGGCCCCCGTCGGTGGACTCGATCAGTCCGACGGGCTGCGGTAGATCGACGCCTGGCCCGGGATGACCGGAGGCGAGGAAGTGCCCGGGACCGGCCACCGCGAAGCCCATGAGGTCGATCGCGGGCCCGATCCGGGTCGAAACACCGTCCTCTCCGACCACGAACAGGCCGTCGTGCGTCGCCAGCAGGCGGGTCCCGCCCGCAGGGTCGATCCCGACGCCGTGGATGTGCGACGCGGGCATCACCCCGGCGGGCGCGGTGCTCGCGGCTGACGCAGCCGTGTCGGGATCGGTGGAGCCACAACCGGTGAGCACTACTGCCACGAGCGCGACCGCAACCGAGACCACCGCCCGGTCCATCCCCGACCTTCGGAACCGCGCGTTCACGCGAATGTCCCTCACAAGAATGAGCTCCCCAACCCCGTGGCGGCGAGCCACGCTCGCAGCCAGATCATCAGTCCGTCCCACAGCCCGGTCACCAGCAGGACACCCAGCACGACCAACAGGCTCCCCCCGATCCGCATGACATTCGCGGCGTGCCGGCGCGCCCATACCGAGAAGCTCAGCGCCCGCCGGGCCCCCAGTGCGATGCCGACGAACGGGATCCCGAGGCCCAGGCAGTAGCCCAGGCCCAGGATCGCTCCACGCATCGCCGACGCCTCGGTGTAGGCCAGTGTGTTGACCGCGGCGAGGGTCGGCCCCAGACACGGTGTCCAGCCCAGCCCGAAGACGATGCCGAGGATCGGGGCGCCGGCCAGCCCACCGGTCGGGCGGTGCCGCAGCCGTCGTTCGCGCTGCAGCCAGGGCAGCGCTCCCAGGAAGGCCAGTCCCATCAGGATCGTGACCACGCCCGCGACGCGGGTCAGGACCGGCGCCCACTCCAGCAGCAGCCGCCCGAGCCCTCCGAACAGCGCGCCGAAGGAGATGAACACGGCGCTGAACCCAGCGACGAAGAGCAGCGAGCCCACGAGGAGTCGTCGTCTTCCCGACCCCGTGCGCCGGGTCGCGACCGCTGCCGATCTCGACCGCGCCGCACCCTCCGACGCAGCGACCTCAGGAGCGGAAGAGATGGCCTGCGCCGACCGAACTTCCTCGGTGGCCACATCGGCCCCGGCCAGTCCGGCGATGTAACTGACGTAGCCCGGCACCAGAGGTAGGCAGCAAGGCGAGGCGAAGCTGATCAGCCCGACCAGCGCGGCCACGCCGAAGGCGAGCAGCAGAGACCCGTCGGTGACGACGGCGGCAAGAGCCTCACCCAGCGCGCTCATGCGCCGGGCTCCCGCAGCAGGATGGCGAGGGCCGCGCGCAGGTTGTCCTGGGTGACTGCGCCGGTGTACACCGCAGCCACTCTGCCGCCCCGGTCCAGCAGGATCGTGGAGGGCACCACGTTGGCCGGGAACCCACGGAACGCCAACGCGACCTCGCCACGCGGGTCGAACAATGACGGGTACTCCGCGCCGACGGCGGCCATGAAGGCGGTGGCCAGTTGCCGCTGATCCTTCACGTCGACGCCGAGGAACTGCACGCCCTGGTTCCGGACGTCCGCGTAGACGGCCTGCAGGTCGGGAGTCTCGACGCGGCAAGGCGCGCACCACGACCCCCAGAAGTTGATCACGGCCACGTCGCCGTCCAGGGATTCGGAGTCGAACGGACTACCGTCCAAAAGCTCACCCTCGAACGGAGGCGCTGGGGCCCGGCCGGACGTGGGAACGACCTGACCGGCCGGGGTGGCGCCGGTGAACTCGTAGCGGTCGCCGGGCTTCGTCTGGTCGACGTCGGTGGACGAGCACCCGGTGGCGAGAAGGGCGGCAGTGGCGAGCGCGAGAACGCACCTGACGATGAGGCGCTTCTTGCGGGGGGCAGCGCAGGGCATGAGGGCTCCGTGCCGTGATGACGAAGGGACGCGGACGACGACCGGGGTGGCGCTGCCGAGTGCGCGGCAGCGCCACCCCGGCGGCAGGTCAGCCGCCGAGCTCGCTGAGCAGCGTCTGCATCTCCTCGATCTCGGCAGTCTGCGACTCGACGATGTCTTCGGCCAGAGCCACCGCGTCGGGGTAGGAGCCGGCGTCGATCTCGGTCTGGGCCATGTCCACGGCGCCGCGGTGATGCCTGATCATCAGCTCCAGGAACATCCGATCGAACTCGGCGCCCGAGGCGGATTCCAGCATGGTCAAGTCCTCCCCGGACATTCCACCCATGTCCATGCCGCCGTCATCGGAGCCGTGATCCATGCCGCCCATGCCGGTGTCGGACTCGTCGGGCAGTGGCTCCCCCCATTCCTCGAGCCACCCCGTCATTGTTTCGATCTCCGGCTGCTGGGCCGCCTCGATGCGGCCGGCCAGTTCGATGACGCTGGAGTCCTCGGCCCGGCCGTCAGCCAGCTGCGCCATGGCAAGTGCTCCACGGTGGTGCGGGATCATGGCTTGGACGAAGGTCACGTCGGCATTGTTGAACGCCTCGTTCTCGGCGGCGGTGCCACCGTCGGCCGTGGCGCTGGCCGCAGTCGAGCTGTCGCTTCCGCCGGAACAACCGGCAAGGAGGACGGCGCCGGCGACGACGCCGACGGCGATACGTGCAAATCGAGTGGAGCTGGTGGTCATGTGCGGTCTCCTGATCTTCGGTGGGTAGGCGTGCCGTCTGACCCCTGCCAGCGGCTGAGCTGGCGGGGTCCGAGCGATCGGCCTAGATCCGCAGGAGGCAGAGTGAGGCGAGGTCCGGCGGTCGAGGGACCCTGAACCAGCGCCCGACACCACGCGGGCGGGGCGCCACGGCACCGTCGAGGGCGGCCGCGACCCGCCGGGTGAGCACGAGCGCGCCGACAAGGGCCAGCCCGGCGAGGATCGCCAGGCAGAGCGACCAGATGTGCATCCCGACGCCGTGGCCGGGGTCATCGGTGGGCATCGGCTTCTCCGACCCAGCCGCGATGTCGGCCGACGGCCCCGAGCCGCCCGCGCTCGCGAGGCCGGTAACGGGGCCCGAGTCGTCGGAGGCGGCCATCGCGTGCTGGTCGGCTACCGATCCGGCATCGTCGTTGCCGCCGCTGGAGGGGACCAGTAGGACACCGTGCATCGAGAAGACAGCGGCCAAGACCACCACGATCCACCATCGCCGAGCCGGCATGCCCACCCCCTCCCGGACTCACGGTACTACGTGCTCTAGTACCCATCTGCGCGCGGCGCAGTCGCGCCGGGCCACTCGCCAGGCGTCTCGCTCAGACGATCCGGCGGGCCCCTGCGTAGCCGGCCATGTCGACGCTGCCGACCTTCACCGGCTCTCCGAAGGTGGAGGCATGGACCATCTGGCCACCCCGATGTAGATGCCGATGTGGCTCACCGGGCTGTAGAAGTAGACGAGATCACCGGGCTGGAGGGCCGCCCCCTCGACCGGCTGCCCCCTGGTGGCCTGCTGGAGTGCGTTAGCGAGATGCCGGTGCATCTCGGGCTCCGAAGCGAGGCTCTGGGGCCCTCGCTCCGCCCAGGGGCACCGAGTCCGCCGGCCGCATGAAGGACGACCCCGGCACCCGTCACGGCAGTCGCCACCTCGCCACGGGATCGCGGAGGCCACGACCGGCCCCAGCCACACCGACCTTTCCTCGGCGGGCGGAACCGACGGAGGATTCCGGTCCGGGAGGCCAGATGCGGGATCAGAACTGAGACATCGATGTCCGCGCCGGTCTCGGCGATCACCACCAGCGCAACGAGGCCAGCAGCGGCGTATCGCCTTATACCCCCCACGGGTAGTGACCTTCGTCGCCGGACGGGAGTCGCAGGGCCCTGCCCGATGCGCAACTACGGGTCGACAGTAGTAGTCGTCCGGTCGTCAACGGCGGGGGGAAAGCCCCCGAGCGGACCGGCGAGCTGAAGGAGGGATTGCCGTGATGTTCTGGACTGACCACGACCTCAGCGCCTGGGGGTGGGTCGGGATGACACTCGGGATGGTCGCGTTTTGGGCCTTGGTGATCGGCCTGACCGTCTACCTCGTCCGCGGACTGGGCCGCACCGATCAGCCTCGCGCGACTGACTCTCCGGGACCGGAGCGCCTGCTCAGCGAGCGATTTGCCCGCGGGGAGATCGATGACGCGGAGTACGCCAGTCGGCTCGCCACCCTTCGGGGGGCGGGACGTCCGGTGGTGCGGTCATGACCGTGGAAACTGCGCCGCACCGGTCGCCTGCTTGGCGGACCATCAACATCACCACTACCGAGCGGGTGGCCCGCATCGTCGCGGGCCTCGCGGCGATCGTCGCCGGCATCGTCCTGCTGACCGCCGCAGGATCCGTGGTGGCCGTGGTACTGGAGGTCCTGCTCATCGCTGCCGGCCTGGATTTGGCTGTCACCGGGGCGACGGGCCACTGCCCGCTCTACGCCAAACTGGGCTACACGCCCAAGGCTCTCGGGAGGCGGTCGTGACCACTCCTGGACGGCGCACCGAACCTGCGCATCAGCCGGCCGAGCATGCGCACGGCGGCGCACCTGGTCACGGCGGCGCATCTGGTCACGGCGGCCACGGCTGGATGATGATCGCCTGTTGCATCCCCATGCTGGTGATCGCCGTGGCCCTCGTCGCCACCGGCGTGGCCGGTCCCGGCTTCCTGGTCGTCGCAGTCCTGTGCACGGCCATGATGGCCCTGATGATGACGGGCACGCACGGCAAGGACTCCCGATGACCCTCGGCGCCCGTCTCGCTGCGGATGGGTGCCGAGAGAACAGCCGGTCCCTGCGGAGACGCCCCTGATGGGCCGGCAGGGCCGGGACAAGCAACCCGTGCGGCGAAGCGACTCACGCCATCCGTCCGGCCACGCTACCGATGAAGGAGCTCCGACATGGCCGCCAGTCTGGTAGTGGTCCTGTTCGTCGTGGGGCTGTACGTCACCTACTACCGGCACGTGCGGCGGACATCCGCGAGCCAACGCCCGGACGACCGCGCAGCGAGCCGATCGGCGCGCGACGACGTGGACCCGGCCCGACTGGACCTGAGCCGTCTGTGGCGAGACATGGCCACAGCCAGCAGTCTGCGCTCCCCGTGGCGGTTCTCGCCTGAGCCGCCGCTCGCCAGCGGGGCATCCCTGGAGACCCACGCAGAGGAGCGGGAGGCCACCCTCACCCGCCAGTTGTTCGAGGGCACCATCGATGCTGGGGCGTACCGACGGCAGATGGGCGAGCTGGCCGGGCACAGGAGTGCCACGCGGGAGACGCGGTAGGCCGGCACGCGAGCAGCGCGGCCCGTTCAAGCGCAGTCGCCACTTCCACTGCCGGCCACAGATCCGGCAGACCCTGGCCGATTGCTCGCACGATGGGCGGTGCCTTCCGCGCGCCTGTCACGAGATGATTCAGCACGCGACCGCTCAGCCCGGTCGCCTGACGACAGAGGGCCCGCCACCTCAGGGCGCATTCGCCGCCCCGCTTCTTTGAGGGCGATGAGGATGCGCGCCGCCTGCGAGGTCGCGAGGATCAGCACCAGCCCGGAGCCGAGAACCGCCAGGCCGGCGCTCGGGCCTGGACGGGCCCGAAGCGCCACGGACAGGACGCCGGCCGCCAGGACGCCAGCCGCCAGGAGCGTCCAGAACCAGCGGCGAGCCAGCCGTGCCGGGGGGACGGACCGTCTCATCAGTGCCCGTTCGGGTTGTTGATCCACACGTAGACGCTGATGGCTACCAGGATGAGCACCAGAAGAGCGGCGATGCCCATCGTCACCTTTCTCTCCTGCCACCGGCGACGGGGACTGCGATCCAGCAACGGCACCAGGATGATCAATCCGAAGATGGCGGCGATGGCGAGCCCTACCGAACTGATCCCGAACCACTGCTCGAAGGGGAAGAACCACCAGAACATCCACAGCGGTCGGGTGGTCTCGATCCCCTCCACCGGGGTCGGCCCGAGCACCGGGGGGACCAGCACGGCCAGAACGCCCAAACCACCGAGGAGTACCAGGCCGTAGGCGGTCGCCCTCCTGAGGTGGGCAGTGAACGGAGCGGGATGCTCGCGCTCGGGATGCGGGATCGCGGGATGCTCCGAGATCCTGTGCCGCTTCACCAGGAGGGCGTGCAGGACGAAAAGCGCAAAGATCAGCCCGGGGATGACGGCCACGTGCGCCGTGTACAGGCGGACGACGATGGGCACCTGCGCCGCCAGGTCGGTGCCGAACCAGACACCGAGCCCTCCCATCAGCTCGGCGACGTCCAGGTTGTGCATCAGCGCCTCGAAGCCTTCTTGGTCCCACTTCAGGACCGTGCCGGTGAACACGGCGAGGTAGGCCAGGAGCAGCATCAGGGAACCGACGATCCAATTCCCCTCCCGCGGGCGCTTGTAGGAGGCGTGGAGGAAGACCCGGAACATGTGCAGAAGGGCCAGGACGACCATCGCCTGCGCGGCCCAGAAGTGGAGGCCCCGGGCGAACGACCCGAGCCAGACACCGGTCATGAGTTCCCGAATGGACTGGTTCGCCACCTCCGGCATGGGGTGGTACCACTGCGCGATGTAGATGCCGCTGGCGACCAGGATGAAGAAGCCGATCGCCGTCAGCGCGCCCAGGCTCCAACTCAGATTGTTGGCGTGCTCCGGCACCTCGTACTGCAAGGCCGAAATGCCCATCCGCTCGTCGACCGCGTCCAGAACCCGGCGGAAGCGGCTGCGACGCCGCGCAGTAGCCCCCGCTCCCGCCGGAGTCGTGGTCCCCGTGTTCATCTGGAGCCCTCCGACAGTGCGACGTCGCGCCGTAGCCGGCGAATGGAGTCGGGCGGACGCCACCGGTGGGCGAGGATCGAACCGACGCCAATCGACACGGCCGCGAGAACGAGGAGCACCACATCACCGCCGTCGGAAATCCCGCGCGCTGGCGAGAAATCGTCCAGCACCGCTGTCATTCCCGTCTCGGCCCCGGTGGCGTACGGGGGCTCCCCGTGGCTGACCTCACCCGGCCGGGGGACGTCGCCGTATCCGGTGGCGAAGCGAATGTCGACGGCGTCGACGAGCAGTTCTTGCGCCCGGTCGAGGCCGGCCCCGCCTGGTGTCGCCTGGATGACGCGTAGGGCTCGTTCCACCAGCGCCAGGTCGGTGCCCGACTTGTCCGGCGCGGCCAACGCATCCTCTACGCGCTCGATCACGGCGTCGACCGGCGCGCCGTTGGCGATGAGCGCCACCGACTGCAGCACGAGGACGCTGGCCCGGTCGGACTCCTCCTCGTCAGCGAGCACGGCCCTCGGGGAGGCGAGCACCAGGCCGAAGACGAGCAGCAGAACCGCCATGCCTCGGCCGACCTGAGCAAGCACAGCTGTCGCACGGAACATTTCCCACTGCCATCTCGCGAGAGAGCTTGATTGCTGGTGCATGGGTAGTACTAAGCGGCCCGCCTAGCAATAGGCCGTGACGCGAGTCTGCGCAGGTCGCGAACTACCCAAGGAGTGTGCCGCTGGGCATCCCGACCCCAATGCCGTGGCCGATCACCGCCAGCGCCTGCCGCCGTGGCCGATCTCCGCGCCAGCGTCTGCCCCCTCCGGGTCTCGTCGTCGTAGCGCAAGGCTGGTGACGACAACCCGGGTACGCCGTGCAGGAGGATCGCCCTCGTGGGGGAGGCCCCTCGCCGGGAGCCGGACGAACGGGAGGGGCGGCCGAACGATCGAGTTCGTCAGTCGCCGGAGCCGTCCGCCGAGGGCCGCAGCCCGGCGAGGGTGATTTCGACGAGCCGGCGCACCGCATCTCCCGGAGGCAAGCTGCCTGCGGCGCCCAGCGCGTGCAGGCAGTACGTCGCCAACTGCTCCGGCGGCACGTCGGTTCGGACCAAGCCCGCTTGCGCAGCATCAAGGAGCAGCCCCCGGAAGAGGTCGAGCAGTTCCCGCTGCGCTACCGCGACGTGCTCGTCCCGATGTAGTAGTGCCCCCATCTCCGGGGGGCCGTGCCGCTCTCGATGATGGACATTGCGCGCGTAGGCGTTGAACACCGCGGCCAGTCGTTCGCCCGGCCCCTCCCCCCGCTCCCGCAGCTGAGCCAGCTGCTCGAGATGCGCGGCGACATGCCGCTCATGGCATGCGACCAGGACCGACGCGACGTCCGGGAAGTACTTGTACAAGGTGGCCCGGCCGATGCCGGCCGCGTCGGCGACTTGCGACATGGTCACGGACAGCGGCCCGCGCTCAGCGGCAAGCGCCCACGCGCTGTCGAGGATTCCCCCGCGGACACTGCGGCGATGCTCGTCAATGGTGGTTTGCCACAGCCTGGGCACGCGCCTGAGGATACAGTGCGACGATTGCAGGACAGTATGGTTTTATCAGGACGCACTGTCTCGATAAACTCTGCCCCACCAAGGGACCAAGCGGGCGCGCACGCCATCGGAGGGCGGCTATGGCCGAACCCAACGCACGCAACCCGGAGACGCAGACCGACCGACGGTCGCCCCCGGGAATGCCCCGTTGGGTAAAGGTCACCAGCATTGCGATCGGCATTCTCTTGCTGGTGTTCCTCATCCTTCAGCTGTCCGGCATCGCCGGACAGCACGGACCAGGGCGGCACATGTCCCTCGACGGCTACTCTTCCGGCGCGGCGACGACCTGGGCGGTCGCCCCGGCCACTGTTGAATGACGATGCCACCGCGGCTGCGCAAGGCAGTTCTCGCGGCTCACGTCGTGACGTCGGTGGGCTGGCTCGGCGCGGTGATGGCTTACATCGCGCTGGATGTCACGGCGGTTGCCAGCAGCGATGCCAACCGCGTGCGCGCTGCATATCTCGCCATGGACATGATTGCCGGGGCGGCGATCATCCCCTTGGCACTCGCCTCGGTGGTCATCGGCGTCGTCCACGGCCTGGGCACGCCCTGGGGCTTGTTCCGCCACTACTGGGTCCTGGCGAAGTTGTTGCTCACCCTGATCGCGACTGCTGTCCTGCTGGTGCAGAGTCGAACGATCACATCACTGGCGCGAGCCGCCGATGGCTCCTCGGACCCGGGCGCACTCTCCGGAACGTTGCCCCACTCCATCGGCGGACTGCTGGTCTTGCTGATCGCGCTGGTCCTGTCGGTGTACAAGCCGAAGGGCGTGACCAGGTACGGCTGGAGCAAGCAGCAGGAGTTGCAGGGCCACCGACGCACCGCCACCGCGGCCGGCCCGTAAGGCCACCCAAAGAGGCCGTAGACCTTCCGGGTTCTCAGCCGACCTCGGTCACCTCGAGGGCGACGCCTGACTCGCCGGCCTGCCTGACGCCGCGCGTCGTCCAGTCCCGCGCCGACAATGATCGGCGCCGCCCGGCAGGAGCGGGCGTGCCAGAGTCACTCCCCTCGCCCGGCTGACGAGCCGTCGTCATGCACGAGGGTGCGTGGTCGTGTTCACGCTGGCCGGCTGCAGCTCCTCGGCGACCAGCCAGCCCGACCTCGATGGACCTGCGGCCGAAGCCGCCGTCGAGGCGGCCGCGTGCGGGGCTCCGAGCGGGGAGGGGGCGCACACCGTCGACGGCGGGCTGCCCGCCCTATGACTGCCCTGCCTTGGGAACGGCCCGGAGGTCACGCTCTCCTCGCTGACCGGGCGCCCGACCGTCGTGAACCTGTGGGCAAGTTGGTGCGCCCCCTGCCGGGAGGAGATGCCGCTGCTGCAACAGGCGTTCGCCGAGCACGGGCAGGACATTCGCTTTCTCGGCGTCGTGACGCGTGACGAGCCGGCGGTGGCAGCCGACTTTGCGGCGGCGACGGGCGTGACCTACCCGAGCGTCGTCGATGTCGAGGGCACGTTGCTCACCCAACTAGGCGTGCCGGGACTGCCGGTGACGCTGGCCGTGGACCCGGCCGGGCGCATCGTGGGAAGGCAGATCGGACAGATGACGAGCGCCGAACTCGCGTCACTCGTGCAGCTGTTGAAGGACTCCTGACCGCGGGCGCCGGGCCAAGCGGTTGACCCTCGAGGGTCACTCGGCGGGGGCTCATCCTCGCCACTGCCACGCCGCGCCTACTACTCGGCACAGTATGCTTCGACCCCGCGGATGCCGCCGGACACGCTCCGGAGACTGCGTCAGAGAGCCGACCTGAGGGAGCGCCGATGCCACGCCTGGGCAAGCTCGAGGCTGCCGTGATGGACGTCCTGTGGTCGGCCGACGGGGCACTGACCGTACGAGACGTCCTCGAGAAGATGCCGCCGCAACGGAATCTGGCGTACACGACCGTGATGACCGTGTTGAGCAACCTCCACCGCAAGGGAATGGTCGTCCGAGAGCCAGCCGGCCGCGCCTACAACTACCGGCCGACCGTCAGCCGCGAGGGGGCGGCGGCCGCCTCGTTGCGGGAAATCCTGGATGCGGCCGACGATCCCCGCTCGGTGCTGCTGTATTTCGCCGAGACCGCTTCGGAGGAGGAGTCGACCGTTCTTCGCGACGGGCTGGCTCGGCGCGACTCGCTGTCATGACCGCAGCCCTTGCACTCCTCATGGGCGGCATGGTCGTCGGCGTCCATGGCCACCGGACGCTGTTGTGGCTGGCGGACCGGCGGATCGACCCGACGGTCCTGTTGACCGGCTGGCTGTTGTCCACCGTCGGCCTGGTGGTCTCGGCTGTTGCCACGATCAGTCTGCTGGCGCTTCCGGCCGACGAGCATCCTGCCTCGGGCATCTTCGGGCTGGCGGGCGGCTGCTGGACGGCGATCTCCTCGGGAAACGTGCCGGGATGGCGCGAAGCCTTCGCCGCACTCGGCGTCGTGGGCTCTGCGGCCATCCTGTTCCGTCTGGGCTGGGCGGTCCGCGCGCGGCTTCGGCGCCGGCGGGAGCGGGCTCCTCATCTGGAGCAGCTTCGCCTCCTGGCCGCCGGCTCGAGTCCGGCCGACCCCCTCTGGGTCCGTGACAACCGACCGTTGGCCATGTCGATCGGCGGCCGGCCGGGTCTGATCGTCATGAGCGACTCACTGCGACACCAGCTGACCCCGGCGGCCGTAGCGGCCACGCTGGAGCACGAGCGGGCACACCTACGAGGCCGTCACCACGCCCTGATCGCGGTCGTCGAGGTGCTGGCGGCGGCGCTGCCCATCGTGCCGCTGCTGCGCGCCGCCCCGTCCGTCATCAAGGACCTGGTCGAACTGGCCGCCGACGCCGAGGCGGCCCGCCGCTGCGGTCCCGCAGCTGTCCGCGAGGCATTGGGTCGACTCAGCGGGCACCCCGCTCCCGCACTGGGCCTGGGAATGGCGGGCCGGTTGACCCAGACGCGCTTGTCCCGACTGAGCGCGGACCGGGTGGGTGATCATCGCGCGATGCGGCTGGCCGGTTGCGCTGTGGTGGCTCTGGCTGCCCTGCTGCTGCCCGGAGCGGCCGGCTGGCTGACCCTCAACGTGGTCGGCTGCGTCGTCACCTGACCTCCCGGTCTACTATTCCCAGTAGTGGCCGCCGTCTCCGGTGAGGCGGGCCGGGGGTGGGAATCGGACGAGCCCGCGGCGGCCTACGAGAAAGGGCCGCGATGATGGTGCACCAGTCCTCTCAGCCCCGATGATCGATCGAATACCGGTGACCCGAGTTCTGCGGGCCCAGTGGCCGTCTCGGCGGGTGGTGACCGCCGTCGTGGCGACCGTCGTCTTCCTACTGGCCGTCGGGGTGCCGACGGGCGTGATGCCGACGCCGCTGTACACCCGGATGACGCCGGTCCTGTGGTGGAACTACCCCGTCTGGCTGGCAACTGCGGTGCTCGGCGGACTGGTGGCAGCGACCTATATCCGGCGACCGGAAGACCGGGCGGCCCGCAACGGCGCGACGGCAGCGACCGGCGGCGGGCTGCTCGCCGCCTTCGCCGTCGGCTGCCCGGTCTGCAACAAGCTGGTCGTCGCGACGCTCGGCGTATCCGGCGCGATGACCATCTGGGCCCCGTTGCAGCCGGTCTTGGCCGTCCTGTCGATCGCGGGATTGCTGTGGACTCTCAGGCGGCGACTGAGGAACGAGTACGCCTGCGCGGTTCCGGGCGGTCGCCCGCCACGCACGCCGATCGCGCAAGCCGTGGACGGCGCTCCGCCGGACAGGCCTACTGTCGACCGTGTCGTGACACCCCCTTCGGCCGGCGACCTGACGCCGTCCGAGCGGAGTGACGCCAGGGGCTGACGCCCGTCGGTTTCTGAGGGTGGCCGGGCGCGACCGGCAAGCCACTCCCACCTCACCGATCCCGATTTCCACTCAAGTCACAGCCCCACCCAGCCGAAGCTACTAAGGACATTAGTAGGCTGGGGCCGCTCTTCTGCGCGCACCCTCCCGGACTCGGAGCGTGACATGCGGAATGCAGCCGCAGGCCGTCAGACCACGGTCGACCGACCGATGCGCGTGCCCCACACGACCGTCGCCGAGACGACAGCCCGGCATCCGGGACGCCCCGCTTCCCCCCGAACGGCTGTCCGTCGCCGTCCCCGTGGGGCCGCAGCGCCGGGACGTCTGGTCGCACTGGCCGCCCTGACCGCGGCGCTGGTAACACTCCCTTCCCAGCATGCGATGGCCGCACCGGCCAATCCCAGCGACGCGGAAATAACCGACGCGCAGGTGGCGCAGGAGGCCGCCGCCGCGGAAGTAGGGCGCATCGCCGGTCTGGTCGCCTCGTCCGAAGCCGAGTTGCAGCGCGTCACCCTCGAGGCCCAGGCGGCCGCCGATGCGCAATTGGTGGCTCAGGCAGAACTGGAGCGGGCACAGCAGGCAGCGGTCGACGCGGCAGCCGAGCTCGAGGCCGCTCGCACAGCGGTCGAACAGGCACGCTCGAACGTGGCCGCGCTGGGGCGGGAGAGCTACATGCGCGGTGCGACCCTCACCGGAGTGGCCGCGCTGATGAATGCCGACGGGCCGGCAGAGATGCTGCAGCAGGCGGCGACGCTGGAGCTGCTTGGGGTGCAGCGGGCCGCCACCCTCCAAGGCCTGCAGGTGGCCCAGGTCCGACAGGCGAACGCTGACTCAGCGGCGCGGGCCACCGTTGCCGACCGCGATGAGGCAGAAGACGCCGCCGCCCAGGCGCAGGCTGCGGCCGAGAGGAGGATGGCCGCATCGCAGACAGCCTACGAAGCGGCAGTCACCCAGAAGGCGACCTACGACCGGCAACTTCAGGAGGCCCAGATCAACCTGCTCAACCTCCAGGGCGCCCGGAACGCCTATCAGGCATGGCGGCAGCAGGAGGAGGCCCGCGCCGCCGCCGAGGCGGCAGCTGCGGCGGCGGCGGCGCGGGCCGCTGCCGAGGCCGCCGCTCACGCACGGGAGTCGGAGAACTCTGACGGGCCGTCTCCGACCCCGAGCCCGACGCCGGGGGCCGGACGCGCCGTGGCGCCGACCAGCGGCTACTTCACGACGTGCTACGAGATGCGATGGGGAACGATGCACTACGGCATCGACATCGCCGCTCCCACGGGTACCCCGATCTACTCCCCCATGGCCGGCCGGGTCGTTCGCGCCGGCCCGGCGACCGGGTTCGGCCTTGCCGTGTACATCCAGCACGACGACGGGTCGGTGACCGTCTACGGTCACATCAACGACTACTTCGTGACCGCGGGTCAGCGTGTGTCCGCCGGCGAGGTGATCGCCGAAGTCGGCAACCGGGGCCAGAGCACCGGCCCCCACCTGCATTTCGAGGTGCACACACGCGGGATGTACCAGGGGCGGACGAACCCGATCCCTTGGCTGGCCGCCCGCGGGGTCAACATGGGCGGCCGCTGCCGCTGACGCCCGGGCGCGTATCACCGTCCGGGCGCCACCGGCGTCGGAGCGGCGGCCGGACATCGGGCCCGCCTACCTGATTCGCGGCGGCGACCGTGTTACTACTATGGCAACTAGTAGAGTTCGGTCGACGTGAGCCGCACCTGCCGCGTTCGGCGCGGAGAGTCCTGCGCGGCCGCCTGGCACGTCGTCGCCGAGCAAAGGAGCGCAGCGTGGCCGCCCTGCCCTCGAGAGCCGCCGAGTCAGAGCGGGCGCCGGACGTGGCGCAACACAGCTCGGGCGCGCCGTTCGTCGGGCGGTGGGCATGACCGACGTACAGGACCGCAGTGCACCGCCGCCGCCCGCCCGCCCGTGGCCCGGGGTGCGCGCCATCCTCCGGGCTCGCCGCTGGTGGCGGGTGCTCACCAGCATGCGGACCGCGATCATCCTGCTCTTCCTGATGGCGATCGCCGCCGTGCCCGGATCCCTGCTGCCGCAGCGCTCACTGTCGCCGAGTGCGGTGGCCACGTACTTCCGGGACCACCCCGCGCTCGCGCCGATCCTGGACCGGCTCGGCATGTTCGAGGTGTTCGCCAGCCCATGGTTTGCCGCGGTGTACCTCCTCCTGTTCACGTCCCTCGTCGGCTGCCTGCTGCCGCGGTGCCTGGAGCACGGCCGGCGGCTGCGACAGGGCCCGCCGCCGACGCCGCGCCACCTGCACCGACTGCCTGACTACACCAGGCGAGACGTCGACCTGGACCCGCCGGCGGCGGGCGAGCTTCTGTCGCGGCGACTCAAGTCCCAGCGGTTCCGCGTGCGACAGGAACAGACGGCCGACGGCGTGACGATCGCGGCCGAACGCGGCCGCCTCAAGGAGACCGGCAACCTGGTCTTTCATCTCGCACTGCTCGCCATGCTGCTGTCGCTGGCAGCCGGCAAGATGTGGGGCTACGAGGGCAACGTCCTCGTCACCGAGGGAAACGGATTCTGCAACTCCTTCCAGCAGTACGACCAATACACCGCTGGGCCGTTGGTTAACCAGGACACGCTGAGCCCGCTCTGCTTTGACCTCGACGACTTCCGGGCCACCTATGAACCCGACGGCACCCCGGCCTCTTTCACCGCGGACATCGGCGTACAGGAGCGACCCGGCGCGTCGACCCAGGGAGTGACGATTGGAGTGAACGACCCCTTCCGGCTCGACGGCAACCGCCTGTATGTCACCGGGCACGGGTTCACTCCCAGTTTCACGATCACGCTGCCGGACGGGCGCACATTCGATCAGCTGTCGGCGCCGTTCCTGCCCGAGGACAACCGCACGTTCGGCAGCCAGGGCGTCGTCAAGCTGCCCGACCTGGGCGACGGCAGCGGGGACGGGTTCGCCATCGAAGGATTCTTCGCCCCCACCGGGGTCGTGACCGACGGGGTTCTCACCTCCGTCGACGCCCGCCCCCTGAACCCACAGGTGGCGCTCTTCGCCTACCGCGGGTACCTGGGCCTCAACAGCGGCGCGCCCCAGTCGGTGTACTCGCTCGACCGACGACAGATCGAACTGGGGGCGCTGGAGCGGATCGGATCGGCGAACCTCCGCGTCGGGGACAGCGCCACCCTCGATGACGGGACGACCATCCGCTTCGACGGCTACCGCGAGTTCGCGGCCCTGCAGGTGTCCCACGATCCCGCACAGATCGCCGTGCTGATCAGCGCGATCTTCATCCTCGTCGGCCTGGTCGCGAACCTGCTCCTCCGGCAGCAACGAGTCTTCGTGCGTCTCGAGCCACGATCCATGGGCACGGGCCAGTCGGGGCCGCCGGGATCGACGGCTTCCGCCGCGGTTCTCACGCGCGGCGGATGGGACGACGTGCAGCAGTTCGTGGCCGGGCTCTTCGACGACCTCGGCGACGCTGCGGACGGGGAGCGGAACACCACGACGTGATCAGCGCGCCTGCCCAGCGACGAGCACGGCGACCGCTACCGTCTACGAGGTCAGATAGTAGGCGGGATGGAGACAGTGCGTGTCCAGGGACAGCGCCCCGGGATCGAAGCCGGGTCAACGAAGTCATGGGCGGACCGGTCGACGTCTGCAGCCACCGCCCTCCATGGCGGGGAAAGGGCCGGCACTCCTGACCGCCGCCGTCGTCGGCGCCGCACTGATGAGCCTGTGGCCGCAGTCCGCGCCGACCACGGAAAACAGGTCGGTGCTCGCGGCCACGCACGGGCTCGGTCTTGATGGGGGCGCCAGCTTCGCCGAGGAGACCGATCCCCGACGGGACGTCGCACTGATGGCGGCGGCATCGCGCCTCGAGGACGTCCGCGTCACCCGGGCCGCCCGGGAGGCTGAAGAAGCACAGCGGCGAACGCTGCCTTTAGGCGGCACCCTCACCACCGCCTTCGCCATGCGGTGGGGCGAGATGCACTGGGGCGTGGACATCGCCGCACCGATGATGACGCCGGAGTACGCGGCGGCCGCAGGCACCGTCCTGCGTGCCGGCCCCGCCAGCGGCTACGGGAACGTCATCTACATCCAGCATCTCAACGGCGACGTCACCGTCTACGGCCACATGGAGCAGGTGCTCGTGGAGGCCGGCCAGGAGGTCGAAAGCGGTCAACTGATCGCTCGCGTGGGCTCACGGGGGTTCTCGACCGGCCCTCACCTCCACTTCGAGGTCTGGGCGGGCGGGCTCGACGGTCGGCGGGTCGACCCGCTCGACTGGCTCGCCGAACAGGGAATCACCCTCTGACGGCGCGCGGCGGGGATCAGACGTCGACGCCCCGTTCACGCAGGTAAGCCAGCGGATCGACCGGATCCCCCCCGAGTCCTCCCAGTCGCACCTCGAAGTGCAGATGCGGCCCGGTGGACTGGCCGCGATTCCCGACCAATGCGATGGTCTCGCCGGCCTGGACGACCTGTCCGGCCGATACGAGGATCTCCTCCATGTGGCCGTACACGGTGACGTCACCGTTCTCGTGCTGGATGTAGACCGCCTGCCCGAATCCTGAGGCCGGGCCGGCCTCCAGGACGATTCCGTCCATCGCGGCGTACTCGGGCGTCAACATCGGCGCGGCAAGGTCCACTCCGCCGTGCAGCGTGCCCCAGCGCGGCCCGAACGGACTCGTGAGTCGGGCGCCGTCGATCGGCATCACCGCCTCGGCATCGGCTGGGCCACTCGCCGCTGCCCGGGCCGCCTCAGCGGCCGCGGCCGCCTCGGCCGCTGCTTGCGCTTCGGCCTGCGCGCGAGCCGCTGCGGCGGCCTCCTCAGCCCGCGCTTGGGCGTCGGCGGCCGCCGCTTGCTCGGCTTCGCGCTGGGCACGGCTGGCCGTTAGCTGCTCGAGAACAGTCCGCTGCTCGGCGGGTGTGGCGGCATCGACGCCGAGGGCGTCGGCCACGCTCGTCGTCCGGGCAACCGAACCCGTACTGGCTGTTGCCGCAGCCGACGGCTCCCCCGCCAGGAGGACGGCCAAGCTGAACGCCCCGGCGGTCGTGGCCGTCAGCAGCATCACCGACCCGGCGTGGGCGCCGACTCGAGGGCGGTCGACGCGAAGCGGCGCTCGATTTCGCCGGGCCCAGGAGGTCGCGCGGGGCTTGTGGTTTCCGATGTTCGCGGCGTCGTCGTCCGCGAAAGCAGCTTGATTCAGCGTCGCCACAGGGGGCGGCTCTCCGTTCCTTCCTCACCGCCTACCGAGTTAGCTGACGGGTTCGGGCCGGAAGATGCCCTACCTGCGCTCGGTGCACGCAGGATTCACCCCAGAGGATCCATGGGTCCCCGGTCCGCCACGGTGTCTCCCGTGGACGGTTCGGCGGTGTCCGATCGAGGTCCTCGGTCGAGGAACGGGGCTCGGCGGACAAGAAGCGACAGTACTACGATTCGACTTAGTTGACAGTTGTGCTTGTGAACCCTCCGGCGCTGAGTGCCGGGGATCCCGGCGTCAGCCCCGCTCGCCAGGCGGCCGGCTACCCCGACCACAACGGATCGGTTCGAGGCCGCGCGACACCGAGCGGTGACAGGCAGAGCCGCTGCAGCCAAGACCGGTCGGGCGCGGCCACGACCTGGCAATGGGTGCGCCGGTATCGAGCAGGGCGCCGGTCGCAGCGTCTACTATTTAGGATAGTAGGAGTGCGGCCGGCCGGGACCGGCACAGAGGTACGCAACCGCCAGTCCGAGCGGCGAGCAACGGCTTCACACATGCCGTCGATCCAAGGAGTTCAGACGTGTCCGATCCGACTGCGGGCCCTGCGATGGCATCACCGCGCCTCAGCCGGCGACGCTTCCTCCAACTCGGCGCGGCCGGCGGTCTCGTGGTAGGTGGCGGCCTCGCCGGCCTCCAGTTCGTTGGCGAGGACACCCCCTCCCCGATCGGGCCCCGCTCACCAGCGGTCGCCCAAGCAGAGGCCGCACGCACGTCGACCGGGCGTGCCGTTCAACGCCGATTGCGGGTTGCTCCGGCGACGCTCGACCTGGGTGGAACGACCGTGCAGACCTGGGCCTTCGACGAAACAGTCCCTGGCCCCGAGATCCGGGCCAACGTGGGTGATGAACTGCACGTGCACGTGCGCAACAGCCTACCCGATCCGACGACCATCCACTGGCACGGCGTGGCGCTACGCAACGACATGGACGGAGTCCCTGGGCTCACTCAGGCAGCCGTCGAGCCGGGAAGCGTCTTCGACTACTCCTTCGTCCTCCCCCATCCGGGAACCTATTTCTTCCATCCGCACGTCGGCGTCCAGCTCGACACGGCACTGTATGCGCCCCTCATCGTCGAGGATCCCGCTGAATCCGGGAACTACGACGAGGAGGCCGTGCTCGTCCTCGACGATTGGACCGATGGCCTTGGCGACTCTCCCACCGACGTCTTGGCGATGTTGAAGCGCAACGGCATGGAGATGGGCGGCATGGAGATGGGCGGCATGGAGATGGGCGGCATGGAAGCCGATCCCGAGGCGCCGTTGGGCGAGGACACCGGGGACGTCGCCTATCCCGCGCACCTGCTGAACGGACGATTGCCCTCTGCTCCGGTGACGGTCGGGTCTCGGCCGGGACGACGAATCCGCCTCCGCCTCATCAACGCCGGCAGCGACACCGCCTACCGCTTCGCCGTCGGGGGCCATCGGTTGACCGTGACTCACGCCGACGGATTCCCGGTCCGACCCGTCGAGGTCGACACCCTGATCCTCGGGATGGGCGAGCGCTACGACGTCGTCATCACGGCGGGCGACGGATCATTCCCGATCGTCGCCGTCCCCGAAGGCAAGCCAGACCCGGCCGCCTCGGGGGTCCTGCGGACCGGGTCCGGCACGGTCCCGCCTCCGGACGTCCGCCCGACCGAGCTCGAGAGGCGAATGTTGTCCTACGCCGACCTGTCTCCCACGGACGACGTGACCCTGGACCGTCGCGCTCCCGACCGGGAACACGAACTGTCCCTGCAGATGGGCGACGGCGGCCGGCAGTGGCTGATCAACGGAGCGTCGTACGGCGAGCACGAGCCACTCGACATGAGGGCGGGCGAGCGGGTCCGGCTCACCCTGCGCAACCGCTCGATGATGTTCCACCCCATGCACGTTCACGGCCACACCTTCGCGGTTGCCGACCGAGCCGGTCGGGGCCTGCGCAAGGACACGATCAACGTGCTGCCGATGCAGACGGTGACGGTGGACCTGGAGGCAGACAACCCCGGGCAGTGGCTCGTCCACTGTCACAACATCTACCACGGCGAGCTCGGCATGATGACGGCGTTGTCCTACGTCTCCTGACAACCCTCAGCCAGCGTAGGAGTGCAGCCCCGTCGCGACGTAGTTGACGTACAGGAGATTGAAGATCATGGCGGTCAGGCCGACAAGGTTGATCCAGGCGGCCCGGCGGCCACGCCATCCCGCGGTGGACCGGGCATGCAGATAAGCGGCGTAGATGACCCAGGCGATGAACGCCCATGTTTCCTTCGGATCCCATCCCCAGAAGCGACCCCAGGCGCTCTCGGCCCAGATCGCTCCGGCGATGACCGCGAAGGTCCAGATCGGGAAACCGAAGACGGCGGTGCGGTGTCCCACGCGGTCGAAGGTCTCGGCACTGGGAAGCCGGGACAGCCACGTCCCCTCGCCCGACGCAGTGTCCGCCGGCCTCGCGTCGCTGCGCAGGCGCAGTAGGTAGAGGGCATTGGCGATACCGCTGACCATGAACGTGCCGAAGCCGAGCACCGCGGCAGTGACATGGACGCCCAACCAGGCCGACCGGAGGGCGGCCACGAGCGGGCCGGCTGGGGCATACAGCAGAAGGCCGACGAGGACGAGGGACAGGGCGGCAGGTCCGACGACGAAGGCGCCCAGTCGTCGACTACCCGGCACCCTGTCGACGGCAACGAGAAACGTGACAACGGCCACGAGGACTACCGCCGTGCCGAACTCGTAGACGTTGCCCCAAGGCAGGCGCTGGGTCGCCAGCCCGCGCGTGAGCAGAACACCAGCCTGGGCAAGTGCGGCGATGACGGTCAGGCCGACTGCGACACGTCCGACCGTTGCAGGCCGGCCGGCGCGCGGCTCCTGGTCCACCCCGGGGACCGAGACAGAGGCGAGGACCGCAGTGCTGTGCCGTCCCGCGGCGGCGGCCGCCGGCACCTGCAGTTCCGAGCCGGCATTCTGCGCGCGTCGGCCGAACGCGAGTTCGGCGCAGTAGCCGACCAGCGCCAGCGAGTAGACCGCGATGCTGGTGGAGAACAGAGCGTCGGAGAGCGACGCGAGCGCTGCAGGAGACACACCGGCTCCAGATGGGTGATGCGGCGGGCGGGCCCACCGTCAAGGCCTCTACTAACCTTGATAGTAGACTTTGCTGCGCTGCGACGCGAGCAGGCCTGCTGGTGCCCGGCCCGGAGGAGATACCGACCTCTGCCCCGTCCCCGAGTCGAGGCAGTGCTCGTCCGACAACTGCTGCCGATCGAGGTGGGGCCAAATGGCCGGCAAGTCACGACGGGGCAAGTCCCCGGGCAGGCGGGGAGCTCCGACCTCGGGCGCGCCGCGTCCTCAGAGAGCTGCGCAGCCGCCGCCTCTCGATGCGCCGGGTACCGAGGTGGCGAAGGCGGCGCCCGGCAGTGCGCAGATGCCGTCCGCGTTCCGACCGCCCAGATCGCTGCCGCGGCCACCGCAACCGGCGACGCAGCGACTGGCCACCATGCGGACGGAGACCTTGCTTACTACATCGGTGCCACGGCGCCCGGCGAAGCCGCCGACAGTTCCACCGGCCACGTCCTCGCCCACCACCCCTGCCCCGCCCCCTGCCGGCACCGGGAAGGGTGTCGGGTCGCCCCCGGAGCCGCGCGGCGCGCAAGCAGGCTTTGTCACCGTTCGCCCACGGCTCGTAGCGAACAAACCGGTCGGCCCGGTCGAGGTGTTGTCGTGGACCTGCGAACCGGTGCGAGACCTCGAGCCGCAGGGATTGGCTCTGACCTACTGGTTCGATGCCGAGGCCGCCGACGAGCCGTACCCCGTCAGTGTGCGGTTCACCGGGGCCCGCGTCGGCGGATCCGGCGCCACCGGGGATGCATTTCAGGTCGTGCACACGCTCGAGCGGGTGGTTCCTGGCAGCGGACGCATCGCACTGTCGGCTCGAATCAGCGGCATCTCGGCCGGCCAGTGGAAAGTGACGGCGACACCGCTACGCGGTGACGGTCCGAGGGCCTCGACCGGTCTGAAGAGCCAGGCCTTCCTCCGGCTGCCCACGGCGACCACGACCGGGAACACGAGCTATCTGCCCGTGGCCAGGGTCCTGGCTCCCGGGGTCAGGGTCGGCGCGTGGCCCTCCCTGGTGGGACTGGGGACGGTCGTGGCCCTGGTCCTCCAGGCCCTGCTGGCTTCGCAACGTCAGGTGCCGGTGGGACGCCTGCTCCTGGTGTCGCTCCTGGCCTGTCTGACGGGGCTCGTCGGGGCGAAGGTCTACTACGTGCTGACACATCGCGCCGAGCCGGGCGGACTGCTCCGGGCCGGCATGTCGGTCCAGGGCTTCGTACTGGCCGCTCTGACGACACTCGGCGTGGGCAGCTGGTGGGCGGGCATCTCCGTCGGCGCGGTGCTGGACGTGACCACCCCTGGACTGCTGTTCGGCATGATGATCGGCCGATTGGGCTGCCTGCTGGGTGGCTGCTGTGCGGGACTGCCGACGGCCTCCCGCTGGGGGGTGTGGTCCTCGGATCGGCGGGTCGGGGTCCGCCGCATTCCCGTCCAACTGATGGAGTCTGCGATGGCCGGGGCCGTGGCTATCGCCGCGCTGGTCGCGGTCGTGTCCCTCGACCCGCCGGTCGACGGCCTACTTCTCGTGGCCGGCCTGTCCACCTACATCGCCGGCCGGCAGGTCCTCTTCCCGCTGCGCGGCATCCCGCGCTCCACCAGTTGGGGACGAGTGACCACGCTGGTCCTGGCACTCCTGGTGCTGGCGACGGCAGTCGGCGTACTGATGAGCGCCGCGGGCTCCTGACCGACGCTCACAACCCAACCGGTTCGCGAGTGGCACCCGCGAGACCTCGGTACGGGGGCGCACGCATCATCCGGATGCCAGCCGGCGAGTGCGATCCTTTCCAGGAGGCGGCCAGCGGATGGGGGGCACACTGATGCCGGACGGCACTCCGGGTCCCCGCCACCGACGGCTGCCTGTGCGGGTTTCGATCGCCCTTCCGTTCATCCTCCTGGCCCTAGCCGGATTCCTGGCCGCTGTCATCGTCGTGGGGCCGAACGACGAGCGAGCACCGGCCACCCTTCTGACCCGCCCGACAGAATCGACCTTCACCAGCGTCCCCGACGGCGACGTCAGTCACGTCCACGCCGCGCTGCACGGCTTGGGTGAGACATGCGCCGAGGACGCTGTGTCGCGATCCCAGGATGCCGTGGACCGGGACGTGTCCGCGGTCCTGGATTTCGCGCGGCGACACCCGGATGGCCGCTTCCAGATCGACGACGAAAACGGCAGCTCCTTGTCCCTCCTCCTGGTCCTCCAGGACGAGCTGTCCACGTGCGCGCCTAGCCTCCTGCCGCGCGTGCAGGAGTTGATCCCCCCGCAGCTGCGCCGGGCGCCCGGTCCAGCCTCGTGACACGCGGCCAGTTCGCGAGATTCTGAGGAGCGACTGGCGGCTCGGCCCGGCTGCCCGGCACGTGGGACGACTCGCCGACCCTCGCAACTCCGCGGAGCTCGGAGCGTCGTCGGGTCAGCAGCCCCCACCCAGTGACACTCCGCGGGCAGCCAGCCAAGCCATCGGATCCGTCCGATTCCGGTAGAGGCCGCCGGTGTGCACTTCGAAGTGCAGGTGCGGACCGGTCGACTGGCCCCTGTTGCCGACCTCGGCGATCTGCTGACCGGTGGACACCTGCTGGCCGGCGGAGACGAAGTAGTCGTTGATGTGGCCGTAGACGGTGATCGAGCCGTCGTCGTGCTGGATGTAGACAGCCAGACCGAAACCGCTGGCCGGACCGGCTTGCAGCACGCGACCCGCTTGCGGCGTGTAGATCGGCGTCCCGATAGGCGCGGCGATGTCGACGCCGTAGTGCATGGCACCCCAGCGCGCGCCGTAGCAAGAGGTGATGCGACCGGTGGTCGGCGGGACGGCCTGGCCGTTCGCGGCCGCTGCTGCATTCGCGGCGATGGCCGCATCGGTCCGGGCGTTCTCAGCGTTGATCCCCTGCGCCCAGGCCCATTCGGGGTCTGCGACTCCCTGCAGTCGGAGAAGTTCTATTTCGGCCTGCTGCAGCTGCCGGCCGTAGTCTGCCTGCTGCGCGATCGCGTCGTTGTGTGCCTCCTGCGCCCGAACCACGTCCGCTTGGACCGCGGCCTCGGCCTCTGCCGCGCCGCGGGCGGCCTCGTCGCGTTCGGCGACGGAGTCCTGGGCAGCCGCCTCGGCCCGCACCTGTTGTTCCTCGATGACGCGGAACTCGGCGAGCCTCTCGGCGCGGTCATCGCTCAGCAGGTCGAGGGTGACCGCGCGCTGCAGGAACTCTGCGGGCCCGTCGGCATCAAGAAGCGCCGCTGTGGTGCCGAAGGCGTCGGTGCCCATATAACTCTCCCGGCCGAGATCAGCGATCTCGACGCGCGCCTGGTTGACCTCTGCGGTGGCGGCCTGGAGCGCAGCTGCAGCGCTGTCGGCTGAGGCTTGTGCGGTAGCGAGTTCGGCTTGCGCCCGCCGTGCTGCATCGGTGGCCGCCTCAGCCTCGACGGTCAACCGTGCGAGCTCCTCCTCCGCCTGGGCGACGAACCGCTCGATGCGCTCGACTTCGGCGGCCGCCGCGTCACGCGCGGACTGCCCGGCAGCCACGTCGCCGGCCCCCTCAGCGGGCGGATCCGATGGGGCGGCGGCTGCGGGTGAGCCGAGGATGCCGAGCAACATGCTGATGACCACGCACCCCAGGGTGACGAGCGCCGTACTTGACACGCGGCGTGCCTGTAGAGGGCGGGTGCTGGCCCGGCGAGACGCAGAGAGTCCCGGGGTGCGTGGCGCAGGCAGGGTCGCCAAGGCGACGGGCTCCGTTCTCCCTGGCCGCCTACCGGGTTAGCTGACGGGTTCGGGCAGGAGAACGCCCTACCTGCGGTCGACGTGACGCGCAGGATTCACCCCATGGGACATGGGTCCCCGGTCCGCCTCGATCGGTCGACCGAGATCGGCTCGGCGGAGCCCGACCGAGGCCCTCGGGTTCGAGGATCGCGGCTCGATCGGGCTGGCGGTGACAGTACTACGAAGCAGGCTAGTTGGTCACGCTGCGGTAACACTCCCCCATCGCCGCGTGCTGACCGCACAGAGGACGCCTGCTGCTCGACGCCCGCGCATGCACACGCCCCAGCGGGGCCGCGCTCGCCCTTCAGCGGGACGCCGTGGCCCTGTCCTCCTCGGTCAGTGCGGAGAAGGATGCCCCTTTCAGGGGTCGGTGCCACAAGACCGGTACCGGCGGCCAGGGCGCGGGCATGGCCGGACCATCCAGCAGCAGATCATCAGTCAAGGTGGCTGGACCAGTGTCGGGGGCCGGGACGCGCTGGCGTCAACCGGTCTGCATCGCCGGCGTCCAGCCGACAGCCGTCTTCAGCCGGGGTGGTGGGTGGTGTGCTCTGTCGGGGTGGTCGGGCTTGCGGGCTCCGGCGTCTCGGTTGGGGAGTTGCCGCTTATGGCCGGCCCGATGACGAATGCGGACAGGCTGAACATCACGGTGAACAGGGCGACGCCGATGGCCGGCGCCTTCCACGTACCGAAGCGGCGGTACAGGCGGCGTAGTAGAGGCACGGAGAGCAGTAGACCGACGGCGCCGAAGAGAAGGTTCCCTCCGCTGGTCGTGACGAGTGCGGCACCGGCGAAGAGGGTCGCGTGGTGCAGGACGTGCGGCAGCAGACCCATGATGGCCCCGATGGCGGCCGTGACGGCATTCCACACGGCAGCGGTCCGGCCACGGGACGCCGTCTCCTCGTGGGGGTGGCCGGACCCAGGCGCCGTCGTCGGCCGTGCAAGGCGATCGTCTGTCATCCCAACTTCCGGTCGATAGAAGGACTCGGAGCCTGCGGCGACGAAGCCTAGGACAGCATGGCCGCGCGCTGCTGCAGCCTATGGCGGTGCCCTTGCCAGGGTCCGATCGTGACGATCTGCTCGGCGTACGCGAGCTCGGAGAGCGCACTCCGGGACCGTCTCGGTTCGGCCGCTGTCTCTCACTACCCGTCTGTGAGCTCCGGTCATCAGCCGCTCGTCAGTGGGACCCCGGGATAGTGCCCCGAGGGGGTCACGACTGTGCCGGCCTCACCGCGAAGGATTGCGGCCACGTCCTCAAGCCGGCCGATGGCGCCGACGTCACCTGTCAATTCCACGAACCGACAGATCGCGTCAACTTTCGGCCCCATCGACCCAGCCGGGAAGTTCATCCGTCGCAGCGCCGCGGGCGTGGCACGCCGAATGGCCTCGGCGTGTGCGGTGCCGAAGTTCCGCTGCACACCGGGGACGTCGGTGAGTATCAGCAGCGCGTCCGCCTCCAGCGCCTCCGCAAGCACCGACGAGGTCATGTCCTTGTCGACGACCGCCTCGACACCCTCCAGCAGGCCCTGTTCGTTGCGGATCACCGGCACACCGCCTCCGCCCGCGCAGACTACGACCGCTCCGCTGTTCAGCAGCAGTCGGATCAGCCGGGTCTCGACCACGCGCTCCGGTGTGGGCGAACCGACGACACGCCGGAAGTGCTGTCCGTCGGCCCGCACGGTCCAGCCTCGTTCTTCCGCGAGGCGCCGCGCGGTCTCCTCGTCGTACACCTCGCCGACGAACTTCGTCGGGTTCCCGAACGCCGGATCGTCGGCGCGCACCAGGGTCTGGTTGATGATCGCCGCCACCTGACGTCCGGGCAGCGCGTTCTGCATCGACTGCAGCAGCCAGTAGCCGATCATGCCTTGGGTCTGGGCGCCCAGGACGTCGAACGGGTACGGCGTCGTCAGGTGAGGGTCCGAGGCCGACTGCAGCGCCAGCACGCCGACCTGCGGGCCGTTGCCGTGCGTGACCACCAGCTCGTGCTCCGCGGCCAACGGCGCCAGAGCGGCCACCGCCAGGTGAACGTTGGCCTCCTGGACCTCCGCGTCGGGTTTCTGCCCCCGCTGCAGCAGGGCGTTCCCGCCCAGCGCCACCACGATGCGCACGTCAGCCTCCCAGCGTGGCCACCATGACCGCTTTGATCGTGTGCATCCTGTTCTCCGCCTGATCGAACACCACCGAGTGGTGGGACTCGAAGATGTCGTGGGTGACCTCGAGCCCATCCATCCCGGTCTGCTGGTAGATCTGTTCGCCGATCGTGGTGTTCCGGTCGTGGAAGGCCGGCAGGCAGTGCATGAACTTCACGTTCGGGTTGCCGGTCAGCTCCACCATGTGCCGATTCACCTGATACGGCTTGAGCTGGGCGATGCGCTCGGTCCAGACCTCCATGGGCTCCCCCATCGACACCCACACGTCGGTGTAGAGGAAATCCACACTCCGCACGCCATCGGCCACCTCCTCGGTGTGGGTGATTCGCGCGCCGGTGCGGTCGGCGATCTCACGGGCTTGGTCGATGGTGGCTTCGTCGTTCCAGAGCGCCCGGGGTGCGACGATCCGGACGTCCATGCCGCTCAGCGCGCCCGCAATGAGCAGAGAATTGCCGACGTTGTTGCGGGCGTCACCGCAGTAGGCGAACGAGATCTTCTGCACGTCCTTGGTGCTGTGCTCCCGCATGGTGAGGATGTCGCACAGGGTCTGAGTGGGGTGCCATTCGTCCGTCAGCCCGTTCCACACGGGGACCCCCGCGTCCCTGGCAAGGATCTCCACGTTCTCCTGGGCGAAGCCGCGGTACTCGATCCCGTCGTACATTCGCCCCAGCACACGCGCGGTGTCGGCGATGGACTCCTTGTGTCCCAATTGGGAGCCGGTGGGGTCAAGGTATGTGACCCGCGCACCCTGGTCGTAGGCCGCCACCTCGAAAGCACACCGGGTCCGGGTGGAGGTCTTCTCGAAGATCAGGGCTATGTTCTTGCCGGCCAGGCGCGGCGCCTCCGCGCCCGCGTACTTTGCTGCCTTGAGCGTCGCGGCCAGGTCGAGCAGGAAGTGCCACTCCTGGGGAGTGAAGTCCAACTCCTTCACGAAGCTACGGTTTCGCAGGTTGTACGACATGGCGTTCAGATGCCCTCCCGCTCGATCGGGCAGGTCATGCACCGCGGACCTCCACGGCCCCGGCCGAGTTCGTCACCCTCGATGGTGATCACCTCGATGCCGTTCCTGCGCAGGTGGGTATTGGTGGTGACATTGCGCTCGTAAGCGACTACCACCCCCGGGCGGACCGCGAGCACGTTGCTTCCGTCATCCCACTGTTCGCGCTCGGCTTCGCGGAGGTCCTGGGTAGGCGTGAGCACGTTGATGTCGCCCAGGCCAAGCGCCCGGGCCATCGCCTTGTGCATGTCTTCCGGCGGGTGCGCGGTGACCTTGAGCTCCTTCTCCGTGTCGCCGGGTTCGATGGTGTACGAGGGGAGCATCCCCATCCCGACGTACTTGGTGAACGTGTCCTCGCTGAGCATCGTCATCACGGTGTCGAGATGCATGAAGGCCCGTGACTGCGGCATCGCCAGCGCGACGATCCGCTGTGCCGCTCCCTCGGCGAACAGTTTCGACGCCAGCCGCTCCACCCCCTGTGGGGTCGTGCGCTCACTCATCCCGATGAGCACCACGCCGCGACCCAGGACATGGATGTCGCCACCCTCGGCGGTGGCCATCCCGTTGGGGCGGCCCTCACTCCAGACGTGGAAATCCTCGCCCTCGAAGACCGGGTGCCACCGGTAGATCGCCTCGTAGTGCACCGTCTCGCGGGCCCGAGCTCGCTTGCGCATCGCGTTGATCGCCACGCCGTTGTAGATCCACGCGGTGGTGTCGCGGGCGAAGAGATGGTTGGGCAGCGGCGGCAGGAGCAGGTCGTCCATGTCGAGCACCGCGATCACCACGGATCGCGGCTCGTCGATCCGTTCGAGCAGTTCACGTTTGGTGATCCCACCGATGAGGAACTCGGTCAATTCGTCGCTCGGCATGGTGTCGAACAAGTTGCGCACGGCGTCGATCGCCATAGGGCCATAGATGCGCTCGTCGAGGATGCCGTCGAGGACGAACTTTCGGGCCTCAGGGATCTCCACCACCTCGTGGAGCAGGCGGTCGAGGTAGTGCACCGTCACCCCCTGTTCGCGGAGTGTCTCGGCGAAGCCGTCGTGCTCCTTCTTGGCTTCCTTGACCCAGAGCACCTCGTCGAACAGGTAGTCATCCTTGTTGGACGGGGTCAGCCTCTTCAGCTCCAGACCCGGCCGGTGCAGGATCGCCCGCTTGAGCCGGCCCACCTCGGAGTCAACGTGCAGCGGCATGGCTCTCCCTCTTCATGGGTTCGGGTGACGTCCCCAAACCTGCCGGTCCAGGACGCCGGGGTGCGCCTGCCAACGCCCCTGAATGCCAGGCCGAAAGGCCCCACGCGCGCCAACCAAAGTCTCCACCGTTGCAGCCGTACCGGCCCCCTAGGCTGCCCTCACTGGCGCAGCTGGCATCGCGCGGCACCAATCCCGGACGGCGCGGAAAGGGTTGGCCGCACCGACAACTGCTGAAATCCGGGCGAATGCTCGGTGACCAACTGAACGGATGCGGTTGGGTGCCGCGGACGACAATCTCCGGGACGACGATAGGGGCACCGAGCATGGCCGCGTCGAAGACGACAAGCGATATCAGATCCAGCGACAGCCGAGCCAGCGAACGGCGGCGCAAGTTCTCATTTCCGAGTGCGCTCACCGTGCTCTTCTTCGTGACCATCGTCGTCTGGTTGCTGGCGTTCGCCATTCCCACCGGCGCCTACCAAGTGGGCGACGACGGCCGGCCGATCCCGGGCAGCTACGAGTCGGTCGACACCGACCTGTCGTTCTGGGATCGGGTGATGCAGCTGTTCATGGCTCCGGTCAACGGGCTGTACGGCATCAAGAGCGCGGAGACCGGCGTCATCGGGCCGTACGAGGCCGGCGAGCTCTTCGGTGCGGCCGGCGTCTTCTTCTTCGTGCTCGCCATCGGGATCTTCATCACCATGGCCATGCGCACCGGCGCGATCGACAACGGCGTCGCGCACGTCGCCCAGCGATTCGGCAAGCGCGGAGCGTTGGTCATCGCGATCCTGATGGTGCTGTTCTCGATCGGCGGCACCACCGAGGGGATGGCCGAGGAGACGCTCGGTTTCTACGCTCTGGTAATCCCGCTGATGCTCAGCCTCGGCTACGACCGGATGACCGCCGCGGCCACCATCCTGATCGGCGCCGGAATCGGCGTGCTGGCGTCAACAGTGAATCCCTTCGCCACCGGCGTAGCCTCCGACGCCGCGGCGGTCTCCATAGGCGACGGCATCGGCTTCCGATTCCTGATGTATGTCGTGCTGGTACCGGTCGGCGTCCTGTTCGTGATCCGCTACGCGCGGAAGGTCAAAGCCGACCCGGCTTCGTCGAGGAGCGGCCGGGCGGAGGGCGACGAGGAGATCGCCCGGGCCGGGATAGGCGAGATCCAACCGCTGACCGGGAAGCACAAGGCGGTGTTGGCGATCGTGGCCATCACGTTCGCTTTCATGATCTTCTCGCTCGTCCCCTGGGCGCAGGTCATCGGCGGCCCGGACGCCGAGAGCTACGCCTGGCAGCTCGACTGGTACTTCCCCGAGTTGGCCGCGCTGTTCCTGCTGATGTCGCTGGTCGTCGGGCTCATCGGTGGGCTGGGCGAGAAGGGGCTCACGGACACGCTGGTCCGCGGGGCGGGGGACTTCATCGGGGTCGGACTGGTCATCGTGCTCGCCCGCGGCGTCACGGTGATCATGAACAATTCTCAGATCACCGACACCGTGCTGAACTCCATGGAGAGCCTGGTCGCGGACACCTCCTCCTGGCTGTTCGGCGGACTGATGTTCTTGGTCAACATCCCGCTGGCGTTCCTGGTGCCATCCACGTCCGGACACGCCGCACTGGCCATACCGATCCTGGCGCCCCTCGGCGACTTCGGGGGGGTCTCGCGCGCAATGGTGATCACCGCTTACCAGTCCGCCTCCGGACTGGTCAACCTGATCACGCCCACCTCGGCGGTGGTGATGGGCGGGCTCGCGCTGGCCAAGGTCCGTTACGACCAGTGGTTGCGGTTCATATGGCCACTGCTGGGCATCCTGTTCGTGCTGACCTTGCTGTTCATCTCGGTCGGGGCGGCCGTGTCGTAACGCCGGGCCGTCTCATGGACGCCGCGTAGAGGACCTACGGGTTCGATGGACGAACTGGGACGCCACGTACAGGCCTCGCTGACGAACCAGCGAACTCCCCGGGGGACGTGCCGGTGGACAGGAGCGCGGATGACGACCTCCGACCAGATCACCCCCGCCGACGCCGCCACGAGTGGCCGCTGGAACGTCTTCTCGAGCACCGATGTCCTTGGTCGGCTGAACACCGCCGCGGACGGGCTCAGCAAAGCCGAGGGGCCCGGCGGCTGGAGCGGGATGGTCGAACCGGGCTGCCATCGACCGAAGCCACGCCGGCGATCACGGTGCTGCTGCGGCAGTTCGTCAGCCCGCTGATCGGCATCCTGCTGCTGACCTTCGAGATCACGCTGGTCCAGCGGGAGTGGGTGGACGCCGGCGCGATCGGCCTGGTCCTGCTGATCAACGCGGCCATCGGCTTCTGACAGGAACGCAAGGCCGAGACGGCGGTCCGGGGCCCTGCAGCGGCTGTCCGCCCCGGTGTGCCGAGTGCTGCGCGACGGCACGGAACGGGAGCTGGCTGCGGCAGAGCTGACGCCCGTCGACCTCGTCCTGCTGAAGAGCGGCGAACGGGTGCCGGCCGATCTGCGGCTGCTGGAGGTCAGCGGGCTGCAGATCGATGAGTCGATGCGCACCGGTGAGGCGCTGCCGGTGACCAAGCAGGTCAACCGCCTCCCGGTGGACACCATCGCATCCGACCGCACCAACGTCGCCTTCAGCGGCACGCTGGTCATCTCCGGACGGGACCGCGGCGTCGTCGTGGGCACGGGTGCGGACACCGAGCTCGGGATGATCAACGAGTTGGCGCAAGGGCCGGCCGGCCAATCGCCGCTACAGGTGCTCACCCACAGCCTGGAGCGGAGTATCGGCATCGTGGTCACCACCGCCGCAGTCGGCGTCTTCGGAGCCGGCCTCATGCTCGGCAACGACCCTCGGACATGTTCCGCACCGCCGTGGCCATGGCGGTAGCCTCCATCCCCGAATCTCTCTGCCGATCGTCCTGACTGTGGCGATGAGCCTCGGCGTCACCCGCATGGCCCGCACAACGCGATCGGCCGGTCGCTGCCCGCGGTGGAGACGCCCGCATCCACCACGGTCATCGGCTCGGACAACACCACCACTGTGCGCCGGACGCTGCGGGCCGGCGCGTTGACCAGCGAGGTCGTCTCCGCGCCGGCGGATGCCATCGCCGCCGCCGGAGAGCCGCTGGACTACACCGGGGACGCCGTCGACGTGGCGATGATGCGCGCCGCGGTGCACCCCCGTCGAACCGCCCCACCCCGCTCCTCGTGCGCGACCCTGCAGTCGGCTACGCGCTCGCCGCAGTCATCGCTCCGCAGATAGGGGCCAGCCGCTCGCTGCAGGAACTCAGCAAGACGCTCCGGTCAAACAAGATCGCGACGGTGGCGAAAGCGCCGATAGCCACGCCCTGCTCAGTTCGGCGGTCCCTGCCCGCGCCTCGTTCAACGCGGCCCGTTCCCGCTCGACATGGACCGTTGCGATCACCGAGAACGGGAGCAGGAAAACACCGGCAGACGCCGTCGACTCAGCCTTGCCGAAGGAAGACGGACGTCATTCCCATGACGCCCATCATCCGATCGAATTCCTGATTGACGCCACGAACAAGAGCCGGGCGACCTGCACGCGAGGCCGCCCGGGCCCACCGCCGCAGCGGCAGTAACGCAGTCGAGTCCAGGTACGTCAGCCGAGTGACGTCGACAGCTACGACCGTCACCCCCTCCAGTCGTCGCTCGAGCTCAAGGCGGCGGACCGCTGGGGCGTCCACCTCGCCTCGAAGGTGCAACACCCAGCCGTTCCCCTCCCGCTCTATGACAATGGCTTCGCCCTGTTCCTCAACCACCTCGTCGAGGTGAACCGGGCTCACGTGATTCGGCAGCTTGGCCAGCTCGGAGTCCACCGTGTGCTGAACCAGCCGCTGCATCGCTCTTCGCTGCAGGCTGTGCCGCAGACGACTGCCACCCTTTGGCTCGCAGGTGACCGTGACCGTGACGCGGGTAGAGCCCCGCTCCTCGTCGCCGAGCTCAATGCGGGTCTGCCAGATCTCCGACGCCAGGTCCAGTCGGGATCCGATGCATCGCTGTTCAGCCCATTCGACGATCTCCCCGCCCACCGCGTTCGGCGGCGGACTTCCACCCTCCAGTCGTCCTGGTACACAGACGAACCGGCTCCCCAGACCGATCGCTTGCCCACCACCACTCGTGTCATCGTCGAACACGTAGGAGACGTCGCACACCGGGCAGTAGCTCGTCAGATCGGTGAGCGAGCGCCACACGAGCTGCCGGCCGAACGGAATCTCGCGTGTGCCTGTAGCAGTCGCCATCCCGTTCCTTCGCTCAGAAGACGGCCCTATTCGTGCCGGCGCCTATTAAGCACCGCAGTAGTGCCGTCCGCGGCACGTGCCCGCGGTCGGCCGTCCGATCGCGCTGCGGTGCCGCCCAACCTGTCTACTACTGTAGATAGCAGATGCATCGTCCGGGTTCGCGAGCCTGTCACTAGCCCTTCGCCAGTTCACGGTCGTGCTGAACCCTTCGTCCCCGGAAGGCCGGGGCCGGCTTCGTAAGGTGGCTCAGATCATGACCTCCCTGGGTGTACGACCTCAGTTCTGGGAGGCCGGATGACGTCACCGGTGGGCGCACGGACGCTGCTCCGCAGGTCGACCGCTGCACTCGTGGCCGTAGTCGCAGTGAGCGGCTGCAGTGACGGTTCGGCGGTAGAGAGCGCACCCCAGCCTTCGGTCGCCATACCTGCCGACGTGGCCGGCTGCGACTCCTTCTCTGCGGACGGCGAGGCGGTCGACGGCGGTAAGGCACTGCCCGCCCTGCAGCTTCCCTGTCTCGTCGGAGACCAGGACGTGCCCCTCGGTGACCTCGGCGGCCGGCCCGTCCTGCTGAACCTCTGGGCGAGCTGGTGCGCACCCTGCCGCGAGGAGATGCCCCTGCTGCAGGCGGCGTACGAAGGCAACGGTGACCGGGTAGGGTTTCTCGGCGTCATCACGGAGGACACCCGTTCGGCTGCGGCATCTCTGCTGGCCGACCTGGACGTGACCTATGCGCACGTCGTGGACCAGGACAAGGAACTGCTGACCGAACTCGCTGCGCCGGGGTTGCCGGTCACCCTCGCCGTCGCTGCCGACGGCCGGATCCTCGACCGGCAGATCGGGCAGGCGTCCGCCACCCGCCTCGATGAGCTGGTGTCCGTGCTGGTGGAAGACGCCGCCCGAACGCCGTGACGACCATCGATGACGAGCCGAAGTCGGCGGGGAAGGCGGGCGCTCCGACAACGGGCGTCGACGGCCGCAGCCCTGTCCGCGGCCGATGGCTGCCAGGGTGGCGGCGGCTGGTCGCCGGCCTGCTCGCCGGGGCGTTCCTGGCGGGCAGCATGCCACCGCGTGAGGCGTGGTACCTGGCTCCCGCAGGCGCCGTGGTCCTCACCTGGTCGGTGCTGTCCTTGCCGTGGCGGCAGCGACTGGCGCTGGGTGCGGCGACGGGCCTGGCCTTCTTCCTGCCGACGTTGAGCTGGCTGACCGGCTTCCATCCCGCTGGGTTCGGAGCCCTGCTCGTCGTGGAGGTCGTCCTCTTCGCTGCGGCGATGCTGCTGGTCGACCCCCGGCGGACACGCTGGTGGACCGTCCCCCTGGCCCTGATCGCCCTGGAAGCGGTGCGCGCCCGGTTCCCGTTCGGCGGCTTCCCGATCCCCGGAATGGCCCTGGGGCAGCTGGACGGCCCGTTCGCCGCCGCCGCTCCCCTCGGCGGGTCTCTCCTCGTCGTCGGGCTGTCCACCGGAGTCGGCGCCGCGGTGACGGGCGTGGCCGTCGCCGGCCGACGCGTGGGCACGCTGGTCAGCGTCGCCGTCCTGGTCGCCGTGAGCGCGGTCGGGGTCCTGCTGGCCGCTCCGGGCGGTGAACCCACCGGCTCGCTGCGCGCAGCGCTCGTGCAGGGGGGCGGCCCGCGCGGCATTCCCGCCGTCGTCAGTGACGCCGATGCCGTGACCGAACGGCAGTTCCTCCTGAGCGAGGACCTACCTCCCGACCTGGACCTGGTGCTCTGGCCGGAGAGCAGCCTGGGTGTCTCCGGCCCCGTCGCTGACACGCGAGAGGCAACACGCGTGGCGCAGCTGGCCCGGCGCACCGGAGCAACCGTCGTCGTCGGGCTCAGCGAGTCATACGTCGACGGCTTCCGGAACGCCGCGGTGGCCTGGGGTCCCGAGGGGCGCATCGTCGACCGCTACGAGAAGGTCCACCGCGTGCCCTTCGGGGAGTACATCCCCGCTCGAACCCTTTTCGAGAGCGTCTCGGACATGACGTCCCTGGTGCCCCGCGATGCGATTCCGGGAAGCGGACCGGGACTTTTGCGGACGCCTGCCGGCCCGCTCGGTGTCGTCATCTCCTACGAAGTGTTCTTCTCCGACCGCGTCCGCGCCGCCGTCGCCGCCGGGGGCCACGTTCTCCTCGTCCCGACGAATGCCGCCTCGTACACCACCGAGGAGGTGCCGGCGACGGAGGTCGCCGCGGCCCGGATGCGCGCCCTGGAGTTCGACCGGGCGGTCCTTCAGGCCGCGCCGACCGGGTACACGGCGATCGTGCAGCCCGACGGACTGGTCATGGAGCAGAGTGGACTCAGCTCGGCCGAGGTCCTGACCGCCTCCGTTCCGCTGAGGTCGGGCCTGACCATGTACGCCCGCACCGGCGACGGCCCCCTCCTTACGGTCGTGGTGCTGGCCCTGCTGGTCGGTCCACTGATGCGGCTGCTCCACCTGCACCGCGTCCGGAAGCGCAACGGTCCAGCCGTGCGGCTGGTCGGCCGCGTCCCTGGGCGACCGGCGTGAACCGCCTCTCCCGGCGGGTCTGGGTGCCCGTCCTTGCCGTCCTCGTTCTCCTGCTCTTCGGCACAGCACTTGCCGAGTCGATCGAACTGCCGAGCGTCGTCGGCGTGCGCACCTGGCTGCACGAGGGGGGCCTCAGCGGCGTCCGGCTCGGGCCCTACCTGCTCGGAACCGCGATTGGACTCGTGCCGTGGTCGGTGCTGTACGTCGGAATCGGTGCTTCGGCGGCAAGCATCGACTCCTGGACCTCCCCGGTCGGCGTCGTTCCCACGCTCGCCGTCGTCTTACTGCTGGCGCTGTCGGCGGGCTACCCCTGGTGGCCACGGCGACCGCAGCCGACCTAGCTAGCCGCTAGTTGTACTGACCACTGAGGTTGGTGACACGGTCGGCTGGTGAGCGTCCGCCGAGTGCGGTGTGGCCGCGGTGATGGTTGTAGTAGTGCAGCCACTGTGGCAGAGCTGCGCAGCGGTCGGTGTCAGTGGAGTACGGCCGGATGTAGGCCCACTCCTCGAGAAGGCCCGTCGTCGAGTTGGACGAGCGGGCGCCCGAGCGCCGCTGGCGGACGGTCGGTGACGGCTGTGCAATTCGACCGTTGAGCAGCCTCGGGGCTCAGGATGGGCCTGAGCGCATCTGGCCCTGCCACCTGTCTGACGAGCCCTCTCACGTGGGTGACATGCGGCACCCGGGCACGATGGCGACATGCCGCCCACGGCCGACCGACCCTCGCTTCGCTCGGTTCTGGCCCGCCCGGGCTACCGGCGACTGTGGGCCGCCCGGACGGTGAGCCAGGCGGGCGACGTCTTCCAGTTCACGACACTCGCGCTGCTCGTCTACTCGGTGACCGGCTCGGGGTTGGGCGTCTCGGGGTTGGTGCTGGCCGAGATCGCGCCCGTGCTGCTGCTCGCACCGCTGGCCGGGCCGCTGGTCGACCGGCTCCCCCGGGTGCGGGTCATGCTCGCCGCCGACCTGCTGCGCCTGGTCCTCGCCGCGGTGCTGGCCGTCTGGCACGACGACGTCGCCGCGATCTACGCGCTGTCGTTCGGGCTGTCGGCCGGAGCGGTGTTCTTCAACCCGGCCGCCGGTTCCCTGCTGCCCACCCTCGTGCGCGACGAGGAGCTGGTGGCCGCGAACTCGGGCATCTGGTCGGCGGCGGTACTCATCCAGGTCGTGCTCGCCCCTGCCGCCGGGGTGCTTGCCACGACCGCCGGGTTCGCGTGGGCGTTCGCAGCGAACGCGGCCAGTTTCGGGCTCTCCGCGCTGCTGCTGCGCGGTCTGCGCGCGGCCGAGGAACCCCGCCCGGTCGCGACGAGCAGCATCTGGACCCAGGGCCGTCAGGCACTGGGGCTGCTCGGCCGGGACCGCCTGCTGCGGGCCCTGGCGGTCGCCCAGGCGCTCGCCGCGCTCTCGGCCGGAGCGACCAGCGCACTGCTGGTGGTGCTCGCCGCCCGCCGGCTGCACGCCGCCGGTGAGGGTTACGGGTTCATGCTCGCCGGCATCGCCGTCGGTGCGTTCCTCGGGCCGCTGCTCCTGACCCGTCTCGGTGCCCGGGCGCGCAGCACGCGCATCCTGTTCGGCGCTTTCGGGCTGCGCGGCCTGGTGGACCTGCTGTTGGCCACGGTCAGCGCCGTGCCGGCCGCGGTCGGCGCGCTGGTGGCCTACGGACTGGGCACCTCGACGGGCAACGTCACCCTCTCCACGCTGATCCAGTCCCACGTGCCGGAAGCGCTGCGCGGCCGGGTGTTCAGCGCGTTCGACCTCATCTGGCAGGCGATGCGGCTGGCCAGTCTGCTGTTCGGCGGGCTACTCGCCGACACCCTCGGAATCCGCGCGGTGTTCTATGCCGGCGGCGTGCTGATGCTCGCCGCCGCTTTCACCGGAGTCGCCGCGACGCGGCAGCCGGGCACGTAGAGACCCCGGTCGGTTACCCCGCCGACCGCAGTGCTCAATGGCCGAGCTGTACCGCTATCATCGCCCGGTGACGATGAGAGCAGATGCGGTCTCGACGTCGAAGGGGCCTGGGCTGCCGGTCAGTGAGACCGCGGCGCTGTCGGCCGCGGCGTGCATGTTCCGCAGCCTCGGCGACCCGGCGCGGCTGGCCATACTGCGGCACCTGTCGCTCGGCGAGCACAAGGTCGTCGAGCTGACCGCGCATCTGGGCCTGGCCCAGTCCACCGTGTCGGCGCACCTGGCCTGCCTGCGCGATTGCGGACTGGTCACCTCGCGGCCGCAGGGGCGGGCGTCGCTGTGGTCACTGACACACACGACCGCGCTGCTCGAGGCACTGGCCGCGGCCGAGCGGCTGCTCGCCGCCACCGGCGACGCGGTCGCGCTGTGCCCGACCTTCGGCGAGGCGGCGAACCTGTGAGCGCCATCGCCACCGCTCCGCAGCTGACCCCGGCCGACCGCGTCCGGCTGGGCCGCCGCGCCCAGTGGCTGGCCGGCGCCAGCGTCGCCTACAACGTGCTCGAGGCGGTCGTCGCCGTCACCGCGGGGCTGGTCGCCGGCTCGGTCGCGCTGGTCGGGTTCGGGCTGGACTCGGTCGTCGAGGTCTCCAGCGGCCTGATCATCCTGTGGCAGTTCCGGCACCGGATGCCCGAGTCCCGGGAGCGGCAGGCACTGCGGCTGATGGCGCTGGCGTTCTTCACCCTGGCCGCCTACGTCACCGTCGAGTCGGTGCGTGCACTGTTCCTCGGCGGAGAGCCGGGACCCTCGCCGGTCGGCATCGGGCTGGCGGTCGCCTCCCTGGTCATCATGCCGTTCCTGTCCTGGGCCCAGCGGCGCACCGGCCAGGCGCTCGGCTCCGCGACGGTGGTCGCCGACTCCACCCAGACGCTGCTGTGCACCTACCTGTCGGCGGTGCTGCTGGCCGGGTTGGTGCTCAACGCCACCCTCGGTTGGGGCTGGGCCGACCCGATCGCCGGCCTGGTCATCGCCGCGGTCGCCGTCCGGGAGGGAGTCCAGGCGTGGCGCGGCGAGGCCTGCGCCTGCGGACCGGCCATCCCCGGCGAGCCCGGCGACGAGGACGGCTGCGGCTGCGGCGACGGCTGCACCGATGCATGCTGCACCCCCGTTTCCGAGGCCCCGCAGAGCCTGCCGCTAGTCCGCCGGGAGGCCAGGGGGTGAGCGGCGGCCACAGCCATGCCGACGGCGCGACCGGCAACCGTCGGCGCCTGGCCGTCGTCCTGGCGCTCACCGCCGGCGTGCTGGCCGTGGAGGTCGTCGGCGCGCTGGTGTCGGGGTCGCTGGCGCTGCTCGCCGACGCGGCGCACGCCTTCGTCGACTCCGCCGGTCTGGTCATCGCCCTTGTCGCGGCCACCCTGGCGCTGCGCCCGGCCACGGCGCGACGCACCTGGGGCTACCGCCGGGCCGAGGTGCTCGGCGCCACCCTTCAGGCGGCGGTGCTGCTGTCCGTCGGCGTCTACGTCGTCCTCGAGGCCGTTCGCCGACTGTTCGCCCCGCCGGAGGTTGCCGCCGGCCCGGTGCTCGTATTCGGCATCGTCGGCCTGGTCGCCAACACGATCGGCATCGTGGTGCTCACCCGCGGCGGCGGGCACGCCGGCAACGTCAACATGCGCGCGGCACTGCTCGAGGTGGTCAACGACACCCTCGGTTCGCTCGCCGTGCTGACCTCCGCCGTAGTCATCGCGTTGACCGGCTGGCAGCGGGCCGACGCGGTCGCCTCCCTGGTCATCGCCGCGCTGATCGTGCCGCGCACGCTGGTGCTGCTGCGCGAGACGGTCTCGCTGCTGCTGGAGAGCACACCGCCCGGGCTGGACCTCGCCGACGTCCGCGCGCACCTGCTGGCCCTGCCGCACGTGCTGGAGGTGCACGACCTGCACGCCTCGCAGATCACGAGCGGCCTGCCGGTGGTCAGCGCGCACGTGGTGGTCGAGGACTCCTGCTTCTTCGACGGACACGCGGCGCAGGCGCTCGACCAGCTGCAGAGCTGCCTGGCCCAGCATTTCCCGGTCAGCATCGAGCACTCCACGTTCCAGTTGGAGATGGCCAGCCACGCCGACCACGAGCACGCCGCGCACGCCTGACCAATTCCCTCGCCCACCCGAGGTGATCCCGCACCAACTGCGTCCTGGGCGCAGATTCGCAGCCTTTCAAGCGCCGCGGCGACTCCGAAGTGGGATACCGGGTCCACTCCCAATCCACCGGGGCGGTTCACTACGGCGCCATCCCAGTTCCGGACCGCGGCACAACGTGGTCAGACCGACCCGGACGCCACACCCATCCACACCCCGGCCCCGACGCCCAGCACCAGTGACGCAGCAGCGGCGGTGTGAAGCACGACCGCCGGGCCGCGCCGGACGGTCTGCGCCGTGCCGGCCGCGGTGCGGAGACGGGTACCGACCGCCCTCTCCGCCCCGGCCGGGACGGCCGGCACGCCCACGAACGCCGGGGCGATCCAGCGCAGGTAGTAGAAGGGGCTGGCGACTGTGTTGACAGCGGCCACGACGACCAGCCACACCATGGCGCCGTCCCAGGTCGCGGCGAAGACCGCGAGCTTGCCGACGAAGACGGCCGTCGGCGGCGTCCCGACCAGGCCGAGCAGGCAGACCACGAGGCTGACCACCAGCCACCGATGCCGCGCTGCGGCCGTGGCCCAGTCGGTGATCGTGCGAGCCGCCGGTGTCGCGACGACGGCGGCGAACGCCCCGATGTTGGTCACCGCGTAGGCGGCCAGGTAGATGGCAAGGGCAGGGACGGCGAGATCGGTGCGGGCCGCGACGGCGACGACCATGAACAGGTAGCCGACCTGACTGACGGTCGAGTAGGCCAGCAGTCGCAGCACGTCGGTCTGGGCGAAGGCAGCCAGGTTGCCCAGCGTCATGCTGGCTGCAGCGATGACGGCGACGAGCAGCGGGACGTCGAGGGGCAGGTCCGCGAACGGCTCGGCGAGCAGGCGAAAGGCTGCGGCAACGGCACCGAGCTTGGGGATGGTGGTGAGGTAGGCGGCCATCGGCGGCGTCGTCCCGGCCGTCACGTCGGGAACCCAGAAGTGCACGGGAACGGCACCGGCCTTGAAGGCGACGCCGGCGAGCACGCCGAGGACCCCGACGGCCAGCAGCGCCGGTGACGACTCGGGGAGCAGCGCGGCGAGCTCGGAGTAGCCGGTCGTGCCCGAGGCGAGCACCAGGGCGGCGACACCCACCAGCAGCAGGACGCCGACGAAGGCGCCCATGAGGTAGTACTTCATCGTCGCCTCGGTGCCGGCAGAGTCCTTCGCGAAGCCGGCCAGAGCGTAGAGCGGGACGCTGGCCAGCAGGTACGCCGCGACGAGGAGGAGCAGATCGCCGCTGGCCGCCAGCGCGACCGCGCCGAGGCCACCGAGCAGCATGAGGACGTAGGCCTCGGTCTCCCGGGGGTGGCCGGCCACCGACGGCGCGGCCAGCCAGACGAGGACGGCGACGCCCAGTGCGACGACGATCCGCACCACCCCGGTGGTGGTGTCCAGGACCCAGGTGCCCTCGAAGATCCGCTGCGCGGGGTCCGGCAGCGCGACCGCGGCCGCGCCCGCGCTGCCCAGGCAGGCGACGGTGGCCAGGATCCGGACGTGCCACTGCCGGTGCTGTGGGGTCCACAGGCCGAGCAGCAGACCGCCGACGGCGCCGAGCAGGAGCAGCGCCTCCGGGAGGAGCGTGGGCCAGGCCTCCCCGCCGCCGGACATACCGGTCACCGGCCGACCAGTTCCACCACGGCCGCGGCAGCGGGTTCGATGACCTCGAGCAGGACCCCGGGCACGATGCCGAGGAGCAGCGCCAGGACGAGCAGCGGCACGATCGACGCCGTCTCGTGCCCCTGGAGGTCCCGGATCTCGGTCGTCGTCTCCGCGCGGACGGCGGTGGCGGTGCCCCCGGTCGGGGGAACCGGCTCGCCGCCGTCGGCCGGATCCTGGGACGGGACGGTCGTGTCGCCGGTCAGCAGCCGCTGCAGAGCCAACAGGAACAGCCCGGCGGTCACCAGGATGCCGACGACGGCGATCACGGTGGCGACCGGGGTGGCCTGCAGCGCTCCGGTGAAGACCTGGAACTCGGCGACGAACCCGGAGAACCCGGGCAGACCCAGCGAGCCGAAGGCGGCCACGGCGAGGCACGCGGCGAAGACCGGCGCGGGCCGGGCCAGGCCGCCCCACCGGTCGAAGGCGTAGCTGTGCCCGCGCGACCACAGCCAGCCGCTGAGCAGGAACAGCGCACCGGTGAGCAGTCCGTGGCTGACCATCTGGTACATCGCGCCCACGGTGGCCACGGTGCGGGCGCCCTCGTCGGCGGACGCCACCAGGCCGGCCGCGCCGAGGCCGAGCAGCACGTAGCCCATGTGGTTGACCGAGGTGTAGGCGATCATCCGCTTGACGTCGGTCTGGGCCAGCGCGACGAACGCGCCCCACAGGACGCTGACCACCCCGACGACGACGGCGACCATCGCCCACCGCTGCCAGGCCTCGGGCAGGATCGGCATGGCGATCCGCACGAAGCCGTATGTGCCGAGCTTCAGCAGGATCCCGGCGAGGACGGCGGACCCGGCGGCGGGCGCGTCGGTGTGCGCGTCGGGCAGCCAGGTGTGGAACGGGAACAGCGGGGTCTTGACCGCCAGGCCCAGTCCGATGGCCAGCAGCACCAGACCGCCGGCGACCGGCGAGTCCGCGAGCGGCGGGTTCGCGGCCAGCGCCACCATGTCGAAGGTGCGCTCCTCGCTGCCGAGGAACAGACCGATGAATCCCACCAGCAGGGCCAGCGACCCGATGAACGTGTACAGGAAGAACTTCAGCGCGCTGGCGCGGGCGTTGCCGTGCCCCCACCCAGAGATGACGAAGTACATCCCGACGATGGTCAGGTCGAAGAAGACGAAGAACAGGATCAGGTCCAGCGAGGCGAACGTGCCCAGGCACGCCGTCTGCAGGAAGAGGAACAGGGCCGCGTAGGTCCGCGGCCGGTCCGGCTCGCGCAGCGAGTAGACCGCGCAGGCCAGGAACAGGACGCCGGTCAGCGCCAGCAGCGGCAGCGACAGCCCGTCCACGCCGACGTGGTAGCCGGCGTCGACCGTGGGGATCCACTGCAGGTCGACCTCGTAGGCCAGGCCGTCGACGACTCCGGAGGCGCCCTCGCCGGGGTCGAACCGCCACCACATCCAGGCGATCAGCGCCAGGTCTGCGGCCGAGGCGGCGACCCAGACCCCGATCGCCGCGCGCCCGCTCAGCCGGGGAGCGGCCAGCAGCACGGCAGCCGCCAGGAGCGGCAGGAAGATCACGACGGTCAGCACCGGTCACCTCACCAGGAGCAGGAGGACGAGCAGGACCCCGAGGCCGGCGACGGCCTGGGCGTAGTACTGGTGCAGCAGCCCGGTCTGCGGCCGCCGGGCGGCCGAACCGGCGCGGCGGACGGCCCGGGCCAGGCCACGGACGGCGCCGTCGATCACGCGGCTGTCGCCCCGGGCAGCGCTCGCTGCGCCCCGCCGGGTGCCGCCGGCCACGGCGGCGACCGCGCGGTCGATCCCGCCGTCGTCGGCGCGGGCGGCCAGCCGCGCGATCCGGTGGGCGGCGAGCCCCACGCCGCGGACGGCGCGGTCGATCCCGCGGTCGTCGACGGCGGCCAGTACCCGGGCCAGCGCCAGCGCCGGCCGGGGCGAGAGCAGGTGGCCGAGCCCGGCCCAGGAAGCCAGCGGACTCCGCTCGAGCGCCGGGGCGAACCCCGGCCGGGCCCGGCTCCCGGCGACGGTCAGCGCCAGTGCGACCACGGCGAGCGCACCGGAGAGCAGCAGATCGCCGAGTCCCGGTGACGGCTCGCCCTCCGCGTCCAGCACCGCCTTCAGCGCGTCGGCCACGGCGGGCAGGGCGAGGACACCGAGCCCGGCGGCGAACACCGCGAGGATCCCGGCCGCCGCCCGGGACGGCAGCGGGATGCGGTGGGTTCCCGGCTCCTCCTCGTCGAGGGGCTCCTCGCCCGTGGGGCGGGCCAGGACGACGGCCAGGATGCGCCCGGCGTAGACGGCAGAGAGCACCGCGGCAGCAAGGGCCACGACGGTCAGTGCGGTCCCCTCGACCCCGGCCAGGACCTCGTCCTTCGTCGCCCACAGCGACAGCGGTGGCACGCCCGCCAGGGCCAGGGCGGCCACCGTGGCCGCCGCGCCCATCCCCGGGTATCGCCGGGCGGCGCCGCGGAGCCCGGCCAGCTGCTTGGTGCCCAGCGCGGTGAGCCAGGCGCCCGCGGCGACGAAGAGGCCGGCCTTCACTGCGGCGTGCGCCACCAGCTGCGCGGTGCCGCCGGCGGTGGCTCCCACCCCGGCGGCGAGCACGACGAAGCCGAGCTGCGCGGCGGTGCTGGCGGCCAGCAGCTGCTTGAGGTCGGACTGGGCGACGGCGACCGCACCGAGGACCAGCGCGGTGAGCGCCCCGGCCCACGCCGCCGCGGTCGCGGCCCAGCCGGTCGCGGCCAGCAGCGGCTGCATGCGGATGAGCAGGTAGCCGCCGGCTGCGACCATGGTGGCCGAGTGCAGGAGGGCGCTGACCGGGCTGGGGCCCTGCATGGCCGCCGAGAGCCAGGCCGAGAAGGGCAACTGCGCCGACTTGCCCAGCGCGGCGACGAGCACGCCGGCCGCGGCGAGATCCGCCCAGCCACCCTCGGCGGCGTCCAGGTCGGCGAGCACCAGGCTGCCCGTGGCCGCCAGGGCCGCGCCAGCGGCCACGTACAGGCCGAGGTCGCCGGCCCGGGTGGTGACGAACGCCCGCGTGCCGGCGGCGAGCTTGCCGGGCTCGTCCCAGCGGAAGCCGATCAGCGCGTAGGAGGTCGCGCCCATCACCTCCCACGCCAGCAGCAGCGCCGGCAGCGTTGCTGCGGTGACGGTGGCCAGCATGGCGGCGACGAACAGCAGGACGAGCCCGAAGAAGCGGGCCCGGGCGGCATCGGCGGGGAGGTCCGCGACGGCGAAGACCGTCACCAGTAGCGCGATCCCGGCGACGAGGACCACCAGGACGGCGGACAACCCGTCGACGATCAGCCGAAGGTCGCCACCGTCGACGATGCCGAGGAAGGGCGCCGACAGCCGCGGCCGGGCGGCGGCCACGACCGCGGCGAGCACCAGCGCTCCTGCGGTGAGCGCGAGGGCGAGCGGCCCGGCGACGCGGTCGGCCCGCCGTCCTGTGACCAGCAGGCCCGCGCCGCCCACGGCGGGCAGCAGCACCAGGGCGGCCAGGGCGGCGGTCATCCGCGCAGGTCCGTGGCCATGTCGACCATGTCCACCTGGCGGGCGCGGTAGATGGCGACGGTGACGGCGAAGCCCATCGCCATCTCCACCGCCATGACCACCAGGGCGACGACGACCAGCACCTGTGCGTCGGGGAGCTCGGGAGCGAGGAAGAACCAGGCCGCTCCCCCGGCCAGCAGCACGCCGTTGAGCACCAGCTCCAGGCCCATCATCACCATGACGATCGACTGCTGGGACAGCGCACCGAACAGCCCGACACCGACCAGCCCAGCGGCGACGGTCAGCACGATCTGCAGCACCAGTTCCGCGGTCATCGGGGCAGCCCCCCGGGCACCGGGTCAGCAGGCCGCCCGGCGGTGAGGTCGGCGCCGAAGCGGTCGTAGCGCCCACGGGCCGTCGCCAGCACGGTGCCGGCCAGGATCGTGGCGAACAGCGCGATGCCGATGGTCAGCATGACCAGCATGTGGCTGCCCATGAGCGCCTGGCCGAGCTGCCGGGTGCTGTCCGCAGGCGGCTCTCCGGAGCGGGTCGGCCAGTCGATCGCCCAAATCCCGACGGCCAGGACGACGAACGCGCCGGCGCCCACGACGGCCGAGCCCTTGGCGTTGTGCACCATGGTCATCGGCATGAGCCCGGCCGGGTTCATCATGAACATGATCATGAAGACGGCCATGATCGCCATCTCGATCGTCATCATCAGCGCCGTCACCACGGCCAGATAGACCAGGTCGAGGACGAGCAGGATCCCCGCGACGGCCAGGAACGAGCCGAGCAGCGCGAACGTCGCCCGGGCCATCGAGTCCACGACGAACACCGCGATCCCCGCCGCCACCGACAGCACGCCGAGCACCGCGACCACGGCGATCACCCAGCCAGACAGGTCGCTCAGCACCCCGTCCTCCTCATGCGTAGAACCCGGCCAGCACGAGCACGGCGACGACCAGCGCCTGCAGCAGCGTCAGTGGCACCAGCACCATCCAGCCGACCTCGACGGTCCGGTCGGGGCGCAGGACGGGCAGCCGCCGGCCGATCCACACGAGAGCCGCGACGACGACGAGAGTCTTGAGCAGGTGCCACACCGGGCCGGGGAGCCACGGTCCGGAGTCCCCGCCCAGGAACAGGGCCGCGGCCATGGCGGCGGTGGCCCCCAGGAAGATCGCCCGGCCTGCCTCGACCAGCAACCGGTCCACGCCCGACAGCTCCGAGGTGACCCCGCCGGCGATGTCGGCCGCGGTGGGCGCGGCGAACGGCCCCCAGAAGGCGAAGGCGGCGGCACTGGCGACGAAGACGGCGAACGCCACCGGCATGGTCACTACGAACCACAGACCGTCCTGGGCGGCGAGCACGTCCGTGGTCCGCAGGGATCCGGCACCCACACCGACCGTGACCAGCGCGAACATGAGCGGCAGTTCGTACGCCAGCCCCTGGGCGAGGAACCGGTAGCCGCCGGTCAGCGCGTGAAACGAGTTGGGCCCCCACCCGACCAGCCAGAGCGCGGCCCACAGCAGCGCCTCCATGGCGTTGAACCACACCAGGTCCGCGCTGGTCGACCACAGGGTCCGTCCGCCCACCGGGACGACGGCCCACGACAGCAGGGCCAGCGTCGGCACCGCCACGCATCCCAGCCGCCACAGCAACCGGTCCGGCGCCAGGGTGGTGCGCCGCTGCTCCAGCAGGAGACGGGCGCCCGCCCGCAGCGGCTCGACCGCCGCCCCGGCTGCCCGACCGGTGAGCACGGCACGGTCGGCGGCGGCCACCACCAGCCCCAGGGCCACACCGACCAGGGCGACGACTAGGACGGCCGGCACCACGCCCCACGTGTCGGGCAGCGTCTGGGTGTCAGGCACGGGCGGACTCCGGTGAGGGCCACGCGGGAACGGGTTCGAGGCCGAGTGCCGCCACGACGAGCCTCGCGGTCCCGATCTCGGCGCCGTCGACCATGTCGGCGACGTCCTCCAGGGTCGGCAGTCCGATGTCGTCGCCGGTACGGCCACCGGCCACCTCGCACCAGTGCCGGAGCCGGTCTGTGACCGAGCCGCCGGAGGCGGTGCGCTCACCGCGTGGCGAGCAGCCCACGCCGGCGGCCGTCCACGCCAGCACTCGGGAGCGGCCGACCCTCCGGGCCAGCCGCTCGGCCAGATCCTCCGCAGCCGCCCGCGAAGCGCGGTCTTCCGAACGGAGCCCGTCGCGGGCGCTTCGGGCGTCGCGGGCAGCCGTGGGCCAGCCGGCCACGAGCAGAAAACGGGCCAAATGGTCCAGCCCGACCTGCCGCGGGTCGAGTTCGGACCGGGCAGCCGGCAGGGACTCGACATCCAGCCACGAGAAGGCCGCACCGGTGAGGACATCACCTTGCAGCTCGGCGCGGAGCAGGAGGCCGGTCGGCCAGCCCGGCAGCACCGGGCCCAAGGACACTTTCAGGACATCGAGCTCGAGGCCGTCCCGGTCCGGCCCAGTCATCGCCATGGGGAGTCCGGCGACCTCGCCGCCGTGATGCATGTGGTGGCCCTCGTGACCACCCCCGTGGTCCATGCCCACGTGACCACCCCCGTGGTCCATGCCCTCGTGACCACCCCCGTGGTCCATGCCCTCGTGACCACCCCCGTGGTCCATGCCCTCGTGACCACCCCCGTGGTCCATGCCCTCGTGACCACCCCCGTGGTCCATGCCCTCGTGCGCCTGCTCGTCTTCCTTGCCGAGCAATGAGCCGGGGCTCGGGCGGTGGTCGAACGACCCGGAGCGGGCACGCTCCCGCAGTGCGGCCCGCCCTGCGTCGAGGGCTGCCGCGACGTCGTCGCTGGCGCGCAGGCCGACGCGAGCTCGCGGTGCGGGGATCTGGCTCCAGACCACGTCGACCGCGGCAGCCAGCTCCCGCCCCGGCGCGCCCAGGACGAGGAGGAGGTCGGTGTCAGCAGGGCCAACGCCGAGGGGCCAGCCGCGACGGTCCAGCTCTGCCTCCGCTCGCCACCGGTGCTCGTCGCTCCCCGGGGCGTCCACCACGAGGACGCGCGGCCGCGCCAGGGCCCACGCGCCGAGCCGGGAGATCAGGTCCATCGCAGCGCACCTTCACGCCAGACGTACGTCACCCCGACGAGCAGGACGGTCAGGAAGCCGAACATCTCGATGACGGCCGTGGCGCCCATGTCCGCGACGACGACCGCCCACGGGTACATGAAGATCATCTCCATGTCGAAGGCCAGGAAGAGGACCGTGATCGCGTACCAGCGCGCGTGGTAGCGGGACACCGCGTGCTGCTGCGGGAGCAACCCCGACTCGTAAGGCAGGACGGCGGCGCTCCCGCGGGCACCGCGGACGACGAACGACAGGGCGTAGAGCCCGGCAACGCCGGCCACCACGAGGGCCAGCAACGACAACACGGCAAACATGTCGCCTCCTCGCTGCGAGGTCTCGACTGGAACGGCCGGGGCTGGGCCGGACGGATCCGTGACATCCGGACGACCGTGCGGATGTTGTCGACCGTAGGGCAGGACGGAAAGGCTCGCCGAACGAGCGGACGGCCGACCGGTCACGATCTCTGCGTGGTCACCCGTCGTCCGGGGCCGGCGCCTCGGAGAGCACCACGAGCTGGCGGAGGCAGTGCTCCCGCAGCGGCTCGGGGAAGCCGTCGGCCAGGCGGTAGTAGACCACCCGACCCTGCTTCCGATTGACGACCAGGCCGGCCGTCCGCAGCAATCGCAGGGCGTATCCGACGGCGTCCTCGTTGCTCTCGAGCGCCAGGGCCAGATCGCCGACGCAGAGCTCCTCGACCAGGTCGAGCGCGAAGAGTACGCGGGCACGGGTGGGGTCGGCCATGAGGCTCAGCACGCTCGTCAGCTGGGCGGCCTCATCCCGACTCGGCAGTCGGGCACGAGCATGGGCGACGCGGTCGGGGTCGACGGGGTGCGCGTGGGCGGCATCGGACATCGAGAAAAGCACCTCCAGTTCACCCATACCCGTACGGATCTACGGGTATGCGGGGGTCGTCGGCGACAGTCCCGGACGGCATCCGAGCCTCCGGCGCCGGGAACCCCAGGAGGTAGCCATGACGGTGGCAGCCCAGATGCTCGACACCTACCCCAAGGACCTCGGCGGGGTGGACAAGGAGAAACTCCGCGCCTGCATCGAGGCCTGCGTCGAGTGCGCGCAGGCGTGCACCGCGTGCGCGGATGCCTGCCTCAGCGAGGACATGGTCGCCGAGCTTACGAAGTGCATCCGCACCAACCTCGACTGCGCTGACATCTGCGACACCACGGGACGGGTCCTGTCCCGGCACACCGGCTACGACGCCAATCTCACCCGCGCGGTACTCGAGGCCTGTGCCGCGGCCTGCAAGGCCTGCGGCGACGAGTGCGCGCAGCACGCCGAGATGCACGAGCACTGCCGGGTCTGCGCCGAAGCCTGCCGACGCTGCGAGCAGGCCTGCCGCGACCTCATCACCTCACTGGGCTGACCGGGGCCGGTCCCGGCAGGCCGACCGCCCGGGCAACCCGTGTGGCAGAGGCCTCGTGGGCGCCCGGGCGGCGAGGTTCTGCCGCCTCCCTCGAGACCAGCACGACGATCAGCAGTTCGTGGCGATCAGCCTTCTACTGCTGGGTGTGGGCGTGTTCCTGGACCGCAGTCAGACCACCGTGCAGGACTCCGGCTGGATGAGCGCGATGATCCCCCACCACTGCATGGCGATCACCCGTTCCGAGCGGGCCGAGATCAGCGACGTGCGCGTCTGCGAGCTGGCTCGGTCCATCAGCGAGGGGCAGCGCCGGGAGATCCTCGAGATGGACTGGCTGATCGCGGACATCGAGCGCAACGGGCCGGCCACCACACCGGAGGAGGCGGAGTCCCGTTCGGTCCCCGAGTTCGAGGTGGCCGCGGAGCGGGACTGCCCCACAAGCTGACCGTCGGCCGGCGGGTCGCCGGCCGGCGGACCGTGCTTGACGTCAGCCGGCCGCGATGACGCCCATCATGCCGTTGTCCTCGTGGTCGAGGATGTGGCAGTGGTAGACGGTCCGGCCGCTGAAATCGTCGAAGGCGACCCGGACGGTGGCCTCGCCGCCGGCGGGGATGTTGACGACGTCCTGCCACCGGACGTCGTCGACCGGCCGGCCGCCTTCGGCGACGATCTGCATGGGCCACACGTGCAGGTGCATCGGGTGGTCCATCGGGGAGGTGTTGGTGATCGTCCACTCCTCCACCGTCCCGACGGACACGGTCTGGTCGATCCGGTCGGGATCGAACTCGCGGCCGTCGATGGTGAAGGTCATCCCCCCGGGCCCCATGCCACCGCCCATCCCGCCGCCCATGCCCATGTCGAACGTGAGCCGTCGGCGCTCGGTCACCTCGGTGCCGCGCAGGTCACGAGACCGCGGCGACGGCGGCACGGGCGCCGCTGGGGCCGCCTCGTCACCGGTCACCTCGAGGGTGGCCAGCGGTCCGACGTCCCCGGACACCGAGCCGCCCATCATGCCGCCCATGCCGCCGCGGTCGACCCCCAGCGCCTGCAACGTGCTGGTACCGGCGGCAGTGGTGACCAGCAGGTCGGCACGGTTGCCCGTGGCCAGCACGATCTCCTCGACCCGGCGCGGCTCGGCGTACCGACCGGAGTCGATGCCCAGCAGATCCAACTGCTGGCCGTCCAGACGCAACCGTACGTAGCGCGAGGTGCAGGCGTTGACCACCCGCCACCGCTCCCGCTCGCCCGGACGGGCGGTCAGGACGGGCCGGACCTGGCCGTTGACCAGGATCAGCTCGCCCTCGCGGCCCATCATCCGCTCCATCGTCGACGGCTGCCGCAGCCGCCCGGCAGCATCGAGGCTGGTGTCGGAGACCACCAGCACTCGCTCCCGGGCCACCGGCAGCTCCTCGGGGTCCTCGACGACGATGGCGCCGTAAAGGCCACCGAAGAGCTGGTCGGCGACCGTTCCGTGGTGGTGCGGGTGGTACCAGAACACCCCGGGCGGGTGATCCTCGGGCAGCCGGTAGTCGTAGTCGAAGGACTCCCCCGGGTCGACGGTGACGAAGATGTTGTCGCCGTTGCCCTCCGGGGAGACGTGCAGGCCGTGCACGTGCAGGTTGGTCGGGGCGTCCAGCCGGTTGACCAGCCGGATCTGCAGCCGATCACCCGGGCGCAGCCGCAGCGTGGGACCGGGGACGCCACCGTTGTAGCCGTAGGCGGTCGCTTCCCGGCCCGCGATGCGCACCGGGCCCGCGACCGCCTCGAGCCGCGCCTGCAGGGCGCCGTCCGCGCTGCGCAGGGTCTCCGGTTCAGCCATCTCCCCACCCACTTCGGGATCGAGCCGCGACCCACCCCCCAGCGCGAGCCCGGTACCGCCGACCGCGACGCTGAGCAGCCCCAGCCCGCCCAGTTGCAGAGCCCGGCGACGGTTGATCGGCCGCACTAGGAGTCCCCGCCCAGCACCCGCAGCCGCTCCTGGTACTCCTCCGTGCTGATCTCGCCCCGCGCGTAGCGCTCGTCGAGGACCTGCCGCGCACGGCTCTGCTCCCCCGACGCGCGACCGTCCCGGCCGTCGCCCCGGGTGATACCGCCGCCGAGCGCCCGGACGGTGACCACGGCTAGCAGCACAACCCCAATGGTCAGCAGCAGCCAGAACAGCCACATCCAGCCCGTGCCCATGTCGAATCCCACGGTCTCTCCCCTCGTCTCCTCCGTCAGGTCAGCGCCGACGACGTCCCCTCGCCTTCGGGGCGCCGTCCGGGCCGCGCTCCGGGTCCGCGGGGCGCTGCAGGTCGTAGCGGCGCAGCGCCAGTTCCTCTCCCCGACCCCGGCGGCGGCCGCGCCCGACTACCCACCACACGAAGACCAGCAGGAAGACGAGAACCGCCACCGCGACCAGCCACGCGATCGCGCTCCCCCATCCGGCACCGGCCCCGACCGGCCCTCCGGGACCGGCGAGCACGTCCTGCCAACCGGTCGACCGCATAACCCCAGAATACCCCGGGGGGTATAAGTTCGAGCGCATCAGTCGCCGGTCCGGCGGGGTTCGAAGGCATTTCCGCCGTCCATCGACTCGCACATGCCTGCCTCCGTGACGACCACGATCCGCGCCGGGCCCTCGCTGGTGATGTCCGCCGTCACGGCTTGCGGGCCTCGCCGAGCCCGGTCCCCTCCGCCCATGTGGCAGCTCCGTCCCCGCTGGTCCACACCACTCCCGCCGGGGTCACGCCCGCCACCGTGCTGCCGGCGCCGGCCCAAGCGACCACCTGTAGGAGTGGAGCGCCCGCCACCGGCTCCCAGGACCGACCACCGTCGCGTGAGCGGAGCATTCCCTGCTCGGTGGTGGCGAGGATCTGCGCACCGTCGGGGGATGCCGCTCAGCGGGCCACCCGGAGACCTCGGGTCGAGGAGCTGCAGCCGGGCGGCCAGAGGGGACGGTAGTACGAGGCTGCATAGTTGTCTCAAGCGGGTAACGGATGGCTCTCATCGCCTATGCCCTCGGACCCGCCGCCCCTGCGCAGCCGCACTTGCAGCGGCCAAGACAGCACCACGAATGCCAGCATGCCGAGCGAGCGCGGGAACCTCTTGTCCGGCCGCCACCGGCAGTGCGATGAGGCACACAGAACGCATGGCAATCACTTGCCTGGGCGCTGACCTGCGAGGACGGCACCTGGAGTCTCAAGCCTTCCAAGCTGCCTGTGCGGGTTCGATTCCCGTCACCCGCTCCACTGCGATGTCGCGGGACACCGTTCACAGGTGTCCCGCCACATCGTTCACGTTCGAGCCTGCCAGCCCTCGCCGTCGGGATGGCGGCCCTCGGGCCCTCCTCGGGTCCGCGACGCGGATCGCGCGGAACCTGCGTGTGTCCAGCAGGACGCGGCTGCCGTCGGTGGTGGCGCCGAGGACTGCGTCCATGTGCAGGACGGTTGGCCCCCGGGCAGCTCCCGCACCGGCTCAAACGATTCGATGCCTGAGCCGCTTGTCGAGGGCCACGATGGTCCAGGCAGCGACGGAGAGGGCAGCGATGAATAGCCAGGTGCGGAGGCCGAGCGGAGCGGTGCCGAACGCGCTGTTGAGGGCGGGCAGGTAGGTCAAGGCGGCCTGGGCGAGGACCTGCAGGGCCACGCCGCCGAGCACCCAGCGGTTGGACAAAAGGCCGACCCGGCGGACGGGCGCGTCGAGGGTGCGGCAGCTGAACAGGTAGAGCACTTCGATCCCGACGAACAAGTTGACCGCAGCCGTGCGGGCCTCGGCGAGCGAAGCGCCGCCACCGAGCTCCCACTCGAACAGCCACCACGTGGCGGCAACCATCAGCACGGAGAGCATCAGGATGCGGATGACGAGGGCGCGGGTGAGCAGCGGCCGGGCGGGGTCCCTGGGCGGCCGGTGCATGATGCCCGGCTCCTTGGGCTCGAAAGCCAGGGTGAGCCCGAGCAGCACGGCGGTGGTCATGTTGATCCACAGGATCTGCGTGGGCAGGATCGGCAGCGCCGAGCCCAGCGCGATCGCCACCAGGATGACCAGGCCCTCCCCCATGTTCGTCGGCAGGGTCCACACGATGAACTTCGACAGGTTGTCGAACACGCCGCGGCCCTCCTCCACGGCGCCCTCGATGGTTCCGAAGTCGTCGTCGGTGAGCACCATGTCGGCGGCTTCTTTGGCGACCTCGGTGCCGCCGGCGCCCATCGCGATCCCGATGTCGGCCTGGCGCAGGGCCGGGGCGTCGTTGACGCCGTCGCCGGTCATGGCCACCACGCGGCCGCGGGCCTGCAGCGCCTCGACCAGCCGCAGCTTCTGCTCCGGGGACACCCGCGCGAACACCGCGGCCCGGTCGACGGCGTCGGGGTAGTCGGCGTCGGGCAGCTCCCGGAGATCGGCCCCGGTGAGGACGTCGCCGGGATGTCGCCCCGGCAGCAGCCCGATCGCGCCGGCGATGGCGGTGGCGGTCTTCGCGTGGTCGCCGGTGATCATCTTGACCGCGATGCCGGCGGCATGGCAGGCCGCGACCGCGTCGGCGGCGGCCGGGCGCGGCGGGTCGAGCATCGCCTGCAGCCCGCAGAACAGCAGCGTTCCGCCGAGCGCCGACTCGTCGAGGTCGGCGTCCTCGGCGACGAACTGCACCGCCGTGGCCAGCACCCGCAACCCCTCTGCGGCGAGGCCGTCGGCCGCGTGCAGCGCGGCGTCCGGATCCAGCGGGCGGGTCGTGCCGTCGGCGCCCATCTGCGCGCGGCACAGTGGCAGCACCCGCTCGACGGCACCCTTGACCAGCACGACCCGTCGCCGGGCCACGGGATCGGCGTGCAGCGTGGCCATGTACTGCCGTTCGGAGCTGAACGGCAGGGTGTCCATCCGGGGCAGTGCCGAGAGCACGTCCGCGGCCAGGCCGGCCTTGCCTGCGACGACGAGCATTGCCGCCTCGGTCGGGTCCCCGACGATGGTGGGCCGGCCGTCCTTCGTACCGACCGAGGCGTCGTTGCAGCCTGCACCGGCCAGCAGGCACCAACGCAACGCCTCATCCGCCGTGACGTCGGCGGGCCGACCCTGCCGGTCGACGATGTGGCCCTCCGGCGCGTAGCCGGAGCCGGTCGCTTCGTACCGTGCGGAGGGAATCCACAGCTGGCGGACGGTCATCTGGTTCTCGGTGAGGGTGCCGGTCTTGTCGGTGCAGATGACCGTGGTGCTGCCGAGGGTCTCCACCGCGGGAAGCCGGCGGACCACCGCCCGGCGACGGGCCATCCGTGCCACCCCGATTGCCAGCGTGATGGTCACCGCAGCCGGCAGGCCCTCGGGGATCGCGCCGACGGCGAGCGCGATCGCGGCGGTGAACATCTCCACGGCCCGCTCGCCGCGCACCACGCCTACCGCGAAGGTGACCGCGGCCAGCGCCAGGATGACCACGGTCAGGATCCGGCTGAACCGGGCGATCTTGCGGGTCAGCGGCGTGGCCAGCGGCTCGGCGGCGCCGACCAGGCGGTGGATCTCACCGAGCTCGGTCTCCGCGCCGCTGGCCGCCACCACCCCGGCTCCGGACCCGCTGGTGAGCAGGGTTCCGGCGTAAAGCATGTTGCGCCGGTCCGCGACCGGGGTTTCCACCGGCAGGGCCACCTCGTCCTTGACCGCAGGCTGCGATTCCCCGGTCAGCGCGGATTCGTCGGCTCGCAGCTCAGAGAGCCGGATGAGCCGCAGATCGGCGGGCACCTTGTCCCCGGCCTCGACCAGAACCAGGTCCCCGGGAACCACGTCCTCCGAGGGCACCCGGTACGAGCGCCCCTCACGCACCACGCGCGCCTCGGTACGCACCATCCCGCGCAGCGCATCCAGCGCCGCCTGCGCCTTCGTCTCCTGCAGATAGCCGACCACGGTGTTGAGCAACACCACGCCGAAGATCACCGAGGAGTCCACCGGCTCGCCGAGGGCCGCTGTGACCACCCCTGCCACCATCAGGATCAGCACCAGCGGTGAGTTCAGCTGCCGCAGCACCCGGACCAGCGGCCCGTCCGGCTTCGCCGCCGGCAGCACATTGTGTCCGTACCGTCGCAGCCGGCTCTCAGCCTCGGCCTCGCTCAGGCCGTCGACCGGGTCGCTCTCCAGCAGCAGCAGCACCTCGTGCGCCGCCAGGCCGTGGTGGTCGCTCGTCCGTTCGGTCAACGTCTCCGCCACGACCCCAGCCCACTCCGGCGCGCGACCGTCGCCCAGGGAGCTTGGTCCGCACGAGGTAGCCGAAAGCCCCATCGCTCCGGAAGTAGCAGCGGGGCAGTACAGGTATGCGCCTCGGCCGGGATCCGCCGAGGCACGTAGAAGGCACGGGGTAGGGCGAGGAAGCCTTTGACCAGCGGGAAGGAACGCGGAGAAACCGAGCCTTCCAAGCTGATTACGCGGGTTCGATTCCCGTCACCCGCTCCACCGCGGTCGCGGGACACCGACAGGTGTCCCGCGACCCGTAGACGCGTCCGGGCGGTTCGCGGTGCCGCCATGACTCTCGTGCTTCCCGCGAATGAGAGCCTCCATCAGACCAGGCGCGGGAAACGGACGTCCTCTTCGTTCAAGCCCGACCGTCGTCACCAAACGTCCTGGCCCGGTAGAAGTAGACGGTGACAGCCCGCTCCCCTTGACACCGGGCATGCTGACCGAGTGACAGCGCTCCCGTTCGGCCATCAGCGCGTGGACCGTTCACTGGCTGCGGCCGGAGCGCTCGGACCCTTCTTCCGGGTCGACGATCACCCGTCACCCGACTGGACGTCCTGGGCTGCGCTGAGCACCGATCCGAAGGCGCTCCGCTTCCGCACCGAGGAGGTCCACGCCGCGCTCGCCGCGTGGAAGCCGGTGCCGGACATCGAGCCTGCCGTGGTCGCGTCGCTCACCCATCTCGGACTGGTCGCCCGGTTGGTCTCGCCGCTGCTGGGCGCCGCGCTGCTGTCGGGCGTCCTGCCCGTGACGCCGGTCGAGAACGTGCACGTCCACCTCACAGGTGCGAACCCCCTCCCCCTGGCGTTGTCGGCGACGTCAGCAGTCGCCGTCGGTAGCGCCGAGGAACTGGCTGACGCGTTGCATCTCCATTGGCTGACTCCCGCTGTCCGCCCACTCACTGCCGCGGTGCGGGCCGTCTGCTCCGTCTCTCCCCGGTTGCTCGACGGCAACGTGACGTCCGCCGTCGCCGGTGCCCTGCGGATGGCCGGGGTGGCTCGTCCCGAGCTCGCCGCGCGGGCGGACGCCGTCCTCGACGCGCTGCTCCGCTCCGGGCCCCTCGAGGGCACGGGGCGGCGACGCGAGGACGGCTCCTTCGTGCGACGGTCCTGCTGCCTGTGCTACCGGCTGCCCGACGCGGGCACCTGCGGTGACTGCATCCTCGACGCGCGAAGGTGAAGCGACGGACGGCCCGTGAAGCCCCTGCCGACCGGGTGTAGCGTCACCGGCGCCGCAGTGTCAGGGAAGCCGGTGCGATACCGGCACGGTCCTCGCCACTGTGACCGGGGAGCGGACCCCCACGACACCACTGGTCGCCACACCGGCGGCTGGGAAGGTCGGGGCGAGCATCGATCCGGGAGTCAGGAAACCTGCTGCGGCTCGTACTGCTGCATTCCACGAGGCATGGATGAAAGGACTCCTCCCGCATGACCTCCCTCCAGCACGCCCAGCCGTCCTCCGCCGATACCCGGATCCACGTCCCTGCCTGGGCCTGGGCGCTCTCGCTGCTCGCGCTCTTCGCGCTGTACCTGGTCGCGCAGGACAATGGTGCGGTTCTCGCCCAGTTCGGCGACACAGCCCACGAGTTCTTCCACGACGCCCGGCACTCGCTGGGCATGCCCTGCCACTGAGGCGACGGGCATGACCAGGACCCTGGACCGCTCCCCGACGCTGCAGGCGCCGCGCTTCGGACCACTGCTCGGCCGCATGGTCCTGGCCGGGCTGATCGCCGGGACGCTCTCCGGGGTCTACTCCCTCCTCGTCACCGAGCGCGCGATCGAGCCGGCCCTCGAACTGGAGGAAGCTCGTGCGGCAGCCGGTGGGGGCGTCCACGACCACGCCGAGGAGCTGTTCGGTCGCGCGGAGCAGCTGGTCGGCGGTTTCCTCGGGACCCTGCTGGCCGGCGTGGTGCTGGCGGTGGTCTTCACGGGCGTCTATGCGCTGGTCCGCCACCGGCTGCCCGGCCGGACGGACCTGGCCCGGGTGTGCCTGCTCGCCGGGATCGGTTTCGGCATCTTCGCCCTGTTGCCGGCGTTGAAGATCCCGGCCAATCCGCCTGCCCTCGGTGACCCCGCGACCGTCGGCACCCGGACGGCGATCTACGGGACCGTCCTCCTGAGCGGCATCGTCTCCGCGATGCTGGTCGCGGCACTGGTCAGCTTCCTGCAGAGCCGGGCGGTCAGTCCCGCGGCGACCGCGACCGCCGCCGTCGGGACGCTCACCCTGCTCCTGGGGACCATTCTCGTCCTGATCCCCGCCAATCCGGACCCGATCGCCGCGGACGTGCCCGCGGCGATGGTGTGGGACTTCCGGGTCGCCTCGCTGGGGCAGCTCGCGGTGCTGTGGACGACCCTGGGCCTGGCCGGCGGCTGGCTGGTCGACCGGCTGGCCCGCCCACCGATCACGGGATGAGCACGGCGCGGCCGAGCACCCGGCCGGCGCGCAGATCGTCGAGCACCCGCCCGACGTCGCCCAGCGGGTAGCGCGTCACCCGCGTGATGAGCCGACCTCGAGCGGCGAGGTCGAGAGCCTCCACCAGTTCGGAGCGGCGGTTGCCGACCGACGTGACGATGCGCTGTTCCGGCACGACGAGCGACAGCGGGTCGAATTCCACCCGATCGAAGCTGTAGCCGACATAGACCAGGGTGCCACGCTTGGCGAGGGACGCCAGCGCGGCCGCACCCGTGACCCGAGTGCCGACCAGCTCGAAGACCACGTCGGCCCCAGCCCCGCCGGTCGCCGCGCGGATCGCGGCGACCACGTCCTCCCTGGCCGCGTTCACCGTCGTCTCGGCGCCCAGCTCCCGCGCGAGTGCCAGCCGTTCCGGGTTGCGGGCGACGGCGATGGGTCGCGCTCCGGCTTCCCTGAGCACCTGCACGAGCGCAAGGCCCACTCCACCGCTGCCGTAGACCACCGCCGTGGCGCCCGCGGTGATCCCGGCAACGTCGACCGCGTGGAGCGCCGTGGTGCCGCTGCAGCAGAGAGCGGCCGCCTCTGCCAGGTCGAGTCCCTGGGGAACGGGCACGGTCGCCGACGCCGGGACGACGAGCTGCTCGGCGAACCCGCCGTCGGTGCCGAAGGCCAGGAAGCCCAGCGGGGCGTCGCAGAGATGGTCGTCCCCCGTGCGGCACCACCGGCAGCGGCCGCAGGCATGCAGGTAGTGCACCGCGACCCGGTCACCGGGCTGGACGTGCTCGACGGCCTCGCCGACCTCGGCGACGATCCCCGCGACCTCGTGGCCGAGGGTGATCGGCCTCCGGCCCGGGGTGAGCAACCCGTCAACGAAATGCAGCTCGGTGCCGCAGACCCCAGCCGCCGCCACGTCGATCAGCACGTCCCACGGGCCTGGCCGGGGCGGCTCGACGTCCTCCGTCCCCAGCGGCCGACCGACCTCATGAAACCGCACAGCACGCACAACTGCCTCCCTACGCCGGCATGACCCGGACAGGTTCGAACGGTCGGCGGCCCTAGCCGCCCTCTCAGCCCACTCGGATGGGCTCCCGCGATACGCCGGGCAGGCTACCGCCAGGGTCCGAGGCTGCACGCGCCCGGGCGGCTGTTACGTTCGCGGCGTACGTGGCACGGGGTGTCCCGCCCGGGACTGAGAACACACCCGTCGAACCTGCTCCAGTTGACACTGGCGAAGGGATGTCACCGGCATGTCCGGATCCAGCACGGAACTGATCGACCTGCGCGCCGTCCACGAGGCGCTGCGCGCGACCGCCCCCCTGGTGCACTGCCTGACCAACACCGTCGTCCAGGCCCTCACCGCCAACGCGCTCCTGGCCGTCGGCGCCGCACCCGCGATGGTGGACGCCCCGCAGGAGGCCGGCGACTTCGCCGCCGTCGCCTCCGCGGTGCTGGTGAACGTGGGGACCGTCCACGAGCGGACCGCGGAGGCGATGCGGATCGCCGCGCGCTCCGCCGGGACGGCGGGGACGCCATGGGTCCTCGACCCCGTCGCCGTCGGCGCCCTCGCCTACCGCACCACGCTGGCCGACGAGCTGCTGGCACTGCGTCCCACTGTGGTGCGCGGGAACGCCTCGGAGGTGATGGCGCTCGCCGGCGCAGGCGCGGGCGGGCGGGGCGTGGACAGCACCGCGGGAACCGATGACGCCGCCACCGCCGCCGCCGAGCTGGCCCGGCGGACCGGTGGCGTGGTGGCCGTCAGCGGGGAGGTCGACCTGCTCACCGACGGAACGCGAACCGTCCGGGTGGGTGGCGGTTCGGTGCTCCTGACGAGGACGACGGGTGCCGGGTGCGCGCTCGGCGCCCTCGTCGCCGCCTACGTCGCCGCCACCGACGACCCGCTGACCGGAGCGGTCGCCGCCCACGCCCACGTGGCACTCGCCGCGGAACGAGCCGCGGCGACGGCCGCCGGACCGGGCACGTTCGCCGCCGCGTGGCTCGACGCACTCGACGCGGTCGACGCCGACGCGCTGGCGAAGGCAGACGTGCGCGTCGCCCGATGAGACCGCCGTTTGACCCGACGCTCTACCTGGTCACCGACACGCAGCTGTGCGCGCCGCGGCCGGTGGCCGACGTCGTCCGGGCGGCGGTGGCCGGTGGGGTGACCGCGGTGCAGGTGCGCGACAAGGGCGCCTCCCGTCGCGACCTGCTCGCCCTCACCAGGGCGGTGCAGGAGGCGGTCGCGGAGGTCCCGGGGGTGGCCGTCGTGGTGAACGACGCGGTCGACGTCGCGCTGCTGGCCGCCGCCGACGGCGTGCATGTTGGCCAGGAGGACCTGCCGGCCACCGAGGTGCGGGCCCTGATCGGCCCCCGACGGCTGCTCGGCCTGTCGGTGTCGTCGCCCGCCGAAATCGCTGCCGCCCTGGCACTGCCGACCGGGACGCTGGACCTGGTCGGCGTGAGCCCGGTGTGGGGAACGCCGACCAAGCCCGATGCCGGACCGGCTCTGGGCCTGGACGGGACCCGCGAGCTGGCGGCCGCCGCCCGCGCCGGGGGGCTGACCGCCGTGGCCATCGGTGGCATCGGCGCCGACCGGGCCGCAGAGGTCGCGGCCACCGGGGTCGACGGCATCTGCGTGGTGTCGGCCCTCTGCGCGGCGGCCGACCCGGCGTCCGCGGCCCGGAAGCTGCGTCGAGAACTCTCCCGAGGCGTGCCCGCCGAGGTGTACCGGTGACCGCCGTGGCCCTCACCGTCGCCGGTAGCGACCCCAGCGGTGGCGCCGGCGTGCAAGCAGACCTGAAGACGTTCAGCGCGCTGGGCGCCTACGGCACCGCCGTCCTCACCGCGCTGACCGCGCAGAACACCCGTGGGGTCACCGGGGTCCATCCGGTCCCGGCCGCGTTCGTCGAGCTGCAGCTGCGTACCCTGCTCGACGACGTCGAGGTGCACGCCACCAAACTCGGCATGCTGGGCACCGCCGAGGTGGTGCGCGAGGTGGCCGCCGTGCTCGCCGAGCGCCGTCCCGGCCCCGTCGTCTGCGACCCCGTGATGGTCGCCACGAGCGGGGACCGGCTGATCGACGAGGCCGCGGTGTCCGCCGTCCGCGACGAGCTGCTGCCGCTCGCCGACCTGGTCACACCGAACGTGCCGGAGGCCGCGGCACTACTCGACGTCGCCCCGGCCACCGACGTCGACGCCCTCCCGGAGCAGGCCGTCGCCCTCCTGACGCTGGGACCGCGCGCCGTGCTGCTCAAGGGCGGGCACCTCGGCGGCGAGGAGAGCGTCGACGTGCTGGCCTCCGCTCAGGGCGTGCACGTCACCCGGCGCCCGCGGGTGCCCACGACCGCGACTCACGGCACCGGGTGCACGCTCTCCTCGGCGATCGCCGCGCTCGCGGCCTGCAGGCCAGGCGCCGGGTGGCCCGTGCTCGTCGACGGCGCCCGCGACTACCTGCAGCGGGCGCTGCGGGCCGGGAATGGGCTCGACATCGGCTCCGGCCACGGTCCGGTGCACCATTTCGCCGGGATCTGGCCTGACTGACCGGCGCGTCAGTGGTCGGCCCGCGCGGCACCGCGCCGCAGCGCGAGGCCGTCGAGGAGCAGGCCGGTGGCCAACGCCGCACCGACGCCTTCGCCGGCGCGCATCCGCAGGTCGAGCAGCGGCTCGACGCCCAGGTGCTGGAGCACGAGGGCATGCCCGCCCTCGCGGCTGCGCTGGCCGGCGACCAGGCAGGCCTGGACGGCAGGTTCGAGCTGCACCGCCACGAGGGCCGCGAGTGAGACGGCGAAGCCGTCGAGGACGACGACCGCGCTCGCCTCCGCTGCACCTCGTGCGACCCCTGCGAGCACCGCCAGTTCGGGGCCTCCGAGCTCGGCCAGGGTGAGCAGCGGGTCCGCACCCAACGTCGGGTGCGCCCGTCGTGCCCGGTCCACCGCGGCGGACACCGCCGCGTGCTTGCGCTCGAGCATTGCCGCGTCCGCGCCGGATCCGAGACCGACCACCGCGGCGGGGTCGGCACCGAGCAGCCCGCAGGCGAGGGCGGCCGCCACGGTCGTGTTCGCGACGCCGATCTCCCCGAGCGCGACGATGCCGGTCGCGCCCACGTCCCTCCCCAGCCGGTGCCCGGCCTCGACGAGGTCGTGCGTGTCCGCGAGCGTCATCGCCGGCGCGTGCACCAGGTCCCCGCGGGGTCCCGGCGGCCGCAGGCCCGTGACACCGGGGACGGGTGTCCCGGCCACCCCTGCGTCGACGATCCGCAGCTCCAGGCCGACCGATCGGGCGGCGACGGCGCCGAGCGAGGTCCCGTGGACGGCGGCGTCCAGCACGTCCCGGGTGACCGACGAGCGGTAGGGAGAGACCTCGTGCACCGCGACGGGATGGTCCGCGGCGGCCAGGAGGAGCACCCCTCCGGCGGCCGCACCGCGGCCCAGCGCCACGGCGCGGTCGATCGCCCGGTCCAACACCCCCAATGAGCCGGGCACGGTGAGCAGCCGGTCCGCCTCGTCCCGGGCGCCGACCACCGCGAGCTGGTCGGGCGCGCGCATTCGCGATGGCGGCGCGGGGGGCGCCCCGCCATCGTCGGGCCAGCGGTCGGTGAGCACGACGTCGCACAGCGGGAGCCGCCGTGACCAGCCCGCGCGTTCCAGCCCGGGCGCCGGCGGGCGCTCGTCGGGCCAGCCGAGGCACAGCCAGCCCAGCGTGACCACGCCGTCGGGCAGGCCGAGCAGCGCGGCCAGGTCCTCCGGGCGGAAGAGGGTGACCCAGCCGACGCCCAGCCCCTCCGCCCGGGAAGCCAGCCACAGGTTCTGGATCGCGGCCGCGCAGCTCCACAGGTCGGCGTCGGGGAACGTGGCCCGGCCCAGCACCCCGGCTGCCGGGGTGCGCCGATCACAGCAGACGACGATCCCCAGCGGGGCCTCGCGGACGCCCTCGAGCTGCAGGTCGAGCAGGCGGCGGCCCGCGTCCGCGTCGAGTCCGGCCGCTTGGCGCAGCCGCTCGCGGTCGGTGAGGACCGCTGCCCGGTCCCGGACCTCCGGGTCGCGGACGATCAGGAACCGCCACGGCTGGCTGTGCCCGACCGACGGGGCGGCATGGGCCGCCCCGAGTACCCGGTCCAGCACCTCACCGGGCACCGGGTCGGGCCGGAACCGGCGGACGTCGCGCCGGGCCCCGATGGCCTCGTACAGCCCCGCCCGGAGACCCGGTGTCAGCGCCCAGCCGGTGGGGTCGGCAGCTCGCTCAGAGGCGGCCGACCCGTCACCGACGAGCGGCACCGGCCGGGGCCACACCCGCTCGCCCGGGGTCACGGTGCTACGTCGCCAGCGGCAGCTGGATGCGGCCGCCGTGCGCGGTGAACTCGGCCGCCTTCCTTCAGCCCCGCCTCGATCGCCTCCTCCGACGTCAGCCCCCGCTCCTCCGCGTAGCGGCGCACGTCCTGCGAGATGCGCATCGAGCAGAAGTGCGGGCCGCACATGGAGCAGAAGTGCGCCGTCTTGGCCGGCGCCGCGGGCAGCGTCTCGTCGTGCATCGACCGGGCGGTGTCGGGATCCAGGGCCAGGGTGAACTGGTCCTCCCAGCGGAACTCGAACCGGGCGTCGGACAGCGCGTCGTCCCACGCCTGAGCGCCGGGGTGGCCCTTGGCGACGTCGGCGGCGTGGGCGGCGATCTTGTAGGCGATCATCCCGTCCTTGACGTCGTCCCGGTCGGGCAGTCCCAGGTGCTCCTTGGGCGTCACATAGCAGAGCATCGCCGTCCCGTGCCAGGCGATCATCGCCGCGCCGATCGCCGAGGTGATGTGGTCGTAGCCGGGCGCGACGTCCGTGGTGAGCGGGCCCAGCGTGTAGAAGGGCGCCTCGTGGCACAGGTCGAGCTGCAGGTCCACGTTCTCCTTGATCTTGTTCATCGGCACGTGGCCCGGGCCCTCGATCATCACCTGGACGTCGTGGTCCCAGGCCACCGTGGTCAGCTCACCCAGGGTGCGCAGCTCGGCCAGCTGCGCCTCGTCGTTGGCGTCGTACACCGAACCCGGCCGCAGCCCGTCGCCGAGGGAGAAGGTGACGTCGTAGGCACGCAGGATCTCGCAGAGCTCGGCGAAGTGGGTGTAGAGGAAGTTCTCCTGGTGATGGGCCAGGCACCAGGCCGCCATGATCGACCCCCCGCGGCTGACGATGCCGGTCTTGCGCCGGGCGGTGAGGGGCACGTACCGCAGCAGGACGCCGGCGTGCACGGTCATGTAGTCGACGCCCTGCTCGCACTGCTCGACCACGGTGTCGCGGTAGACCTCCCACGTCAGCTCCTCGGCCTTTCCGCCGACCTTCTCCAGGGCCTGGTAGATCGGCACTGTGCCGATCGGCACCGGGGAGTTGCGCAGGATCCACTCGCGGGTGCTGTGGATGTTGCGGCCGGTGGAGAGGTCCATGACCGTGTCCGCGCCCCACCGGGTCGCCCAGGTCATCTTGTCCACCTCCTCCTCGATGGAGGAAGCGACGGCCGAGTTGCCGATGTTGGCGTTCACCTTCACCAGGAACTCCCGGCCGATGATCATCGGCTCGGACTCCGGGTGGTTCACGTTCGCCGGGATCACCGCTCTGCCTCGGGCGACCTCGGCACGCACGGTGTCGACCGACACTCCCTCCCGGACGGCGATGAACTCCATCTCCGGGGTGATCAGACCCCGCCGGGCGTAGCCGAGCTGCGTCACGGCCGCGTCGCCGACAGCCCGCCGGGGGCGGCGGCCATCGCCCCCGAAGACCGCGTCGAGGTTGCGCAGGTCACCGGGACGGCGCCCGTCGTCCTCGGCTCGGACCGGTCGTCCCTCATAGATCTGGGTGTCCGCGCGCTCGGCGATCCACGCCGCGCGCACGGCCGGCAACCCGGTGCGGACGTCGGTCTCTGCGGCCGGGTCGGTGTACGGACCCGACGTGTCGTACAAGACGACGGAGTCGCCGGTGCTGAGCACGACCTCGCGCATCGGTACCCGCATGTCCGGACGCGGGCCCGCCAGGTACGTCTTGCGGCTGCCTGTGAAGGTGGTGGACGGAGCTGTCACGGGGATCCCCTCCCTACGCCGGTACGAACCGGATCAGGTTGTGGCGGTCAGCGGCCGTCTCAGCCGTCTTCTCAGCCCGGTACGCCGGGCTCCCGCGGTGGCGGGACCACTGTAGGGCAGCCAGGCACCCGGGATCGGACCGGCTGTGCCGGCCTCGACGCGACGCGGCAGCTCGCGGAACGCGCGCCCCGTGGTCAGGGCAGGTCGGTCACCACGGAGCTCACCCAGCCGGCGACGACATCGACCCGGGCGGTCGTCTCCTGCAGCCGGTGGGGGCAGTTCGGGCCGCCGCTCTCCACCGAGACCAGGATCGGGCTCGAGCCGCTGGGAGTCGCGAAGTAGGGCGCGCCCGAGTCGTACGGGCACGCACTCGTGGTGGGCGCGGGCCAGTAACCCTTCACCAGGACGTCGACCGTCTTGACGGCGCTGACCTTGACCTCGCCCCAGTAGAGCTGGTCGCTGGGCGCGCCCGCGCTGCTGGTCGCGCCCCAGCCGGCGAAGGTCAGAATCTGCCCCTTCCTCGGCGCCTGGGTGTTCAGGTCGAGCGGGGCGATGCCGTCGACCGGGGCGTCGAGCCGGGCCACGGCGATGTCGTTGACGCCGGACTGCTCGACCCACTCGACGGTCCGGGTCACGCCGGCGGCGGGGTCCGTGGTGTTGGCGGTCCCGAGGCGAGCGGTCGCTGCGTAACGGGGTGCCCCACTGACACGATTCCGGTTCCCGTCGTGGAAGCAGTGACCGGCGGTCATGATCCAGGTCGGGGAGATGAGCACACCCGAGCACGCGCTGTCGTACGTCGTCCCGTCCGATCGCGTGATGTCATCCAGCCGCAGCTGCACCGCGAACGGGAACTGCCCCTCCTGTGCCGCGACGCCGTTCGCGATGGCGGCGGCCGGTGCCACACCCAGCGCGCCCACGGCGAGGACGGCGACCGCCGTGGACACGGCTCGGGCGAGCAGACGACGCAGCCGCATGAGATTCCCCCGTGGTGGATCGGCACGAACCAGCGGAGGGTACCGCGCACCCCGCCACCGACCACGAGCACGCTCGGAACCGCCTCGGGGGCTTGGCTAGGCTCCCACCCACCATGGCCGCCGCGATCACCCTGCTGCTCGTCCGCCACGGTCAGAGCGAATGGAACGCCGCGGGCCTGATGCAGGGGCAGACGCCGCACCCACCGCTCACCGAGCTCGGCCACGTCCAGGCGGCCGGCGCCGCGCGGGAACTGGTGGCCCTGCGACCCGATGCACTGCTGTCCAGCGATCTGGTGCGGGCCACCCAGACCGCCGAGTACTGCGCGCGAGCCACGGGCCTGCGCTTCGCCACCGCGCCCGAATTGCGCGAGCAGGGGTACGGCGTCCTCGAGGGCCGTCCCTCGCGCGAACTCTGGGACCTCGTCGACTGGACCGACCCGCACTGGGCCGCGGAGGGCGGCGAGAGCCTCGCGCAGCTGCACGGCCGGGTCGCGGCCTACCTCGGTCAGCTGTGCGCCGAGCCGCCGGCGGACGTCATCGCGCTCGTGACCCACGGCGACACCATTCGGGCGGCACAGGCGGTGGCGGCCGGGCTCGGGCCCGAAGCCATGCCCGCGGTCACCCCGCACAACGGCTCGGTGACCCGGCTGGAGGTATGCCCGTGAGCCGCATCCTGGTCCTCGGCGGCAGCCGGTCGGGCAAGTCGGTGCACGCCGAGTCGCTGCTCGCCGGCCGAACCGACGTCACCTACCTCGCCACCTCCCGCTCCGCCGGCGAGGATGCCGAGTGGGCCGCGCGGATCGCGGCCCACCGTGCCCGCCGGCCGTCGTCGTGGACGACGGTCGAGACGACGGACCCCTCGGCCCTGCTGCGGGAGGGTGCGGTCCTCGTCGACAGCGTGACCACCTGGGTCGCCGCGCTGATGGACGACGCCGGCAGCTGGAGCGACGAGCCGGGCGCGGGCGACCGGCTCACCGCACGGTGCGACGCCCTGGTCGAGGCCTGGGCGACGACACCGGCCCACGTCGTCGCGGTGAGCGACGAGGTGGGCCTGGGCGTGATCCCCGAGACCCGTTCCGGGCGTCAGTTCCGTGACGTCCTGGGGGCGGTCAACCAGCGGCTGGCCGGCAGCGCGGACGAGGTCTGGTTCGTCGTCGCGGGCCTCCCGCAGCGCCTGCGGTGAGCGCGCCGGAGGTATCCGGTTCCCCCACGGGACGTGCGATGAGGTGGACCGGGCCGCTCGAGTCCGCCGCGCTGCTCACCGTGCTGCCGGTGCCCGCCCGAGCAGCGGCCTCGACACGGGGGGTGCTGCCGTGGGCGCCACTCATCGGGCTGGGCCTGGGCGGGATCGCCGCGGGCGTGGCCCTGGCGGGCAGCCGGTGGGTGTCCCCCGGTACCGGTGCGGTACTGGCCGTAGGCGTCCTCGCGCTGCTCACCCGCGGGCTGCACCTGGACGGGCTCGCCGACACCGCGGACGGGCTCGGTCCGCTGCGGGGTCGGGAGCGGGCGCTCGAGGTGATGCGCCGGGGCGACGTCGGCCCGTTCGGCGTGATCACCCTCGTGCTGGTGCTCCTGCTCCAGGTGACCTGCCTCGCCACTCTCCTGGCCGGGGAGGACGGGTGGCTCCCGCTGTGGGCCGCGGTCGTCACCTCCCGGCTGGCGATGGCGCGGGCCGGCCTGCCCGGGATGGCCGTCGCCGAGGGCTCGAGCCTGGGGCGCGCGGTCGCCGGAACAGTCTCCCGCCGGTGGTTGCTGGGCTGCGCGTTGGCCGCGGTCGCACTCCTCGCGCCCGCCACCGGCGCCGACCCGGCTCGTGCGGGCGCCCTCGCCGGAGCCGCCGCGGTCGGTCTGCTCGCGGCCGAGGTGGTGTCCCGCCGGGGGCGGCGCCGGCTCGGCGGCGTGAACGGCGACGTGATGGGGGCGATGGGCGAGACCGCGACGGCGGCGGCGCTGCTCGCCGCCGCGGCGCTCTGGCCCTGACCACCCGTCAGGCCGGGGCCCCCTGCTGGGCCGGGGTGTCCCCACCCTCCAGGTCGCCCTCGGTGTCGAGGTAGGCCTGCTGGAGCTCGGCCAGCAGCGCCGGATCCGGCTCGGCCCACATCTTCCGGTCGACCGCCTCGAGCAGCCGCTCGGCGATCCCGTGCAGCGCCCAGGGATTGGACTTCTCCATGAACTGCCGGTTCTCCGGATCGAGCACGTACGTCTGGGCGAGCTTCTCGTACATCCAGTCGGCGACCACGCCGGTCGTCGCGTCATAGCCGAACAGGTAGTCGACGGTGGCGGCCAGCTCGAAGGCGCCCTTGTAGCCGTGCCGGCGCATCGCCTCCAGCCACTTCGGGTTGACCACGCGGGCCCGGAACACCCGCGAGGTCTCCTCGGTCAGCGAGCGGGTGCGCACCTGCTCGGGCCGGGTGGAATCGCCGATGTAGGCCGCCGGCGCCGTCCCGGTCAGCGCGCGGACCGTCGCCACCATCCCGCCGTGGTACTGGAAGTAGTCGTCGGAGTCGGCGATGTCGTGCTCGCGGGTGTCGACGTTCTTGGCCGCGACGGCGATCCGCTTGTAGGAGGCCTCCATGTCCGGCCGGGCCTGCACGCCGTCGAGATCCCGGCCGTAGGCGTAGCCACCCCAGACCGCGTAGACCTCGGCGAGGTCGGCGTCGCCGCGCCAATTGCGGCTGTCGATGAGCGACAGCAGCCCGGCCCCGTAGGCACCCGGCTTGGAGCCGAACACCCGGGTGGTGGCCCTCCTCCGGTCGCCGTGCGTGGCGAGGTCGGCCTCGACGTGCGCCTTCACGAAGTTGACGTCGTCGGGCTCGTCGAGCGAAGCCACCAGCGTCACCGCGTCGTCCAGCATGGTCACCACGTGCGGGAAGGCGTCGCGGAAGAAGCCGCTGATCCGCACGGTGACGTCGATCCGCGGCCGGCCGAGCTCCTCGAGAGGGACGGGCTCGAGTCCCGTGATCCGGCGCGACGCGTCGTCCCACAGCGGGCGGACGCCGAGCAGCGCGAGCACCTCGGCGATGTCGTCACCGGACGTGCGCATCGCCGAGGTGCCCCACACAGAGAGCCCGACGGAGCGCGGGTAGTCGCCGGTGTCGCTGCGGTAGCGCTCCACCAGCGACTCGGCCATCGCCTGCCCGGTCTCCCAGGCCAGCCGCGACGGTACCGCGCGGGGGTCGACGGAGTAGAAGTTGCGGCCGGTCGGCAGCACGTTGATCAGCCCGCGCAGGGGCGAGCCCGAGGGGCCGGCCGGCACGTAGCCGCCCTCGAGGGCGTGCAGCGTCGCGTCCAGCTCGTCGGTGGTCCGCTCCAGGCGGGGCACGACCTCGTCGACGGCGAACCGCAGCACCGCGGCCACGCCCTCGTCGTCCCGGCCGAGCACCTCCCGGACCACGTCCTTGACGGCCGCCGGCACCCAGCCGCGCGCCTCCATGCCGGCTACCAGCGCCGTGGCCTGCGCCTCGACGGCGTCGGTGGCGTGCAGACCCGCCGAGCCGTCCTCGGTCAGACCGAGCGCCTCGCGCAGGCCGGGCAGCGCGACGGCTCCCCCCCAGATCTGCCGCGCGCGCAGCATCGCGAGCACGAGATCCACCCGGTTCTGGCCGGCCGGCGGGGTGCCGAGGACGTGCAGCCCGTCGCGGATCTGCGAGTCCTTGATCTCGCACAGCCAGCCGTCGACGTGCAGGACCATCTCATCGAAGTGGTCGTCCTCGGGGCGCTCGTTGAGCCCGAGATCGTGGTCGAGCTTGGCGGCCTGCAGGAGGGTCCAGATCTGCGCGCGGACCGCGGGCAGCTTGGCCGGGTCCATCGCGGCGACGTTGGCGTGCTCGTCGAGGAGCTGCTCGAGCCGGGCGATGTCGCCGTAGGTGTCGGCGCGGGCCATGGGCGGCACCATGTGGTCGACCAGCGTGGCGTGGGCCCGGCGCTTGGCCTGGGAGCCCTCGCCGGGGTCGTTGACCAGGAACGGGTAGATCAGCGGCAGGTCGCCGATCGCCGCGTCCGGGCCGCAGGAGGCCGACATCCCGACCGTCTTGCCGGGCAGCCACTCGAGGTTGCCGTGCTTGCCGACGTGCACCAGGGCGTGCGCACCGAAGACCGAGCGCAGCCACCAGTACGCCGCGAGATAATGATGGGACGGCGGCAGGTCGGGGTCGTGGTAGATCGCGATCGGGTTCTCGCCGAAGCCGCGCGGCGGCTGCACCATCACCACGACGTTGCCGGCCCGTAGCGCGGCGAAGACGATGTCGTCGCCGTCCACGAACAGCGCGCCCGGGGGCTCGCCCCAGTGCGCGACCATGGCGTCACGCAGGTCGGCCGGCAAGGTGTCGAACAACGCGCGGTACTCGGCGGCGGGGATGCGCACCGGGTTGCCCTCGAGCTGCTCGGAGGTCAGCCAGTCGGCGTCCTGCCCGCCGGCGGCGATGAGGGCGTGCACCAACCGGTCGCCGTCGAGGTCGGCGACACCGGGCAGCGCATCCGGGCCGTCGAACGGGCCGATGTCGTAGCCCTGGCCGGCCATGGCGGCCAGCAGCCGGACGACGGAGGCGGGCGTGTCCAGGCCGACGGCGTTGCCGATCCGCGCGTGCTTGGTCGGGTATGCCGACAACATCACGACGACCCGCCGCTCGGCCGGCGGGGTGTGCCGCAGGCGCGCGTGGGCGACCGCGGTGCCGGCCACGCGGGCGGCGCGCTCGGGGTCGGCGACGTAGGAGGTCAGGCCGTCGTCGTCGGTCTCCTTGAAGGAGAACGGCACGCTGATCAGCCGGCCGTCGAACTCCGGGATCGCGACCTGGTTGCCCACGTCGAGGGGCGAGAGGCCGTCGTCGTCGGCGGCCCACTCGGCCCGGGACCGGGTGAGGCACAGGCCCTGGATCACCGGGATGTCGAGGGCGGCGAGCGCGCCGACGTCCCAGGCGCCGTCGTCCCCCCCGGCCTGTGCCGTGGCCGGGCGCGAGCCACCGGCCGCCAGCACGGTGACGACCATGGCGTCCGCCGTTCGCAGCGTGTCCAGCAGGCCGGGATCGACGGTGCGCAGGCTGGCCGTGAAGACTGGCAGCGCCTGGCCGCCGGCGTCCTCGATCGCCGTGCAGAGGGACTCGACGAACGCGGTGTTCCCGGCCAGGTGGTGCGCCCGGTAGTAGAGAACGGCGACCCGCGGGCCGGCGGTCGTGCGCGCCTCGCGGGCCAGCACGCCCCAGTCCGGCGCGACCGAGGGCGGCTCGAAGCCCTCGCCGGTGAGCAGCACGGTGTCGGACAGGAACCGGTGCAGCTGGGTCAGGTTGTCGGGACCGCCCTGCGCGAGGTAGCCGTGCGCCTCCGTGGCCAGGCCCATGGGCACGGTGGAGAGCTCCATCAGCTCGGCGTCGGGCACCTGCTCACCGCCGAGGACGACGACGGGCGCGGGGCCGGCCAGCAGCGGGGCGAGCATCTCCTCGTACTGCCGCCGCACCCCGAGGATCCGGACGACGACCACCGCACTGCCCTCGACCAGCGCGGCGATGCCCGCGTCGCCGAGCCGGGCCGGGTTTCCCAGCCGCCAGTCCGCGCCGCTGGCGCGGGCCGAGAGCAGGTCGGTGTCACTGGTGGACAGCAGGGTGAAGACGGGCTGCTCGCTCAACGGGCTACCTCAATCGGGGTCCGCGCCCCGGGTCGTCGGGCACGGCAGCCGGAGTGTCTGGCTCGCCCGGTCCTCCGGGCTCACAGTGGCGGGACCGCACCGGGCTCGCACCGGCTTCCTCGCTGCACTGCCGTGATCGCGACGACGCTACCGCTCGTCGCCCGGCACCCGGCCGCCGACCTGCGCCCGCCGCTGCGATCAGACGGGTGTCTCCAGCAGGTCGGAGAGGTTCCGGTCGACCTCGGCCAGGTAGCTCTGCTCGAAGCCGAAGAGGCCGAAGTGACCGCAGACGCTGGGCAGCGTCCGCAACTCGCTGTTGGGGATGAGCGCCTGCTCGGCTGCGCAGTCCCGGGGCGGGAAGAACATGTCCTCGTCGATGGGCATCACGAACGTCTTCGCCGTGATGCGGCCGAGAGCCTGCGCGAGGTCTCCCCCGGTGTGACGGGCGACGTCGCCGCGCTGCCACTTCCACGCCATCGTCAGCAGAGCGTTCGGGTCCATCTGCAGGAACACCGCCTCGATGAAGTTCTCCAGGAAGTCCTCCGTCGTGGCGAAACGGGTGTCGCCCACTTCAATGCCCCGCCAGAACTCGGTCTTCCAGAACTCCGTCGACAGTCCGAGGACGGCCCAGATGTCGGCGTGGCGGCGGAGCCCGTCCGCCACCTCGGTGTGCGAGGAGTACTCCCCTCCCTGGAACCCGGGGTCGGAGGTGATGGCGTCCATGAGGGTCTTGGTGAACAGGAAGTCGTGGGGGGTGTTCTGCGCCGTCCCGGCCAGGGGGGCCGCCCTGAGCACCATCTCGGGAAAGCGGACCGCCCACTCGTAGGTCTGCTGGGCACCCATGGAGCCGCCGACGACCAGCGCGAGCCGCTCGATGCCGAAGCGGTCGACCAGGAGTTGACGCTGGGCACGGACGTCGTCGCCGATGCGTACCTTGGGGAACTTCGACATCGCGATCGGGCCGGTGCTGTTGTGCGGCGACGTCGACAGGCCGTTCCCGATCTGGTTGACGACGACGATGAACCACCGCGACGGGTCCAGCGCCCGGCCCGGGCCGATGTAGGCCAACTCCCAGGTCTGGTGGGTGCCGCTGAACCAGGTGGGGATGAGGATGGCGTTGTCCTTCGCCTCGTTCAGCTCGCCGTACGTCGCATAGGCCAGTTGCAGCCCGGGAATGCTGCCGCCCTCCTCAAGGTCGAAGTCCCCGATGTCGTGCAGCTCGTAGGCTCCCTGCACCTCGGGCGTGTAGAAGTCGTTCTGCATGGTCGGTCTCCTCCTCGTCCCGGTGGTCGACGGCGCACGTACGCACGGCCGGCGAGTGCACCGGTGTCGAGCCGACCTGATCGTGGCCCGCGCCGACCCGACGTGCGACCGCATCGGCAGCCTGACCGGCCGCGCCTCTCCCCGCCCCGTCCGCTGCCACCGGATCCTGGCCGACGCGGCGGACGACCCGTCGGGGGCGACGTAGCCTCGGCAGCGCCATGACCGCCCCCCTGACGCCGCGCACCCGGGCCGACGCCTGCCCCGGCGCGCTGCAGACCCACGCGGCCGCCGACGGGGCGCTGGCACGCGTGCGGATCCCCGGTGGGACGCTGACCGTCGCCCAGCTGCGCGTCTTGAGCGAGGCCGCGCGGGTCCTCGGGGATGGCGCGCTGGGGCTGACCAGCCGCGGCAATGTCCAGCTGCGCGGTCTGGGGCCGGGCTCGGAGAGCGAGCTCGGCGACCGACTGGCGGCCGCGGGCCTGCTGCCCAGTGCCCCCCACGAGACGGCGCGCAACGTCCTGGCGAGCGTGCTCAGCGGCCGGACCGGTGGCGTGCTCGACGTCCGCCCGTGGGTGGCCGCCTTCGATTCCGGGCTGTGCGCCGACCTGTCGCTCGCCGCACTCCCGGGCCGGTTCCTCGCGACCTTCGACGACGGCCGCGGCGACGTTGCCGGCCTGGGCGCGGACGTCGCGCTGCTCGCCCTCGACGCGGGCACGGTGGCGCTCCTGCTCGCCGGCTCCGACACCGGGCTGCGCACGACCCCGGACAGCGCCGTTCCCCTGGCGCTCGCCGCCACCCGCGCCTTCCTCGACGAGCGCTCGGCCCAGGGCGGCACCGCCTGGCGCGTGGCCGACCTGGTCGAGGGACCGGCGCGGATCGCCGCCGCCCTCGGCGGCCCCCGGCACGAGACCGTCCCGGTCCCGACTGCGCCCCTGTCCGGCCCGGCCGGTGCCGTGGCGCAGGACGACGGGCGGACGGCGCTGGTCGCGGTCGTCCCGCTGGGTCGGCTCTCCGGCGAACAGGCCGACCTGCTCGCCGGGATCGCCGACACCGACCTCCAGGTGACGCCGTGGCGCAGCGTCGTGGTCCCGGACCTGGCAGGCGGGGCAGCAGCCGGCGAGCTGTCGGCCGCCGGGCTCGTCCTCGACCCCAGCAGCCCATGGCTGCAGGTGACCGCCTGCGCCGGGCGCCCCGGCTGCGCGAAGTCGCTCTCCGACGTCCGGGCCGACGCCACACGGGCCGTCTCTACCGGCCTGCTGCCAGGGGGCGGCGCGCGTCAGCACTGGGCCGGCTGCGAGCGCCGCTGCGGCCGCCCGGCGGGCGGCGTCCTGGACGTCGTGGCGACCCCGGCCGGCTACCGGATCGGCCCTCCCGCGTCCTGAGCGGCTCCGTCCGCGGGACGGCGGCGGTATGGCGCGACGTAGCCTCGCTGCGGCACAGTGCCGCCACTTCCCGAGCCGACGGAGACCCGCGCACCGCATGTACGAGTACGAGAAGGACGGCGCCGAGATCTACCGGCAGTCGTTCGCCACCATCCGTGCCGAGGCCGACCTCGGCCGGCTGCCGGCCGACGTGGCGCGGGTGGGCGTCCGCATGATCCACGCCTGCGGGCAGGTCGACCTCGTGGGCGACCTGGGCTTCTCCCCCGGCGTCGTGGCACGGGCCCGTGCCGCGCTGGACGCCGGCGCGCCGGTGCTCTGCGACGCGCAGATGGTCGCCTCTGGGGTGACCCGCCGCCGGCTGCCGAAGGGCAACGACGTCGTCTGCACGCTCAACGACCCGCGCACCCCGGAACTGGCCGCCCGGCTCGGCACCACCCGCACCGCCGCCGCGCTGGAGCTGTGGGGCGACCGGCTCGATGGCGCCGTCGTCGCCATCGGCAACGCCCCGACCGCGCTGTTCCACCTGCTGGAGATGGTCGCCGCCGGCGCCCCCCGTCCGGCCGCCGTCCTCGGCATCCCGGTCGGGTTCATCGGCGCAGCGGAGTCCAAGGAGGCGCTGGCCGCCTCCGACCTGGAGTTCCTGGTCGTGCGCGGCCGGCGGGGCGGCAGCGCCATGACGGCGGCCGCCGTGAATGCGATCGCGAGCGACGTCGAATGACCGGGCGTCTGTACGGGGTGGGGCTGGGCCCGGGCGACCCGGAACTGGTCACGGTCAAGGCCGCCCGGCTCATCGGCGCCGCCGATGTCGTGGCCTTCCACGCGGCCCGGCACGGCCGGTCGGTGGCCCGCGGGGTGGCTGCGCCCTACTTGCGGGAGGGCCAGATCGAGGAGCTACTCGTCTACCCGGTCACCACGGAGACCACCGACCACCCCGGCGGCTACCAGGGCGCGATCGACGAGTTCTACGAGAACGCCGCCGCCCGGCTGGCCGCTCACCTCGACGCCGGGCGCGACGTCGTCGTCCTCGCCGAGGGCGACCCGTTCTTCTACGGCTCCTACATGCACATGCACAAGCGGCTCGCACACCGGTACCCGACCGAGGTCGTGCCGGGCGTAACCAGTGTCAGCGGGGCGGCCGCGGCCGTCGGCCGGCCGCTCGTCGAGCGCGACGAGGTACTCACCGTGCTGCCCGGCACGCTGCCGGCCGAGGAGCTGGCCGAGTGGCTGGCCACCACCGATTCCGCCGCGGTGATGAAGCTCGGCCGCACGTTTCCGCAGGTGCGAGAGGCGTTCGAGCGCGCCGGTGCGCTCGGCCGCGCGCTCTACGTGGAGCGGGCGACCACCGACCGCGAGCGGACCATGCCGCTGGCCGACGTCGACCCCGCGAGCGTCCCCTACTTCTCCCTCGCCCTGCTACCCAGCGCGCTCACCGACCCGGTCGCCGTGCCGTACCACCCGGCGGCCGGCGACGGGCACGGCGGCGAGGTCGTCGTCGTGGGGCTGGGTCCCGGCTCGCGCGCCTGGACGACCCCGGAGGCAGCCGACGCGCTCGCCTCGGCCGACGTCCTCGTCGGGTACGGCCCCTATCTGGACCGGGTGCCGGCCAACCCCCGCCAGGAGCGGTGCCCCAGCGACAACCGGGTCGAGGCCGAGAGGGCCGCGCACGCGCTGGAGTTCGCCCGGTCAGGACGGCGCGTGGCGGTGGTCTCCAGCGGCGACCCGGGGGTGTTCGCGATGGCCGCGGCCGTGCTCGAGGTCGCGGACCGGCCGGAATTCGCCGGCGTCCCGGTGCGGATCGTGCCCGGCCTGACCGCCGCGCAAGCGGTGGCGGCCAAGGTGGGGGCACCGCTGGGCCACGACTTCTGCGTGCTGTCGCTATCCGATGTCCTCAAGCGGTGGGACGTCGTCGTCGACCGGCTGCGGCACGCGGCCGCCGCGGACCTCGTGATCGCGCTCTACAACCCGCGGTCGAAGCACCGGCCGCACCAGTTGGGCGAGGCGCAGAAGGTGCTGCTGGAGAACCGGTCGCCCGACACCGTGGTCGTCGTCGGTCGCGACGTCGGCGGACCGGAGGAGCATCTCACGGTCACCACGCTCGGCGACCTGGACCCGGAGACGGTCGACATGCGCTGCCTGGTCCTCGTCGGCTCATCGCAGACCCGGGTCAGCCCGCCTGGGCGGGTCTGGACCCCGCGCAACTACCCGAGCGAGCGCTGACCGCATCTATTCCGATTGCGGGTCGATGGCTGGCACATAAACGCGGGCCCTTGTCTTGCCAACCGCTCGAATCAGACCCTCTGACGTGAGATCAACCAGTAGGCCCTTCACAATCTCGCGGGGAACGTCGAGTTCCTCCGCAGCCTCGGCCACCGACAGCCGCCCTCGCGTCTGCACGAGCTGAACAAGCTGTTCCCGCCGCCGGGCCTGTGCCGCGATGCCGTACGAACCCACGCGGGCCACGATTTCGCGACTGAGCTCGTAGTAGGTCCCTCCCCGTTCTCCGACCTGAACGAGAAGAGCCTTGAAGAACATTCCGCGAAGCAGCGCCGGGACGTCGACGTCTGGCCCCAGAAGTGCTCGAACACTGCGCCGAGTAACCCGCCCCTCGTGACGAGCTTGCACCAGGACGCGCCGCTCGTCGGCCGTCATCTGCGTCGCGCTGAGCATGGACAACCACACCTGGTCATCGAGACTGACGGGCGACTCGCTGCGGAGGACGACCGTTACGGAGGCGTCGGTCGCGGACCAGGTCGGTTCCGGCAGGAGGCGTCCCGCCATCCCCTCGTACATGCGATCCACGCCCTCCCCGAACTCATCGACCAGTTCGAGGCTCTTCAGAGCGCCCATGAGTCGCGAGTTTCGAGAGAAGTGTTCGTCTCTGAGGTTCTCGAGGGTCACGTGCCCTGCTAGTCCGCCAGGGCTACGCACCTCCAAGCGGTCAGCGAACAAGGTGACGTCCACCGTTCCGCCCGACAGCTGGTAATCCCGGTGCGCCAGGGCGTTGAGCAACGCTTCACGAAGCACCTCGCGAGGGAAGACGGGAATGATTTCGCGACGTAGCCCCACCACCGCTTCGTGCCGCTCTCCCGAATTCTCGATGAGGGCGACAAGGTCCTCAACTAGTCGAGACAAGGGAGCGCTCAGCGTGTGCCTTGACCTTGACGCTCCGGTTCGGGATGCAGCACCTTGCCGATCGACGAATTGGACCCGCGCACCCTTGATGTGTGCATCCGGAGTGGCACCGACCAGAACGACCCCGGCCACGGTCGGCACCCAGTTCCCAGCTCGGTCTACGGCCAGCCCAAGCTCTGCCATGCTTTTCAAGGCAGTGCGCCGAGTAGCTCTAGGGCGCTTCTGCGCCGCGAGGAGCTGGTTGAGCGCGTCGAGGTCGATATCGGAGGCTCCAGCACTCGGAACGGGATCATCTTCGCGCGGATGCAGGGTTACTGCTCGTACGAATCGAGCCAGCGCGTCACCTCGGAGGGGGTGGTTCGACGAGCCCACCCGGCGGAGAACCCGACCGTTGGGTGTGGTGACCAAGCGCCCGCTGACTGCCGGAACCTCGATGAGCACGACAGGAACACCGCCGACCAGCAGTTCGTGAGTGCTCAGCGACACTTCTACGTCATGGCCTGCGGTCATTACTCCGTCGTAGACCGCCTGCTCGAGTCGCGCGCCCGAGATGTTCCGGTCGTCGTCCACGCCGATGACGACGAGACCACCAGTGGTCATCGCCATGGCCGCCAAGGTGTCGGACAAACCTTTGGGTACGCGGGACTTGAAGTCCAGACGCTCGTGTTCGACCTTGCCCACCGCGTCCCAGAAGTCGACGGACGAGACCTCCGTGGAGGTGAAGAGGTCTTGAGGGGTGAGCGCCACGCCCTCCAACTTACTCGAATGTTGACCAGGAGGAGGTCCTTCAGTCGACGCAGTCCTTTAAGATTCTCGAATCATGAAGCGGAGAGTCGACGCGGCTCACCGGTCGGGTAGCCAGGCCAGCGCGTCCTCGACCGTGGCTACCGTGGGCACGCCGGCCGGCAGCGGGGGCCGGCGGACCAGCACCACGGGCAGCCTCAGCTCGCGAGCGGCGGTGAGTTTGGCCGCCGTCATCGCACCGCCGCTGTCCTTGGTGACGACGACGTCCACGCGGTGCTGCCGCATCAGCGCGAGCTCGTCGGAGACGGTGAAGGGCCCGCGCGCGAGGACGACGGTGGCGCGCGGCGGCAACGGTGGCTCCGGCGGGTCGACCGACCGTACGAGGCACCGGGCGGTGAGCCCGGCGAAGGCAGCAAGCCCGAGCCGCCCGGTGGTGAGGAAGACCGACTCGAAGCCGGCCACCGCGGTGGCGGCCTCGGCCAGCGAGTCGACCCGGCGCCAGTCGTCCCCGAACCGCGGCGTCCACCCCGGGCGCTGGAGCCGGAGCAGCGGGACGCCGGTGAGGCCGCACGCCGCGGCGGCATGCGCCGTCATCGCCGCGGCGAAGGGATGGGTCGCGTCGACCACCGCGGCCGTCGGATGAGCCCGCAGCCAGGCAGTGAGCCCGGCCACGCCCCCGAAACCACCGACACGCACCTCGCCCGGTGGCAACAGCGGATCGGCGACCCGTCCGGCCAGCGAGCTCAGCACGTCGACGCCGTCGTCGACCAGCGCCGTGGCCAGCCGCCGCGCCTCGCCGGTGCCACCGAGAACCAGCACCCGCCCGGTCACGCCAGGCGCCCGTGCATGCTGATCAGGTGACCGACGCGGGGCGCGAACGCAGCACCGGGCTGCGCTACGGCTGGACCACGGGCGCCTGCGCGACCGCCGCGACCACCGCCGCCTACACCGCGCTGCTCACCGGCGAGTTCCCCGACCCGGTGACCATCGATCTGCCGAAGGACAAGCACCCGTCCTTCGCGCTGGCCACCGAGCGGCTGGAGGACGGCGCGGCGAGCGCCGGCATCGTCAAGGACGCCGGCGACGACCCCGACGTCACCCATGGCGCCCTCGTCTCGGCCCTCGTCACGCCCGGCGAGCCGGGCAGCGGGGTGACGTTCCGCGCCGGCGAGGGGGTCGGCACGGTGACCAAACCCGGCCTGCCGCTGGCCGTCGGCGAACCGGCTATCAACCCGATGCCGCGACGGTTCATCACCGAGCACGTGGCGGCGGTCGCGGCCCGGCACGGCGGCACCGGCGACGTCGTCGTCGAGATCTCCGTCGCCCACGGCGAGGAGCTGGCCCGCCGGACCTGGAACCCCCGGCTGGGCATCGTCGGCGGCCTGTCGATCCTCGGCACGACGGGTGTCGTCGTCCCGTACTCGTGCTCGTCGTGGATCGACTCGATCCGCCGCGGCATCGACGTCGCCCGGGCGGTCGGCCACACCCACGTGGCCGGCTGCACGGGCTCGACCAGCGAGCGAGTGGTCACCGAGCTGTACGGGCTGCCCGAGGACGCGCTGCTCGACATGGGCGACTTCGCCGGCGCGGTGCTCAAGTACCTGCGTCGGCACCCCGTCCCGCGGCTGACCGTCGCCGGCGGCATCGGCAAGCTGACCAAGCTCGCCCAGGGCCACCTCGACCTGCACTCGGCCCGCTCGCAGGTCGACACCGACGCGCTGGCGGAGCTGGTGCGCGCCGCCGGCGGGCCGGCGCGGCTCGTCGAGGGCGTCCGCGGCGCCAACACCGCGCTGGACGCGCTGCAGCAGTGCCAGGCGGTGGGGCTGCCGCTGGGCGATCTCGTGGCGGCCGGCGCGCGGACGACGGCGCTCAGCGTGCTCCGGGAAGCGCCGGTCGAGGTCGACGTCGTGGTGATCGACCGCGCCGGCACCGTGGTGGGGCGCGCCTAGGAACGGCATCTCGTCGTCGAGTACAGGTGGCTGTCGGGGAACTCCCCGGCGGCCAGCACCGAGCCCACGATGACGATCGCCGTCCGCTTCACCCCGGCGGCCTCGACCTGCTCGGCGATGTCGGCCAGGGTGCCGCGCAGGACCAGCTCGTCGTCGCGGCTGGCCCGCGCGACCACCGCGACCGGGCAGTCGGCGCCGTAGTTGGGCAGCAGCTCGGGCACGAGCTCGGCGATCCGCTGGACGGCGAGGTGCAGCACCAGCGTCGCGCGCGAGGCGCCGAGGGTGGCGAGGTCCTCCCCCGGCGGCATCGGCGTCGAGCGAGCCGACGTCCGGGTCAGGATCACCGTCTGCCCGACGCAGGGCACGGTCAGCTCCCGCCTCAGGGACGCCGCGGCCGCGGCGAAGGCGGGCACTCCGGGGACGACGTCGTAGGGCACGCCGGCGGCGTCCAGCCGGCGCATCTGCTCGGCCATCGCGCTGTAGACCGACGGATCGCCGGAGTGCAGCCGGGCGACGTCGAGGCCGGCCTTGTGCGCGGCGACCAGCTCGGAAGTGATCGCGTCGAGGTCGAGGTCGGCGGTGTCGACCAGCCGGGCACCCGGGGGCGCGGTGTCCAGTAGCTCCCGCGGCACCAGCGCGCCGGCGTAGAGGCAGACCGGCGCCGCGGCGAGAATGCGCGCGGCCCGCAGCGTGATCAGGTCAGGCGCCCCCGGGCCGGCCCCGATGAAGAACACGGTCACTTCCACACGCTCCAGATGGTCACGGGCATCGCGGGCTTCCAGCCGGTGAACCGGCCGACCGGCTCGGCCCGCTGGACGGCGATCCGCACCAGCTCGCCCCCGACGCGGGCGAACCAGCCGGCCAGCACCGCCTCGCTCTCCACCGTCACCGCGTTCGCGACCAGCCGGCCGCCGGGCCGCAGCGCCGCCCAGCAGGCGTCCAGCAACTCGGGCGTCGTGGCTCCGCCACCGACGAAGACGGCGTCCGGCCCGGGGAGGCCCGCCAACGCCTCCGGCGCGCGCCCCTCCACGACCTGCAGGCCGGGTACGCCGAGCCGGGCGGCGTTCGCGCCGATCCGCCGGGCCCGGTCGGGCTGAGACTCCACCGCGACCGACCGGCACGAGGGGTGCGTGCGCATCCACTCGATGCCGATCGAGCCGGCACCGGCGCCGACGTCCCACAGAAGCTGGCCGGGCAGCGGGGCGAGCCTGGCCAGCGCGACCGCGCGGACGTCGCGCTTGGTGAGCTGCCCGTCGTCGTCGAACACCTCGTCGGGCAGGCCCGGCACGGTCGGCAGCGCGACGGTCCCGGGATCGGGCACCACCTCGATCGCGGTCACCACGAGCGGGTCGGTCGGCGCGCCCGGCCAGCCGGCGGCCGTCGCGGTCTGGGCGCGCTCGCCCGGCCCGCCCAGCTGCGCGAGCGCGGTCATGGCACTGGCCCCGTAACCACGGTCGGTCAGCAACCGGCCGACCTGCGCGGGCGTCTCCCCGTCGGAGCCGAGCACGAGCAGCCGCCGCCCGGGGGTCACGTGAGGGGTCAGGAGGTCCAGCGGCCGGCCCACCAGGCTCACCACCGTCGTCTCCTCGACCGCCCAGCCCAGCCGGGCGCAGGCCAGCGACACCGACGACGGGTACGGGATCACCCGGACCTGCTCCGCGCCCAGCAGCCGGGTCAGCGTCGTGCCGATGCCCGAGAGCATCGGGTCGCCGCTGGCGAGGACGACCACGGCCCGGCCCGCGTGCTCGTCGAACAGCCCAGGCAGCGCCGCGCTCATCGGCGAGGGCCACGGCACGCGCTCGGCCGGCACCGATGCCGGCACCAGCGCGAGCTGGCGGGCGCTGCCCACGAGCACCTGGGCCCGCTCGATCGCCGCCGATGACGCCGGCGCGAGCCCGGACCAGCCGTCGGCACCGATGCCGACCACCACGATCGGCGTCCGGCTGCCGTCGGCAGAGCTGGGAAGGGCCATGTCCGCCGATCCTAGGGACGGGCGGCTTTCCGGGGTTGACACGATGGGGGCGTGAGGACGCCGGCAGGACACGTACCGACCGCGGCCGGGCTGGCCCTGGGCGCGGTGGCCGATCTGCTGCTGGCCGACCCCCGGCGGGCCCACCCCGTGGCCGGGTTCGGCGGCGTCGCGGCCGCCCTCGAACGCCGGGTCTGGCGGGACTCCCGCGTGGTCGGTGCCGGGTACGCCCTCGCGCTGACCGTCGCGACGGCCGGCGTGGGCGCCGGGCTGCAGGGCGCCACCCGGCGGCACCCCCTCGCCCGTGCCGTGGTCACCGCCGCGGCTACGTGGACGGTGCTGGGCGGCACCTCGCTGGGCCGGACGGCCGGGGACATGTACTCCGCGCTGCGGGCCCGGGACCTGCCCGCCGCCCGCGCCGTCCTGCCCTCCCTGGCCGGGCGGGACCCGAGCGGCCTCGACGAGCCGGAGCTGGCCCGGGCCACCGTGGAGTCGGTCGCGGAGAACACCGCCGACGCCGCCGTCGCCCCGTTGTTCTGGGGTGCGGTGGCCGGGCTGCCGGGGCTCCTGGGCTACCGGGCGGTGAACACCCTCGACGCGATGGTCGGGCACCGGTCGGCCCGGTACGAGCGCTTCGGCTGGGCGGCCGCGCGGCTGGACGATGTCGCCAACTGGCTGCCCGCCCGGCTCACCGCGGCGCTCACGGCGGCCTGCGCCCCGGTGGCCGGCGGCTCCGCGAGCGGGGCGCTGCGGGCCTGGCGGCGCGACGGTGCCGCGCACCCCAGCCCCAACGCGGGCCGCTGCGAGGCGTCGATGGCCGGAGCGCTCGGCGTGCGACTCGGCGGCCGCAACGTCTACGGCAGCCGGGTCGAGGAACGCCCGGAGCTGGGCGACGGCCCCCGGCCCGGGACGGCGGACATCGCCCGTGCCGTCCGGCTGTCGCGGGCGGTGTGGCTGTCGGCCGCGGCCCTCGCGACAGCCACCCGGCTGGCCCGGCGCGGGAGCCCGGCGTGAGCGGGGCGCTGCTGGTCGCGGGCACCACGTCGGACGCCGGGAAGTCCGTGGTCACCGCAGGCATCTGCCGCTGGCTGGTGCGCCAGGGCGTGTCGGTGGCCCCGTTCAAGGCGCAGAACATGAGCAACAACTCGATGGTCACCGCAGACGGCGCGGAGATCGGCCGCGCCCAGGTCATGCAGGCCGCCGCCGCCCGGGTCGCGCCCGAGGCGGCGATGAACCCGGTCCTGCTCAAGCCCGGCGGCGAGAACTCCAGCCAGGTCGTCGTCCTCGGCCGCGCGGTCGGCGACGTCACCGCGCTGTCCTACCGGCACCTGAAGGCCGCCCTGCGGGAGCAGGTGCTCGACTGCCTGGCCGACCTGCGATCCCGGTTCGACGTGGTGGTCTGCGAGGGCGCCGGCTCCCCCACCGAGATCAACCTGCGGGCCGACGACATCGCCAACATGGGGCTGGCCACCGCCGCGCAGCTCCCGGTCGTCGTCGTCGGCGACATCGACCGCGGCGGCGTCTTCCCGGCGCTCTACGGCACCGTCGCCCTCATGCCCCCGGACGACCAGCGGCTGGTCGCGGGCTTCCTGATCAACAAGTTCCGTGGCGATGTGCGGCTGCTGCAGCCGGGCCTGGAGCAGCTCGCGGCGCTCACCGGGCGGCCGACGCTCGGCGTCCTCCCGTGGCTGGGCGGGCTGGACCTCGACGCCGAGGACTCCCTCGGCGTCGGCACCGCCCGGGGTGCCACGGGCCCGCCGCACGGCGAGGAGGTCCTCCGCGTATCGGTGGCGCGACTGCCCCGGCTGTCCAACTTCACCGACCTGGACGCGCTGGCCGCCGAGCCGGGCGTGCTCGTCCGCTACGCCACCCGCCCCGAGGAGCTGGCCGACGCCGACCTCGTGGTGCTGCCCGGCACGCGCGCCACGGTCGCCGACCTCGCGTGGCTACGGGAGACCGGACTCGCCGACGCCGTCCTGCACCGCGCGGCCGAGGGCCGGCCGGTGCTGGGCATCTGCGGCGGCCACCAGATGCTCGCCCGGACGATCACCGACGACGTGGAGTCCCGCACCGGCACGGTCGCCGGGCTCGGACTGCTCCCGACCGAGGTGCGCTTCGGCCGCGAGAAGACGCTCGGCCGCCCGGTCGGCACCGCGCTCGGGCAGCCGGTGCACGGCTACGAGATCCACCACGGCGTGGTCAGCGTCGACGACGGCGCGGAGCCGTTCCTCGACGGCGCCCGCTCCGGCTCGGTCTGGGGCACCACCTGGCACGGCGCGCTGGAGAACGACGGGTTCCGCCGCGCGTTCCTCACCGAGGTCGCGCGGCACAGCGGGCGGCGATTCGTCCCGGCCCCCGGCACGGACTTCGCCGCCGTCCGGGAGGCCCAGCTGGACCGGCTGGGAGACCTGGTCGAGGAGCACGCCGACACCGGCGCGCTGAAGAGGCTGCTGGAGGACGGCGCTCCCGACGGCCTGCCACTGCTTCCGCCCGGGGCCGGGGGTGCCCGGTGACGAGCCCCGACCGCGCCCGTGGTCTGATGGCGGCGCCACACACGACGGCAGTGGAGGAAGCCCGGTGCGATTCCGGGCGCGGTCCCGCCACTGTGACCGGGGAGCCCACCCCCACGTTCGGCCACTGCGACTGAGGGTCTCGACCCTCCCGAGCGGGAAGGTCGGGGGCGGGCGTCGATCCGGGAGCCAGGAGACTCTCGCCGTCGTCCCTGCCACCTCCGGGCGTGGACACCCGGGGAGAGGACGCGCGATGCGCGATCGATCTGCATGACCTATCCGTTCGGTGCCGTCGTGGGCATGGACGACATGCGCCTGGCGCTGCTCCTCAACGCCGTCTCCCCCGCCATCGGCGGTGTCCTCGTGCGCGGGGAGAAGGGGACGGCGAAGTCGACGACGGTCCGCGCCCTGGCCGCCGTCCTGCCACCGGTTGACGTCGTCCCGGGCTGCCGGTTCGCCTGCGACCCCGCCGCGCCCGACCCCGGCTGCCCGGACGGCCCGCACGACAGCGCCGTTGCTGGTCAGACCCGCCCAGCGCGCCTCGTGGAGCTGCCCGTCGGCGCCTCGGAAGACCGCGTCGTGGGCGCCCTCGATCTCGAGCGCGCACTCACGGAGGGGGTCAAGGCGTTCGAGCCGGGCCTGCTGGCCGCCGCCAACCGCGGGGTGCTCTACGTCGACGAGGTCAACCTGTTGCACGACCACCTGGTCGACCTGCTCCTGGACGCCGCCGCGCTGGGCACCGCCTACGTCGAGCGTGAGGGCGTCTCCGTGCGGCACGCGGCCCGGTTCCTCCTCGTCGGGACGATGAACCCCGAGGAGGGCGAGCTTCGCCCCCAGCTGCTCGACCGGTTCGGTCTCACCGTCGAGGTCGCCGCCCCCCGCGATCCGGCCGAACGGGCCGAGGTCGTCCGGCGCCGGTTCGCCCACGACGCCGACCCGGCTGCTTTCGCCGCCACCTGGGCGACCGACGAGGCCGCGCTCGCCACCCGGATCGCCGACGCGCGGGCCCGCCTCGCGCGCGTCGTCCTCTCCGACGGCGCGCTGCGCCAGGTGACCGCGGTGTGCGCGGCCTTCGACGTCGACGGCCTGCGCGCCGACATCGTCACCGCGCGGACCGCGATCGCGCACGCCGCCTGGTGCGGACGCGACGCGGTCACCGAGGACGACGTCCGGGTCGCCGCCCGGCTCGCCCTGCCGCACCGCCGCCGCCGCAACCCGTTCAACGCACCCGGGCTGGAGGAGGACACGCTCGACCAGGCGCTGTCCGACGCCAGGCCCGACGAGCCCGAGGACGACGGCCCCGAGGACGACGGCCCCGAGGACGACGGGCCCGGCGGCACCCCGCCCCCTCCCCCGCCTCCCGGCGTCGTCGACGACGGAGGTACCGCTGGAGGGCCGTCGACGCCGGACGTCCCTGGGGGTTCCGGTGGTGAGGGCGGTACCGGAACGAACAGCGGCGGGCCGGCGCCGGAGCGGGCGGCCGCGACGCCCGGCGATCCGTTTCGCACCCGACGGCTGGAGGTGCCGGGCATCGGTGCGGGCGCGGCCGGCCGACGGTCCAGGGCCCGGTCCGAGCGCGGCCGGCTGGTCGGTTCGACACGCCCCACCGGGGCCGTCAACAAGCTGCACCTGATCGACACCGTCCTCGCCGCCGCGCCCCACCAGGTCACGCGCGGCCGCCGCGGTCCCGGCCTCCGGATCGCCCGCGAGGATCTGCGGCAGGCGACGCTCGAGGGCCGTGAAGGAAACCTGGTCCTGTTCGTCGTCGACGCCAGCGGCTCCATGAGCTCACGGGCCCGCATGGGCGCGGTCAAGGGCGCTGTCCTCTCACTGCTGCTGGACGCCTACCAACGCCGCGACAAGGTCGGCCTGATCACGTTCCGAGGCTCCAACGCCGAGGTCGCGTTGCCGCCGACGTGGTCGGTGGAGGCCGCCGCGGCCCGGCTCACCGACCTGCCCACCGGCGGCCGCACCCCGCTCGCCGCCGGGCTCCTGCGCGCGCACGAACTGCTGCGGGTCGAGCGTGTGCGGGATCCGCAGCGCCGACCGCTGCTGGTCGTCGTCACCGACGGCCGGGCCACCGGGGCGCGCGGCGGCAGCCACCTGGCCGAGGCCCACGCCGCGGCCGGCCTGCTGGCGGCGGCGGGGACGGCGGGCGTCGTCGTCGACTGCGAGTCCGGCCCGGTCCGGCTCGGACTGGCCAGAACCCTGGGCGCCCACCTCGGGGCGCAGACCCTCCGCCTGGAGGAGCTGGCAGCCGATGCGCTCGCGGCGACGGTCCGCCAGGCCCGCCGGACACCTCTACGGAAGGCTGCCTGAGATGCCCCAGGGCAAGGTCGAGGTCGTCCCCGAGGACGGGCTGACCACCCGGCAACGGCGCAACCGGCCGCTGCTGGCCGTCCACACCGGCCAGATGAAGGGCAAGTCCACCGCCGCGTTCGGCATGGCCATGCGCGCGTGGACCCAGGGCTGGTCGATCGCGGTGTACCAGTTCGTCAAGAGCGCCAAGTGGAAGGTCGGCGAGGAGAACGCCCTCACCGCCCTGGGCCGGTTGCACGAGCAGACCGGCGAGGGCGGTCCGGTGGTCTGGCACAAGATGGGCAGCGGCTGGAGCTGGTCGCGCCGGCAGGGCACCGAGGTCGACCACGCCGCCGACGCCGCGGAGGGCTGGGCGCAGATCAGGCGCGACCTCGCCGCCGAGGCGCACCGCTTCTACGTGCTCGACGAGTTCACCTACCCGATGAAGTGGGGCTGGGTCGACGTCGACGAGGTGGTGGCGACCCTCGTCTCCCGGCCGGGCAACCAGCACGTCGTCGTCACCGGGCGCGACGCGCACCCGAAGCTGATCGAGGCGGCCGATCTCGTCGTGGAGATGACCAAGGTCAAGCACCCGATGGACGCGGGCCAGAAGGGCCAGCGGGGCATCGAATGGTGAGTTCGGGTGGGCGGATGGTGCCACGGCTGGTGCTGGCCGCGCCGAGCAGCAACGCCGGCAAGACCTCGGTCGCCACCGGGCTGATCGCCGCGTTCACCGCGCGCGGGCTGGCCGTCTCGCCGCACAAGGTCGGTCCCGACTACATCGACCCCGGCTACCACGGCCTCGCAGCCGGCCGCCCTGGCCGGAATCTGGACCCGTGGCTGGTCGGTGAGGAGCGGGTCGCCCCGCTGTTCCTGCGCGGGGCGCTGCATCCGGCTCCCGCGGACCTGGCGGTCGTCGAGGGGGTCATGGGCCTGTTCGACGGGGCGACCCACCCCTCGGTGGAGCCCGGCTTCGCCTCCACCGCGCACGTCGCGACGCTGCTGCGCGCCCCGGTGGTGCTGGTCGTGGACGCCTCCGCGCAGGCCCGCAGCGTCGCCGCCCTCGTGCACGGCTTCGCCACCTTCGACACAGGCGTCAGGCTGGGCGGAGTGATCCTCAACCGGGTCGGCAGCGACCGGCACGAGGCGATCCTGCGGGCGTCGCTCGGGGCGGCCGGCGTGCCGGTGCTCGGCGCGATCCGGCGGCTGGAGCAGCTGCACACGCCGTCCCGGCACCTCGGTCTCGTGCCCGCGGCCGAGCGGTCGACGGAGGCGGTGACCACCGTGCGACGGTTGGGCGAGGTGGTCGCCGACGGGGTCGACCTGGACGCCGTCCTCGCGCTGGCCCGCACCGCTCCCCCGCTCGACGCCGCCGCATGGGATCCGGCCACCGAGGTCCGGCCCGTCACCGGGCGGCCGCGGATCGCCGTGGCCGGTGGCCCGGCCTTCACCTTCGGGTACACGGAGAACGCCGAGCTCCTGAGCGCCGCCGGCGCCGAGGTGGTCCCCGTCGACCCGCTGCGCGACGAGGCCCTGCCGGACGGGACGGCGGGGCTCGTGATCGGTGGCGGCTTCCCGGAGGTCTACGCCGCAGAGCTGTCGGCCAACGAGGCGCTGCGTGCCGACGTCGCTGCCCTGGCCGCCGCCGGGGCGCCGGTCGCGGCGGAGTGCGCAGGCCTCCTGTACCTCGCCCGAGAGCTGGACGGCGTTCCGATGTGCGGCGTCCTCGACGTGCGGACGGCGATGTCGCCGCGGCTGACGCTCGGCTACCGCGCGGCCGTCGCGACCGGGAACTCGGTGCTGGCCGCGGCGGGGACGCGGGTGCGCGGGCACGAGTTCCATCGCACCCACGCCGAGCCCGTCGCGGGCCCGACGCCTGCCTGGCGGTGGTCGGCCGCCGGGACGGAGGGTTTCGCGGCGGGCAGCGTGCACGCCTCCTACCTGCACCTGAACTGGGCCGGGGCGCCCGCACTGGCGCACCGGTTCGTCACCGCCTGCGCGGCCGCCGGCTCCGCCGGGCCGACGCGGCGCGCGGAGCGGCAGCATGCCCATCGCTGAGGGCTTCCCGCCTACGTCGCCGAGGGGTGATGTGCTGACGGTGGGGATCGGCGCGATGTCGGGGGTCAGCGCCGACGAGGTGCTCGCCGCCGTCGACGCCGTCCTCCCTCCCGGCACCGCCGCCGTGCGGCTCGCCACCGTGGACTGCCGCGCGTCGGAGCCGGGCCTCACGGGTGCCGCCGCACGGCGAGGATGGCCGCTGACCGGGTACACCGCGGCGGAGCTGTCCAGGGTCCCGGTTCCCACACCGTCCACCCGCGTGGCCGCGCTGGTGGGGACGCCGTCGGTGGCCGAGGCCGCGGCGTTGATTGCCGGCGGGACGCTGGTGATGAGGAAGACAGTGGTCGGCCGCGTCACGGTGGCGGTCTCGGCATGACCGATCTCCGTCACCACGGGGACGCCGAGCTCGCCCCCGGGCTGGTCGACCTGGCGGTGAACGTGCGGCCCGGCGCTCCGCCGCCGTGGCTGCGGACAGTGCTGCACGAGGCGCTCGACCAGAGCGCCCGCTATCCGGACGGCGGCCCCGCGCGTGCCGCGGTCGCCGCCGCGCACGGCCGGGATCCCGCCGAGGTGCTGCTCACCTCGGGGGCTGCGGAGGCCTTCGTGCTGCTGGCCCGGGCGCTGGCGCCGCGCCAGGCGGTCCTCGTCCACCCGTCCTTCACCGAGCCGGACGTGGCGCTGCGCTCGGCGGGGCATCCGGTGTCCCACCTGGTGCTCAGTGCCGATGACGGTTTCCGGCTGGATCCGGGGGCCGTCCCGGACGACGCCGACCTGGTCGTCCTCGGCAACCCCACCAACCCCACCTCGGTGCTGCACCCCGCGGCAGACGTCGCCGCGCTCACCCGGCCGGGCCGGGTGCTTGTGGTCGACGAGGCGTTCGCCGACACCGTCCCGGGCGAGCCGGCGTCCATGGCCGGAAGGCGCGACCTCCCGGGTCTGCTCGTCGTCCGCAGCCTGACCAAGACCTGGGGGCTGGCCGGCCTCCGGGTCGGCTACGCGCTCGGGCGGGCAGACCTGATCGGCGCGCTCGCCGCCCACCAGCCGCACTGGCCGGTCTCCACCCCGGCCCTCGCCGCGCTGGAGGCCTGCAGTTCTCCGGGAGCCCGCGCGGAGGCCGACGCGGTCGCCCGTGAGCTGGCCGGCCGGCGGGCCGCGCTGCTGGACGCCCTCCCGACGGGCGTGACGGTGGAGGGCGACCCCTGCTCGTCCTTCGTGCTGCTGCGCGTCCCCGACGGCGCACGGGTGCGGGGGGCGCTGCGCGACCGGGGGTGGGCGGTGCGCCGGGGGGACACCTTCCCGGGGCTCACTCCGGACCACTTCCGGATCGCCGTCCGCGACCCGGTGACCTCGCGCGCCTTCTCGGCTGCACTGGCCGAGGTCATGACCATGCACCACGTCCCCGAGGAGAACCGTTGCTCACCCACCCGACGCCGTTCCCCGACACGCTTCTCGGTGCCACCATCGCCGCCGTCATCCCCCGGGACGCCGCCGCCGAGCGGGCCGCCCGCGAGCGACTGGACGCGATGACGAAGCCGCGAGGTTCGCTCGGCGTCCTGGAAGACGTCGCGGCCCAGCTGGCCGGGATCGCCGGCAGCTGTCCCGCGCCCCTCCCCACCCCCGCGACTGTTGCCGTGTTCGCCGGGGACCACGGGGTGCACGCCCAGGGCGTCACGCCGTGGCCGCAGGAGGTGACCGCGCAGATGGTCGGCAACTTCCTCGGCGGCGGAGCCGTCGTGAACGCCTTCGCCGCCGAGGTCGGTGCCACGGTGGTCGTGGTCGATGTGGGCGTCGCCGGCCCGCTCGACCCGGCCGACGGACTGCTGGACCGGAAGGTGCGGCTCGGCACCGCCGACCTCTCGGTGGAGCCGGCCATGACCCCCGACGAGGCCCGCCGTGCCGTCGAAGTGGGTATCGAGGTCGCGACATCGCTGGCACCCGGCTCGGGCTGCCTGATCACCGGCGACATGGGGATCGCGAACACGACGGCCTCGGCGGCGCTCGTGTGCGCCTTCACCGGGGCAGCCCCCGCCGCCGCGACCGGCCGCGGCACCGGCGTGGACGACCCGACACTGGCCCGCAAGGTCGAGGTCGTCACCCGGGCCGTGAGCCGGCTGACCGAGCCGCCCACGACCCCGGAAACGGCACTGGCCGTCCTGGCAGAGATCGGCGGTCTCGAGCACGCAGCCCTCGCGGGATTCATCATCGGGGCTGCTGCCTCCCGCACGCCGGTCCTGCTCGACGGCGTGATCGCGGGCTCCGCTGCGCTCGTCGCTGCCGCCCTCTGCTCTCCGGCCCTGGAATACGCGCTGGCCGGGCACACCTCCGCGGAGCCGGGTCACGGCTTCGCCCTGGCACACCTCGGTCTGCGGCCGCTGCTCGGCCTGGACCTGCGCCTGGGCGAGGGCACCGGCGCGGTCCTGTCACTGCCCCTGGTGACCAGCGCGGCACGCGCGCTGCGCGACGTCGCGACGTTCGACTCCGCCGGCGTGACCGAGAAGAGCGGATGACCGCCGGTGACGACAGGCCCGGGGTCCTGTACCCCGTGGGCCTCCCGTTGCTCGACCGGCGAGTGGTCGTGGTCGGCGGCGGCCAGGTCGCGCACCGACGCGTGGCCGGGCTGCTGGACGCCGGGGCCCGGGTGACCGTGGTCAGCCCGGAACTGACCACGGCACTGGAGGCGCGCGCCGCGGCCGGGGCCATGACGTGGGTGCGACGTCGGTACGAGGCCGGGGACCTCGACGGGGCCTGGTATGCCGTGGCGGCGACCGGCGACCCGGCAGTGGACTCGGCGGTGGCCGCGGAGGCCGATAGGAGTCGCCTGTTCTGCGCGCGGGTCGACGACCGTGCCGAGTCGAACCCCTGGACCTCACCGGCCGGTCGGCCAGGCGATCTCGTGGCTGCGGAGGCCGGCGGTGTCGTCGGCGGAGCCACCCGGGCCGACGCGGGCGCCCGGACCGGGTGCGTGGTCCTGGTCGGCGGCGGTCCCGGCGACCCGGGCCTGATCACGGTGCGGGGCCACCAGGCGGTCACCCAGGCCGACGTCGTCGTCGCCGACCATCTAGGGCCCCAGTCGCTGCTCGCCTCGCTGCCGCCCGAGGTCGAGGTCATCGATGCCTCGAAACTGCCGCGCGGGCGCTCGATGGCCCAGGAACAGATCAACGCGTTGCTGGTCGAGCGCGCGCTGGCGGGCAAGCGCGTCGTGCGACTCAAGGGCGGTGACCCGTTCGTCTTCGGCCGCGGGATGGAAGAGGTCGAAGCCTGCATGTCCGCCGGGGTGCCGGTCGAGGTGGTCCCCGGTGTGACCAGCGCCGTCTCGGTGCCGGCACTGGCCGGTATCCCGGTGACGCACCGCGGCCTCACGCACGAGTTCGTCGTGGTCTCCGGACACGTGCCACCCGGGCACCCCGACTCGCTCGTCGACTGGGCTGCCATCGGACGGCTACGGGGCACCGTCGTCGTCCTCATGGGGGTGGAGACCGCAGCCGCTGTCGCGGGCGCGCTCATCGCCCATGGACGGGCGCCCGACACGCCGGTGGCGGTCGTCACCGACGGCTCGACGCCCAGTCAGCGGGTCCTTCGCACCACTCTCGCCGGGCTTCCTGCCGCCATGGCCGAGGAAAAGATCCGGCCACCCGCGGTCTGGGTCGTCGGGGATGTCGTGCGACTGACCCCCCACCTCGACCCGCTGGTTGGCCATCGGTGAGATGCGGCATCTACGACTGGCAGTGGTGACGCTGTGCCGTTGAAGGATGCAGTCCGCGTGGCGCTGGTGGGCAGCCGTCATCAGCTCCCGGGGACGACTTCGTGGCATGATTGTGGCATGAGTAGAACACGGCTTAGCACGACCGTCGACGACGACCTCCTCCAGGCCGCTCGACGTGTGCGATCCGGTGACACCGACGCCGCCATGATCGATGAGGCGCGGCGCGCGCTGGTGGCGCGCCACCGTTCGGCCGAAGTCGAGGCGAGCTACTCCGCCTACGACGAACACCCGCTCGACGAACCAGACGAGTGGGGTGATCTGGCGTCGTTTCGCGAAGCCGCTGGACGGTCGTGACCACGCTGCCCTCGCGCGGTGAGGTCTGGTGGTGCGAGCTGGCCGAGATCGGGCGCCGCCCGGTCGTGGTCCTCTCCCGCGACGCGGTGATCCCCCGACACCGGCGCGCACTCGTCGCACCATGCACCACCACCATCCGCGGCCTCGTCAGCGAAGTCGGCCTCGAGCCCGGCGAGGACCCGGTCCCCCGCCGCTGCGTGGTCAACCTGGACTCGATCGAGAGCGTCTCTGTCGCGGTCCTCGTCGAGCGGCTCGGACGGTTGGCAGACTCGCGCATACGGCAGATCTGTGAAGCCCTCGCCGTCGCGGTCGACTGCGCGGACTGACACTTCTCGATCCATGCCGCCGGCCACCGTCCCGCACGACTTGCCCGGTGAGCCGTCCCGGACGGGGAGGACAAACGGACCCCGCTCCTCGGGGCCGGCGTGGGCAGCAATGGCGCCGCGTACCGCATCGCTCGACCGGCCGCTGGGTGAGCGACAACGAGGAGCCGCTCCTCCGGCCGGCCCTGTGGCTCTGAGGCCACGCAGAAGGCACGCAACTAGCCCAACATGGCGCTGAGCAGCCGAGATGGTGCCTGGAGTCCCACGCCTTCCAAGCTGACTGTGTGGGTTCGATTCCCGTCACGCGCTCAATTGCGATGTCGCGGGACACGGTTCACAGGTGTCGCGCGACATCGTTCATGTTCTGGCCTGTGGTTGGTAGTCCCGGGGCGGGTACGCCCACGGCCGGTGGCAGCCGTACCGGGCCGGTGACTTCGCCCTGGTCCACGAGCGCGGCGTGCACGGCTTCCGGAATGACACCGACGACCCCACCTCGTTCCTCATCCTGTACACCCCGGGCATCGCCCGCGTGAAGTTCTTCGCCGAGATCGCGGACCTGGCCAACGGCGGGCGCACGCTGCAGGGACACGCGCGCACCGCGTTGTACGCCCGACACGACCAGGTCATGGTGGACGACTGAGCCTCGATCCACCGTCGATCTTGCTGGGTCGAGTCGATGTCGAGCTGATCCTGTTCGCGGGCGGTTGACGTGGCAGGGCCGCCCGCCCGTGCGGCGCTTCCGCTGCTGCTCTCCGGTCGGGGCGCGAGGGTGGTCGGGCGTGAGCAAGGGCCGGTGTTCGGGGGCCGATAGTCGGCTCGATCCGGCGCAACGAGCCGCCTCACGCGTGCGGGCCGGGCTCGTGGTAACCGCGTTGTAGATCGAGTTCAGCAACGCCTGGCCAGGGCGGATGTCGGCTCTGCGGCCGGGCTCGCGCGACCCGCCTCCGGGGCCGTGGGCGACTGGCACTCAGCGGGCGGTTGACACCCGCGGCGCGCGGTGAAGGATGGGGTCCGAGGACGGCCACACGTGATGGGCCGCCCCCGCACCGACCCGCGGTCGATTCCGACCGGTCCGGACCTGGAGGGGGTGGGGCCCGGTGGCCCCCAGTCCGAGAACACCTCTGCCGTGCGCACCGTCGGCGCTGGACGAGGCGGTCGACCACGTGACCCGCGCCGCGCTGTGGTCCGGCCCGGTCGGGGCAGTCGGCCTGGAGCTGGAGGGGCACCTGGTCGACCCGGCCGCCCCCGCTCGTCGAGTGCCGTGGGGACGCATCCGCGCCGCCGTCGGGTCGGTGGGGGCGCTCCCGGGCGGGAGCCGCGTGACCGTGGAGCCGGGCGGGCAGGTGGAGCTGTCGAGTCCTCCGCTGCCGGGGGTCGCGGCAGCCGTCGCGGCGCTGCGCGCCGACCGGGCCGTGCTCGCCAGCGCGCTGACCGACGCGGGCCTGGCGCTGGCGATGGTCGGCGCGGATCCGCTGCGCTCCCCGGGGCGGGTCAACCCGGCCCCGCGCTACGCTGCGATGGCCGAGCACTTCGCCGCGGTGGGCTGCGCGCCGGCGGGCCTGGCGATGATGACCAGCACTGCGTCGCTGCAGGTCAACCTGGACGCGGGCCCCGCCGCCGGGTGGCCGGACCGGGTGGCGCTGACCCACCAGCTGGGCCCGGTGCTGGTCGCGCTTTCCGGCTGCTCGCCGCTGCTTGACGGGCGGAGCACCGGCTGGCGTTCGACCCGGCAGCGGATCTGGGGCGAGCTGGACCAGGCGCGGTGCGGGCCGCTGCTCGGCTCGGGTGACCCGGCCGCGGGGTGGGCCGCCTACGCGCTGTCGGCGCCGGTGATGCTGGTGCGCGATCCCGGCCGGGGGTCGGCGGAACCGGTCCACGGCCGTACGACGTTCGCCGACTGGGTGACCGGCGAGGCCGAGCTCGGCGGGCGACGGCCCACGCCGGCGGACCTGGACTATCACTTGACCACGCTGTTCCCGCCGGTCCGCCCCCGCGGATGGCTGGAGATCCGCTACCTGGACGCCGCACCGGAGCCGTGGTGGCCGGCACTGGCGGCGGTGACCGCCACTCTGCTGGACGACCCCCTCGCCGCCGATCGGGCCGCGGCCGCCAGCGCCCCGGTCGCCGGGGCCTGGGATCGCGCGGCCCGATTCGGCCTGGCCGACGCCGGCCTGCGCCGCGCCGCTCGTGCCTGCCTGGCTGCCGCGCTGGACGCCGTCCCGGCCGAGCTGCGCCCGGCAGTGACCGCCCTGGCCGAACTGGCGGACCGGGGCGCGAGCCCCGGGGACGCCCTGCTGGCTGCCGCCCGCACCGGCGGGCCGGCCGCTGCCCTGCTGGCCGGCATCGACCTGCCGGAGGGACATCGATGACCGACCTGCCCGGCCGGCTTGCCGCCGAGCTCGCCGCCGCCCGCGACCGCACGCTGCTGCTCACCGACCACGACGAATCGGAGCTGCTGCGCCAGCACAGCCCGCTGATGAGCCCGCTGGCGTGGGACCTGGCGCACGTGGGCCAGCAGGAGGACCTGTGGCTGCTGCGCCGCGGCGACGGCCAGCGGCCCGGGCTGCTGCCCCCGGACGTCGACGCCCTCTACGACGCGTTCACCCACCCGCGCGCCATCCGCGTCCGGCTGCCGCTGCTGCCGCCGGTGGAGGCGCGGGCGTTTTGCCGCGAGGTGCGCAGCCGGGTGCTCGACCGGCTCGACCACTTCTCCGAGGCCGACGACCCGTTCGACTTCGCGATGGTGGTCAGCCACGAGCAGCAGCACGACGAGACGATGCTGCAAACCCTGCAGCTGCGCCCCGGCCCGCCGCTGCTGGAACCGGGTGATCCCCTGCCCTCGGGCCGGCCCGGCGTCGCGGGCACCTCCGTGCTCGTGCCGGGCGGGCCCTGCCGCCTCGGGGTCGACGCCACCGACGAGCCGTTCTCGCTGGACAACGAGCGGCCCGCGCACTGGGTCGACGTGCCCGGGTTCCGCATCGGCCGGGTGCCGGTGACCAACGCCGAGTACGCCGCCTTCGTCGCCGACGGCGGCTACACGACGGCCCGCTGGTGGTCGCACCGCGGCTGGGAGCACCGGCGGCAGGCCGGGCTGGATCGGCCGCAGTTCTGGGGCCGCCACGGCACCCGGACCCGGTTCGGCGTGGTCGAGCCCCTGCCACCGGACGAGCCGGTCCAGCACGTCACGTTCTTCGAGGCCGAGGCCTACGCCGCCTGGGCGGGCGCCCGGCTGCCGACTGAAATGGAGTGGGAGAAGGCGGCGGCCTGGGACCCCGTCACCGGCCGCCGCCGGCGCTTCCCCTGGGGCTCGGCCGAGCCGACCGCGGCCCTGGCCAACCTGGGGGGCGGTGCGCTGCGTCCGGCACCCGTCGGCGCCTACCCGGCGGGCGCGTCGGCGTACGGGGTGGAGCAGCTGATGGGCGACGTCTGGGAGTGGACGTCCTCGCCGTTTCGGCCCTGGCCGGGCTTCCGGCCGATGCTGTACGCCACCTACTCCGCGCCGTTCTTCGACGGCGACTACCGGGTGCTGCGCGGCGGCTCGTGGGCGGTGGCCACCTCGATCCTGCGGCCGAGCTTCCGCAACTGGGACCACCCGATCCGGCGGCAGATCTTCAGCGGCATCCGGCTGGCCTGGGACGCCTGATGTGCCGACACCTCGCCTGGCTGGGGCGGCCCAGGACCCTGGCCGACCTCGTGCTCGACCCGCCGTCCTCCCTGCTGGTGCAGTCCTGGGCCCCGCGGCGGCAGCGGTACGGCGTGGTGAACGCCGACGGCTGGGGGGTCGGTTTCTACGTACCCGGCCGGGCCGAGCCGGCCCGCTGGCGGTCCGCCCGCCCGCTGTGGAGCGACGCTTCGTTCGCCTCCGTCGCACCCGTGGTGAACTCCGGCTGCGTGCTCGCCGCGGTGCGCTCGGCGACGCCGGGCATGCCGATGGAGGAGAGCGCCGTCGCGCCGTTCACCGACGGCCGCTGGCTGCTCTCGCACAACGGCAGGGTCGACCGAGCGGCGCTCCCGCCGTCGCGGCAGGCGGAATCCGCCTGCGACAGCGCGCTGCTTGCCGCCCTCGTCTTCGCCCGCGGGGCCGCGCGCCTCGCGGCGACACTCCGGGAGGTGGCGGCGCTCGACCCCGCCGCCCGGCTCAACCTCCTCGCCACCGATGGCACCCGGCTGCTCGCCACCACCTGGGGCGACACCCTCTCGATCCTGACCACCCCCGAGGGCACCGCGCTGGCGAGCGAGCCCTACGACGACGACGGCCGCTGGTGCGACGTCCCCGATCGGCACCTGGTCGAGGTCGGCCCGGACGGTGTCTCGCAAACGCCACTGGAGGAACCCGCATGACCATCCCCCTCGTCACCCACCTCGGCCCCGACGACACCACCGCGGCGCTGCGCGCCGACGCCCTCGCGGGGCTGACGTCGACGCCGAAGACCCTGCCGCCGCGCTGGTTCTACGACGAGCTCGGCAGCGAACTGTTCGACGAGATCACCCGGCTGCCCGAGTACTACCTCACCCGCGCCGAGAGCTCGGTGCTCCAGACCCATGCGGCCGGCATCGCCGCAGCCACCAGTGCCGATGTGCTGGTCGAGCTCGGCAGCGGGACGTCGGAGAAGACCCGGCTGCTGCTGACGGCGCTGCGCGAGGCCGGAACGCTGCGCCGGTTCGTGCCCTTCGACGTCGACCCGTCCGTGCTCCGGTCGGCCGCCGCCGCACTGGTCGAGGAGTACCCCGGGCTGGCCGTCGAGGCGGTCGTCGGCGACTTCACCCGGCACTTGGACGAGCTGCCGCGCGACGGCCGCCGGCTGGTCGCCTTTCTTGGCTCCACCATCGGCAACCTGGCGCCGGCCGAGCGGGAGGCCTTCCTCGCCGTCCTGGCGGGCACGCTGGTCCCAGGCGAGGCGTTCCTCCTCGGCACCGACCTGGTCAAGGATCCGGCCCGGCTGCTGCGCGCCTACGACGACGCCGCCGGCGTCACCGCCGCGTTCAACCGCAACGTGCTCGCCGTGCTCAACCGGGAGCTGAAGGCAGATTTCGACCTCGACGCCTTCGACCACGTGGCGCTCTGGGACGCGTCGGCTGAGTGGATCGAGATGCGCCTGCGGTCCCGGACCGCCCAGACGGTCAGCGTGGCCGCACTCGACCTGGAGGTCCGATTCGCCGCCGGCGAGGAGCTGCGGACGGAGATCTCGGCCAAGTTCCGCCGCGCCGGTGTGGAGCGGGAACTGGCCGCCGCCGGCCTGACCATGACCCACTGGTGGACCGACGCCGCCGGCGACTTCGCGCTCTCGCTCGCCGTCCCCGCCTGAGTTGCTTCGGCGGCGGTGCCCGGTAGAGACGCGCGTGGGCTCGGCAGCGTTCCGCAGTGTCTCCGCCGCTCCGGCCCGACGTCGCCGCGCCGATCGGCCACCCGGCCGGCACAGGTCCACGCCCTCGAGCCGCGAGCCGAACACGACCGCGGGAACTCGGTGTTTCCCGTCGGTATGAGCGGTGCGCCGTCAGCGGATGGCCTCGCTCCCCGCTGGGTCGAACAGCCGCCGCAGCGCCTCGACGTAGAGTCGCCCGTCGGGGTCCGCGGCGAGTTCCCGCGCGCGGACGGTGGGCCCGTGCAGGAACTTGCGCAGGATGCGGTGCACGGCCGCCTCGGTCTCGACCCGGTGCTGCTCGGTGAGATCGGGGAGCCGACCGGACAGGCGGACCATCTCGGATGCGGCGAGCGCGTCGACGCGGGCGCGCATCGCCCCGATGATCGGCCCCGACTCCGCCGCGCGTTGCGCATCCACGCAGGCGGCCACCTCCTGGGCGATGATCGCGCGGACCACCGGCATGTCGTCGGGTCTTCGTGCCTCGGCGAGGTGCCGGCCCAGCGCCGCGATGTCGACGAGCGTGACGCCGGCCAGTCGGCCGACCTCCGACTCGACGTCCGGAGGCATACCGAGGTCCAGCACGAACATCGGGCGGCTGCTGGCGGCCGACCGAGCGGCGCGGACCTGCTCTGCCAGCACGAGCGGAGCGGGGCAGCCGGTGGCGGTGACCAGCAGATCGGTGTCGGCGAGCGCGGTGGGGACGTCGTCCGCCCCTAGCGGCGTGCCGCCGACGGACGCGGCCAGCCGCGTGGTCGCGGGCTCGTTGCGGCCAGCCACCGATAGCCGCCCCACCCCGGCCTGGTGCAGCAGCCGGACGGCGAGCTTGCCCGCACCACCGGTCCCCAGGACGAGGGCATGGCGGCCCTCGAGCCCGCCGAGCGCCTCCCCGGCCAGCCCCAAGCCGGTTCGCGCGAGCGAGATTCCTGCTGAACCGATCCGCGTCCGCGTCCGCGCCCGCTTGCTGGCCCGCAACGCCGCGTCGATCAGGCGGGTGAGCACCGGGCCGGCGGTTCCTGCCTCGGTGGCCGCGTGGGTGGCGGCTCTGAGCTGGGCGACGATTTGGTCCTCGCCCACTGCCATCGAGTCCAACCCGCACGCGACGGTGAACAGGTGCTCGACCGCCGCGGCGTCGACCCGAGTGCGCGCCGTCCGCAGGTACTCGCCGACCGGGACGGGCCCTCTGGCGGCCATCAGGTCCGCAACTGCCCCGGTCACCTCGGCCACCGGTCCGCGGGTCGCCGCGTAGACCTCGAGCCGATTGCAGGTCGACAGCACGACCACCTCGTCGATGGGCGGCGTGCCGCAGAGCCGGGCCAGCACGTCGTCGAGCTGTGCGGAGGGCACGACCAGCTTCTCCAGGAGCTCCACCGGGGTGATCCGATGAGAGAGGCCGACCGAGACGATCGTCATCGCTTGCGCCCCTCCTGTTGCTCCCGTCACGGTCATCGTCTGAGCCGGGCGGAAGGGCGGTCAACCCCAAGATTGGGGCTACGGGTGGCCCTATGCCGGGGAAGCTGCGCCAGGTGTGAGGCCCTGTTGACATCGACGACCGTGCCACTGGGGAAGCGCGCGTCGGGCGAGGCGAGCCATACGACGGCCGAGGCAACCTCCTCCGGGCAGGCCACCCCTTCGTACCCGGACCAACATCGTCATCGCACAGAAAGCAGTCGTCGTCCTGGTAACGACCTGGACGCGGGGTCAATTTTCGGCCGTGGCGGATTCGCGTAGTCGTCGCAACGCTGACCGGTTCACCCTGCCAGTTCCGTCTCCATGACGCGGGCTGGGCTGCGCCAAGTGAGTCGCCTCCGCGGGCGGCTGTTGATGCGCTGTTCGACCGCCCGTAGATCGGCGAGCGTGAAGGTGCGCAGATCGCTGCCCTTGGGGAAGTACTGGCGGAGGAGTTTCGTTGGTGTTCTTGTGGTGCCGCGCAGCCACGGGGTGGCCGGCGGCGCGAAGAAGATGCCGTCGGCGAAGTGCTCCTCGAGCAGGTGGTGGTAGGCCATCTCCGAGCCCTGGTCCCAGGTCAGGGTCTCCCGGGCCAGCGTCGGAAGGTCGGCGAGGACCGGGAGCATGGCGACGCGCAGGTGCTCGGCGCTGTGCCCGTCGCGCAGGTGCACCAGCCGTAGGTAGCCGGTGCGCCGGTCGACCAGGGTGCCGATCGCCGAGCGGCTGGCCCGGCCGACGATCAGGTCGCCCTCCCAGCCGCCGATCCGGGCGCGTTCCTCGACCACGGGCGGGCGCTCGTGCAGCAGCCGGCCCGGCGCGGCGAAGCGCGGCGTGCGCGCCATCGGGCTGCGCCGGCGCTTCCGCAGTGGCCGTCCGGTGCGCAGCTTCTTGGTCAATGCCCTGCTCAGGCCGCCTTTTCCGCCGTGGTAGAGGGCCTGGTAGATGGTCTCGTGGCACAGGTGCCACGCCGGCCGGTCGGTATGGGCCTCGCGCAGATGCGCCGCGATCTGCGCCGGACTCCACTCCTCCTCCAGCAGGGCCTGGACGATCTGTCGCAGTTCCGGATCCCGGGACAGGAGCGGACGCCCCGGCCGCCGCGATCGCTCTCGAGCGCGAGCGCGGGCCAGGTCACCGTCGTAGACGCCGCGATCGTGCGGTCGGAGATGGCGGCAGAGTTCCCGGCTGATCGTCGACGGGGACCGTCCCAGCCGACGGGCGATCTCGCGGACGCCGAGCCCTCGTCCACGTAGGGTGGCGGTCAAGCCCGCTGGCGTGGTGTGTGTCGACCTCCGCGTGATCTTTGGTTCTCTCAGGCGCTGAGCGCCGGGATGGTCACCTCCTCGATCGTGGTGTCGGTGTCGGAAACGGGTCGGAGGCGGCAGCGGGCGAGGACGTCGAGGCCGAGGTAGCGGCGGCCTTCGGTCCATTCGTCGTGCTGCTCGGCGAGCACGGCACCGACCAGGCGGATCGCGGAGTCGCGGTCAGGGAAGATGCCCACGACGTCGGTGCGCCGGCGGATCTCGCGGTTGAGACGCTCGCTGGGGTTGTTGCTCCAGATCTGCCGCCAGACCTCCTTGGGGAAGGCGGTGAAGGCCAGCACGTCGGGGCGGGCGGCCTCGAGGTGCTCTGCCACCCTCGGCAGCTTGTCGGCCAGGGCGTCGAGCACCCGGTCGAACTGGGCGTGCACCGAGGCGGCGTCGGGCTGGTCGTAGACCGAGTGCAGCAGCGCGCGCACCCACGGCCAGCTGGCTTTCGGGGTCGCGGCCATCAGGTTCGCGGCGTAGTGGGTGCGGCAGCGCTGCCAGCCGGCGCCGGACAGGGTCGCGCCGATCGCGTCGACCAGCCCGCGGTGGGCATAGGAGGTGACCAGGGCGACGCTGGTGAGGCCACGGGCGGTCAGGTCGCGGAAGAAGGCCAGCCAGCCGGCGCCGTCCTCGGCGGAGGTGACCTGCAGGCCGAGGATCTCCCGGTGCCCGTCGGCGTTCACCCCGGTGGCGACGAGAGCGTGCACGTTGACCACTCGGCCGCCTTCGCGGACCTTGAGCGTGAGGGCGTCGGCCGCGACGAACGTGTAGGGCCCTTGGTCGAGGGGCGGTGGCAAAAGTCCGCGACCTGCCCGTCGAGGTCTTTGGCCATCTCGCTGACCTGGGACTTCGACAGGCGGGTGATCCCGAGGCTCTCGACGAGCTTCTCCATCCGCCGGGTGCTCACCCCGAGCAGGTAGCAGGTGGCGACCACGGTGGTCAGCGCCCGCTCGGCCCGCCGGCGGCGTTCGAGCAGCCAGTCGGGGAAGTACGAGCCGGACCGCAGCCTGGGGATGGCGAGGTCCAGCGTGCCGGCCCGGGTGTCGAACTCCCGGCTCCGGTAGCCGTTGCGGACGTTGGTCCGCTCCTCACTGCGCTGGCCGTAGTCGGCGCCGCAGACGGCGTCGGCCTCGGCCTCGGCGGACATCAGCGTGTTGATGAGCGTGGTCAGCATCTGCCGCAAGCAGATCCGGTGAAGCCTGGGCCAGCTGCTCGTGCAGGAAGCGGGCAGGGTCGATCATGGGTGCGGCGGTCATCGCGTGGAACTCCTCGATCTTGAGCGGGAACTCAGTTCGAAGAGTCACGCGGTGGCCGCCTGCACGTCTACGCCAGCGCCCTCACCGGGCTGCTCGCACACCACCTTGGGGGAAGCCACTCCGCGAGCACGCCGCTCTCGATCGGTGACCTGCTGCGTTGTAGCCCCATATGTTGTGCACCTCGACCTCGCCCGACGACCGGAGGACGCGACAGATGACCGAGGACCTCGCATCGGCCGCGCCAGCGCCGCCGCCGCACCAGGAAGCGGACCGGGAGTTCCTCGGTCTCGCGATCGAGCAGGCGCGACTCGGGTGGGCCGAGGGCGGTGTGCCCATCAGCGCTGCTCTGGTGCACGACGGGCAGGTGCTCGCCGTCGGTCGCAACCGCCGGGTGCAGATGGGCAGCGCGATCCGGCATGCGGAGACCGACTACATCGAGCAGGCCGGGCGGCTGCCCGCGTCGGTGTACCGGAGGAGCCCGGTGACGGAACGCGACGCGGCGACGCTGGCCACCAGTGCCTTGGCGGCACAGGCCGGCGCGTGGGGAGTGCGGGTCCACGACGTGGCGCCCACCGTCGACGCCGTCCGCACCGTGGCCGCGACCCTTGCTCACCGGCGCCACGGGACGTCCGGGCGATACGCCGCCAGGCGGGCTGGATGAGCTCTTCTGCGGCCTGGGCCCGGTTCGACGACCTGGTGTCCGGAACCGCCCTGCTCTTCTCGCCCCCGCACCGCGTCCTCACCGCGCGTCGTCCGGAGGACGTCGTGCCCGTGCTGGCAGAGGTGGACCGAGCCACCGCCCGCGGTGATTGGGCCTTCGGCTACGTCTCCTACGAAGCGGCGAGCGGCCTCGACCCCACGCTGGCGGTGAGTACGGGCAGCCCGGAGGACCCGCCGCTGTCGTGGTTCGGCCTCTGCCGGCCCCCCGCCCAGGTCGCCCCGGTGGACCGCCCAGCCCGGAACGCGCCGGCCGCCGCGTGGGCACCCGGCTGGAGCGCCGACGAGCACGCCCGCGCCGTCGCCCGCGTGCGCGACTACATCGCGGCCGGCGAGACGTACCAGGTCAATCTCACCGATCGACTGCGCACGAGGCTCGACGGTGACCTGCGCGAGTGGTATGCCGGGCTCGCGCTGGCCCAGCGCGGCGCGTCCAACGCCTACCTCGACCTGGGACGCCACGTCATCGCGAGTGCGAGCCCGGAGTTGTTCTTCGACTGGACCGGCGACCGGCTGCGCACCCGCCCGATGAAGGGCACCGCCACCCGGGGCCGCACCACCGCGACCGACCGGGAGCAGGCTCACCGGCTGCGGACCAGCGACAAGGAACGCGCCGAGAACTTGATGATCGTCGACCTGCTCCGCAACGACGTCGCCCGCGTCGCCGAGGTCGGCACGGTGGACGTGCCGGAGCTGTTCGCCCTCGAGCGCTACCCGACCGTGTGGCAGCTGACCTCCGAGATCACCGCACGGACACGTCCGGACGTCGACCTGGTCGACGTCTTCCGGGCGCTGTTCCCGTGCGGCTCGGTCACCGGCGCCCCCAAGACGCGGACGATGCAGCTGATCCGAGACCTGGAGAGCGGTCCCCGCGGCGTCTACTGCGGCGCGATCGGCCTGGTCGCCCCGCCCGGAGCCCCGTTCCGGGCACGGTTCAACGTCGCCATCCGCACCGCTGTGATCGATCGGGCCACCGAAACCGCCGTCTACGGCGCCGGAGGGGGCATCACGTGGGACTCCGACCCGGCCGCCGAGCACGCCGAGCTGCTGGCCAAGGCCGCTGTCCTCACCGCGCCGCCCCCGGACTGCGAGCTGCTCGAGACGCTCGCCTACACGCCCGGGGAGGGCCTACGGAACCTCGACCGGCACCTGGCCCGGCTCGCTGACTCGGCCGAGTACTTCGGCCATCCCTGTAACCTCGCTGAGATCCGGCGGGCCGTCGACGCGGCACTGCCTGATCGCGGCGAGCCGGCACGGGTCCGCATCCGGCTGTCACGCCGAGGCCGCGTCTCGGTCGACATCGGCACTCTCCCGGCCGCCTCCCGCGTCCCGGTCTGCCTGGCGATCGACGACCTTCCGGTCGACTCAGCGAGCGTCTGGCTCGCTCACAAGACCTCGCGCCGCGACGTCTACGAGGACCGTGCCGCGTGCCATCCCGGAGCTGACGACGTCGTCCTCGTCAACGAACGGGGCGAGGTCACCGAGACCACGGTCGCCAACCTCGCGATCCGGATCGACGGCTGCTGGTGGACGCCGCCGGTCTCCGCCGGGTGCCTTCCCGGCGTGGAGCGCGCCCGGCTGCTGGAACGGGAAGTGCTGCAGGAGCGCGCCTTGAGCATCGCCGACCTGCACGACGCCACCGGCCTCGCGGTGGTCAATTCGCTGCGCGGCTGGCGTCCCGCCGTCCTGATTCCCGGGTGACTGCCGCCTGAACCCAGGTCACCTCCGCCGTCCCCGGCGCTCCGTGGGGCCCGGATGGACTGCCGGGGCACGCTGCCCGGAAGGCTTAGGAGCCGGTATCGGCGTGCACGGGTGACGTCCCGCCCCGTGATGTAGTCCAGTCCGGTTCGCGGGCTCTTCTGCAACTCGGACCATGACGCCATCCGGGTCGGCTACAACTACATGCGTTCGCTAGCTACCGAATGGGTCCGGACCTGGGTCAACGCCAGCGCCCGCAGACCTCAGGCGTGTGAGGAAGTGCGCCCAACCGATCGCGTGCTGGGACGCCTCCCCTATGGGCAGGTCTCGGTGCTCGACGGTGAGCTTGGTCCCTCCGGCTACGGCCTCGAAGGTGACTTCGACCGTACTGCTGCCGGGCGGCAGCACCGACGAGCCGGCGTGGCCCCAGGCGATCACCAGTCGCCGTGGCGGGGCGACCTCGATGGAGTGGACGGAGATGTCGACCTTTCACGAGACGGTGAAGATCAAGGCCGATCCGGACGTGACCTGGGGGCCGGCGATCTGGTCGCCGTCGATCGCTGAATCCCGGGAATCGCCAGCCTCACGATGGACGGCCCGACCCGGGTGTGCACCTTCAAGGACGCCGGGGTCAGCGCGATCGTCAGCCGCCTGCGTGAATCGCCGGCGCGAGTGACGGAGGTTGCGGCGCCCATCCCCATCTCGCGCACCGCCGTGTCCGCGCACATCCGCGTGCTGGAGGGTCCTGGCGGGAGCCAGCGGCATGACGAGAGGCAGCAGCGCCAGCTCGTCGACCCAGCAGCGCGGCAGAGTGGCACCACCGGGCACGGTCGCATGTCAGGCCAGAGCGCCGTCGTCGTCTCACCCCACCTGACAGCCCATCCCCGCACTCGGTCCCGGAGCGCTCCGGGTGCCATGGACGACGATCACCCGAGGTCGCTTTGGGTCGAGGGCTCGTGCCCGGCAGCGGACTGGTGGCGGGACAGGTGCCGTGTGTTCGTCATAGGCCGAGGACCAGGCGCAGCGCGGCGTCAACCTGGCGCAGTTCATCGAAGCTGAGGTGCCCGGCCGACTCTCCCAAGCGATGCGGATCCACGGCACTGGTCTGCTCGGCCAGCACCCGGGTCGGGCGGCCCTCGATGGACACCTCCGGACGGAAGGTGGCCGCCCGTGCCGAGGTGGACGTGGGCGCGACCAGCCAGGTCGACAGCGGTAGCAGGTCGGACTGGACGACGACCGCGTAGCGGACGCCGGCCTGCTCATGGCCCCGGACCCCACGGGGAGCGCGCAGGCGGTAGACCTCACCACGCACGCAGTGTCTCCATATCCCGAAGAACCTGAGCCGCCTCGGCGCGGTCGGCGTCGTCGCTTGCCAAAGCAGCGGCCTCTACGCGCAACCTGTCCTGCGCTGCCGTCTTGGCGGCCTCGATCAGAGCTGCTCGAACGGCGGTGGAGACGGAGGTGCCGTCTTGCGTCAGGACGGCCAGCGCCCGCCGGGCGTCTTCATCGGGACGGAAGGTGATCGTCTCAGCCATGCTTCCAGTGTCTCACGGGATGTAAGACGTGGCAGGAGCTGTCGGGAGGCCCTCCGGAGGCGAGCCCGAGGCTGAGGCAATCGGAAGGCACGGACGCTGCCCGATAAGCCACTGACCAGTAAAGACACCGCTCAGAGAAGCAAGCCTTCCAGGCTGGCCATGGCGGTTCGATCCCGGTCACCCGCTCCACCGCGGTGTCGCGGGACACCGTTCACAGGTGTCCCGCGACATCGTTCGCGTCGCGGCCTGCACCGCACCCGCACGTATCTTGGTCGGCTAGGAGCGTCTACCGGGATCCGGAGCCGGGACAGCGTCAGCCCGGTTCCCGCCATGGCCATCGACAAGCAGCACTCGTCCGACCCAGGGGCGGATCAGCGGTGCAGCTCCACGATCACAGTCCGGCCGTGTCGATCGAGCAGGCACGGAAAAGGCCTGGGGCTCCCCGCTCGCGTCGTACGCCACGACCCGGGGGCACGAGCACCGGTTTCTCGACGTGCTCGCGGAAAGGCATCTCAGCGGTGCGGCTGCACGACGACGCCCGGCGCCGGAGATCTCGGGCTGCAGGCCGCCGCGCCTGTCGGTTCCTCGGTGCGGTCATCCGACGTCTATCGTGCCGACATGGCGTGGCACTCACTGGACGGCGCTCTGAACTTCCGAGAGGTAGGAGGTCTGCCCACCTCCGATGGTCGACGTCTCCGGCGTGGACGCCTGTTCCGCAGCGACACCCTGCAATTTCTCACCGAGGACTCGGTCCGCCGGCTGACCACAGATCTGGGTGTGGCGACGGTGGTCGACCTACGGCTGCCCTACGAGGTCCAGGTGGAGGGCCGCGGTCCGCTCGCCGAGCTGCCGCACCGCTACCACCACCTGCCCTTCCTGGTACGGGGCAGCGAGCAGCAGGGCAACGCCACTCCTCGCTTCACCAGCGAGGACGACGTCATCGTGCAGCACTACCTCGGCTACCTGGCGAGCTCCCCCGACGCCGTCGCCGGAGTCGTCGCAGCCCTGGCCGAGCCCGGCGCTCTCCCCGCGGTCGTGCACTGCGCGGCGGGCAAGGACCGCACGGGAGTGGCCGTCGCCGTGGTGCTCACCGCCGTGGGGGTGCCCGCCGACGTGATCGCCGCCGAGTACGCAGCCGGCGCCGAGCGCATGGACGAGGTCTTCGGCCAGCTGCGCCGGATGAAGAGCTACGGCGAGCGGCTGGACGCGCTGCCGGCCGAAGCCCGGATCACCGAGGCGACGACGATGGCCCGATTCCTGGCCGCGGTCGAGCGGGAGTACGGCGGTGTCCGCCGGTTCCTCGACGACCAGGGGGTCGACGACGCGATGGTGGAGCAGCTGCGCGAGCAGCTGACCGAATCGGCCGGTTGAACCGGGCCAGCATTCGGGTCAGAGGCGTTCGAGCACCGTGGCGTTCGCCATCCCGCCGCCCTCGCACATGGTGACGAGGCCGTACCGCCCGTCCCGGTGGTCGAGGACGTCGAGAAGCGTGGCCAGCAATCGACCGCCGGAGGCGCCGACGGGGTGCCCGTAGGCGATCGCCCCTCCCCAGGCGTTGAGCAGCTCCGGGTCGGCCCCGTACTCGGCCTGCCAGGCGAGCACCACCGATGCGAAGGCCTCGTTCACCTCGATGGCGTCGAGATCGGCGAGCTGCAGTCCGGCCCGCGCCAGCACCTTCCCGGTGGCCGGGATCGGGCCGGTGAGCATCATGATCGGGTCGTCCCCCACGACGGTCCCGGCGACCACCCGTGCGCGCGGCTCCAGCCCGAGCCTCCGCGCCCCACGCTCGGACACCACGAGCGCCGCGGCCGCACCGTCGGACACCTGCGACGAGGACCCGGCCGTGACGACCCAGCGGATCTCCGGGAAGCGCGCCGCCGTGGCCTCGTCGAGGAAGGCCGGGCGCAGCCGGGCCAGACCTTCCGGCGTCGTCCCCTCCCGGATGCCTTCGTCGGCGGCGACCGTGCCGCGCTCGGTGGCCACCGGCACGATCTGGCGCTCGAGCAAACCGGCGGCCCGCGTCGCGGCGGCGCGCTGCTGCGAGCGAGCGGCGAAGTGGTCGCAGTCCTCGCGGGTGAGCCCCCACTTCGCCGCGATGAGTTCGGCCGAGATCCCCTGGTGGACCAGCCCCTCGGGCCAGCGAGCCCGCAGCCGAGGACCCTGGGCATCCGCGCCCTGCCGGTCGGCCCGCATGGGCACCGTGCCCATCATCTCCACGCCGCAGGCAACCACGACATCCTGCGCGCCACTGGCCACCGCCTGCGCGGCCAGGTGCAGTGCCTGTTGCGCGGAGCCGCACTTGCGGTCGACGGTCATCCCCGGCACCGAGGCCGGCCAACCCGCGGCCAGCACCGCGTGGCGAGCGATGTTCCCGGCCTGCTCCCGGGCCGGGATGCCGCACCCGGCGACGACGTCGTCGACCTCGCCGGGGTCGACGCCCAGCCGCGTCACGAGCGACTCGAGCACACCGGCGAGCAGGTCGACCGGGTGCACTCCCTGGAGCGCGCCGTCGGGCCGGCCGCGGCACACCGGGGTGCGGATCGCATCGACCACCAGAGCTGTGCCGTCCATACGGCGACGCTACTAGGGTTCGGACGCAGACATCGGATGTTTGGCACTGGGCCGAACGAGGACGGGAGCGCATCGTGGACTTCGCGCCGGACAGCCGGACCACCCAATTGGCGGCAGAGCTGCGCGCCTTCGTCGACACTCGCGTCATACCGAGCGAGCCGCTGTTCGCCGATCAGGCGCAGACCTCGGGCTGGGATACTCCGGCGGTCATCGAGGAGCTCAAGGCCGAGGCGCGGTCCCGGGGGCTGTGGAACCTGTTCCTCCCCCGGGAGCACCACGAGCGCCACGGCTACGGCGCGGGGCTGACCAACCTGCAGTACGCACCGCTGGCCGAGATCACCGGGCGCAGTCCCCTCATCGCCCCGGAGGCGGTGAACTCATCCGCACCCGACACCGGCAACATGGAGCTGCTCTCCCTGTTCGGCACCGACCAGCAGCGGGAGGAGTGGCTGGAGCCGCTGCTCGCCGGGGAGATCCGCTCGGTCTTCTCGATGACCGAGCCCGCTGTCGCCTCCTCCGACGCCACCAACATCGCCACGGCCATCCGGCGCGACGGCGATGACTACGTGATCCAGGGGCGCAAATGGTGGTCGTCGGGTGCGATGAGCCCTCGGTGCCGGGTCGCGATCGTCATGGGGGTCACCGACCCGGAGGCCGACCCGCACCGCAGGCAGTCGATGATCCTCGTCCCGCTGGACACCGCCGGCGTCCGGATCGAGCGGGCGACCAGCGTGTTCGGCTACACGGACAGCACCCACGGCGGCCACGCGGTGATCCACTACGACGACGTCCGCGTGCCGGCCGAGAACCTGCTGGGCGAGCCGGGGTCGGGATTCGCGCTCAGCCAGGCCCGGCTCGGCCCCGGGCGCATCCACCACTGCATGCGGCTGCTCGGCATGGCCGAGCGGGCCGTCGAGCTCACGGTCGACCGGGTGAAGGCACGGGTCGCGTTCGGCAAGCCGGTGGCCGAGCAGGGTGTCGTCCAGCATTGGATCGCCCAGTCCCGCATCCAGATCGAGCAGGCCCGCCTGCTGGTGCTCAAGACCGCCTGGCTGATCGACACCGTGGGCAACCAGGGCGCCCGCACCGAGATCGCCGCGATCAAGGTGGCCGTACCCGAGGTGACGAAGTACGTCGTCGACCGCGCGATCCAGGCGCACGGTGGGATGGGGGTCAGCCAGGACACCCCGCTGGCCGCTCTCTACGCGCAGGCGCGGCTGCTGCAGATCGCCGACGGCCCGGACGAGGTCCACGAGATGGTCATCGCCCGCAGGGAATTGCGCGCCCGCTGACCCGGCGGGCCCGGCCGATCAGCCGGGGCGCTCGGCGTCGCGGACGCTGCGCCGGAGGATCTTGCCGGCCGGGCTCTTCGGCAGGTCCTCCCACACGGCCAGCGACCGCGGCTTCTTGTAGCCGGCGATCCGCTGCCCGGCATAGGCGAGCAGCTCCTCCTGCGTCGGCGCCGGGACACCAGGCCGCAGCGACACCACCGCGTGCACGGTCTCGCCCCACCGCTCGTCGGGCAGCCCGACGACGGCTGCTTCGCGGACCGCCGGGTGCCCCGTGAGCACGTCCTCGACCTCGCGCGGATAGACGTTGGACCCGCCCGAGATGATCACGTCGTTGCGCCGGTCGACCAGGTACAGGAACCCCTCGTCGTCCATCCGGCCGATGTCACCGGTGTGCAGCCACCCCCCGCGCAACGTCTCCGCCGTGGCTTCCGGCCGGTTCCAGTAGCCGCTCATGACGTGCTGCCCCCGGGTGACCACCTCGCCCGCCTCCCCGGTCGGCACCTCGCGGTCCTCGTCGTCGACCACGCGGACCTCGACCAGGGTGTAGGCGCGCCCGGCGGAACCGACCCGGTCGTGCTCGTCCGGCTGGAGCAGCGTGATCGCCATCGGCGCCTCCGCCTGCCCGTAGGTCTGCGCGAGCACCCGCCCGAAGGCCTGCTGGGCCCGCTCGGCCACCGACGGCGGGATCGGTGAGGCCCCCCAGCAGAGCCGGCGCAGCGCGGGCACGGAGAGGTCGGCCACCGACGGGTCGTCGACCGTCATCGCGATCATGGTGGGGACGAGGAAGGTGGCCGTCGCCCGCGTGCGCTGGAGCTCCTCCAGGTAGTCCGACGGCGTGAAACGGCTCATCACGACGTTGTGCGCGCCCCGTACGTAGTGCGGCAGGAAGAAGGCGCCGCTGGCGTGGATGACCGGCGCCGCATGCAGCATCACGTCGTCCGGGCCGACGTCGGGCAACAGGTCGACCAGGAAGTGGGCCAGCTCGGCGTGCTCGCCACGCATCGTGAGCACGGCGCCCTTGGGCCGCCCGGTCGTCCCACCCGTGTACCCGAACCGGTACGGCGCCTCGACGTCTCGCGGCACGTCGCAGATCTCGACCGGGCCCGACCAGCACGTCCGGTCGAGCCAGTCCGACCCATGCACGACCGCGAGGTCGGGGGCGTCCAGAGAGGTGCCGCCGACCAGGTCGTCCCCGGCCACCAGGCCGCGGGCGCCCGAGTCGGTGAGCTTGTAGGCCCACTCGTCCGGCGTCTCCCGGTGGTTGAGCGGTACCCGGACCAGCCCGGACTTGGCCAGCCCGTAGTACACGACCAGGCCCTCGAGGCCGTTGGGCAGGAGCACCCCCACCCGGTCACCGGGCGCGAGCCCGCTGGCCAGCAGCGCCGAACCGACCCGGTCGGTCGCCTGGTCGAACTCGGTGAAACTCACCGTCCGGCCGTCGCAGGTGAGCGCCGGGCGATCGCGATAGCGGCGGGCGGTGGTGCGGATGAGGGAGCCGATCTGCACCGCTCAGCCCTCCCCGCCCGGGTGCCGCCGGAGCTCCAGGTGCGTGTGCCCGTGCGAGTAGGACGCGTAGGCAGCGCGGGTCTCGCGCACGAGCCGGCGGAGGAAGACCGCTTCCGGCGTCGCCGCCTGAGGCAGGTCGCGGGCCACCGGACCGCTGGCGTAGGTCTTGTCCACGTCGGGGCCGGGGATCAGCACGCGCAGGATCAGCTCCTCATCGGACAGTGTGTCGCCGTGCTCGTGGCGCAGTTCCGCGATGGTGGGCTGCGGCGGCGTCCAGGAGACGAACTCCTTGCCCCGACCGGAGCCCAGCGCCTTGTCCAGCACCTCGGGGTCGACCGGCGCGGGCGTCTTCCCCATGTGCCCGGCCAGGTAGATGAGGTTCTCGTCGGGGATCATCGAGTACCGCTCGCCGGTCACCACGTTGAGCAAGGCCTGGATGCCGACCAGCTGGCTGAACGGGGTGGCCATGATGGGCCAGCCCATCTCGGCTCGGACCCGAGTCACCTCCTCGAGCACCTCGCCCATGCGCTCGGGCATCCCGTACTGCTGCAGCTGGTTGCGCAGGGTCCCTGTCATCCCACCGGGGAGCTGCTGGTCGGCCACCGCCACCGAGTACTCCCGCGGCGCCCCCACCGGATGTCCCTCGTTGACCGCCACGCGGGCGAAGTGGTCGCTGATCTCGGCCAGCGGGCCCACGTCGATGGCCGGCTGGAAGCCGCGACGCTTCAAGTTGTCGGCCGTGACGTTCGCCGAAGGCATCGACGGCCCGTTGGCCAGCGACTCGGCGGCGGTGTGCAGGATCGAGATCCCGGCCTCGACGCCGATCAGGTGGTTGACCGACGCCAGACCGGTCGTGTTGTGGAAGTGCATCTCCAGCGGCACGTCCCCGGCGGCCGCGACCATCGCCGGGAGGAAGTGCTCCGCGCGCCGGACGTCGAGCACCCCCGCTTCGTCCCCCAGCAGGACCGATGCCACACCGGGGACCGCGGCCAGCCGCGAGACGACGTCGGCGAAGTACTCGTCGGTGTGCACCGGGGAGGTGCCGAACATGACCTGCGGTGACGGCGTCGCGCCGGCCGAGATGACCGTCTGGGCCAGGCGGCCCATCTGGTCGGTGTCGTGCAGGCAGTCGAAGATCCAGAAGCTGTTGATCCCGTGCTTGGCAAGCGTGGTCACCCACAGGTCCATGACCGAGTACGGCGTGAGCCCCATGCCGACCGCCCCGTTGCTGCGGGTGCCGGCACGCAGCGTCGCCCCGGGCAGCTGCTCCCGGATCAGGTCGAGGCCCTCCCAGGGGTTCTCGTGCCAGTGGCGCACCTGCACCTCGAACATCGACGAACCCGTGACGTCGATGACGGAGTAGCCGACCCGGTTGACCAGGTCGAGGACGGGGAGCGCGTGCCCCGCCCGCATCCGCATCCCCCACAGGCTCTGCTGGCCGTCGCGCAGCGTCTGGTCCACGAACTCGATCCGCGTCATGCGGCCGGTGCCCCTCTCCACTCGGGCAGGAATTCCTGCTCGATCCAGCGCGTGTGGTGCCGTTCGGCCCGGAACTCCTCCGCGCCGAGCACCGCCCGCAACAGCTCCGCAGTCGTCGGCACCCCCTCGATCACGAGGTGGGCCAGGCCCCGGTCGAGGCGGTCGAGGGCCGCCTCCCGGTCGGGCCCGTGCGCGATCACCTTCGCCAGCAACGAGTCGTAGTGCGGCGGGATCCGGTAGCCACCGAAGACGTGCGTGTCGATCCGCAGCCCGCCGCCCACCGGCTCCACCCACCGGGACACCAGGCCCGGGACCGGTGCGAAGTCCTGCCGGGGGTCCTCGGCGTTGACCCTGACCTCGACCGCGTGTCCGCGCAGCACGACGTCCGACTGGCGCACCGGAAGCCGGTCGCCACCGGCGATGGCCAGCTGCGCGCGCACGATGTCGATGCCGGTGACCATCTCGGTGACCGGATGCTCGACCTGGACCCGGGTGTTCACCTCGAGGAAGGACCAGATCCCCCGGTCGACGTCGACGACGAACTCGACCGTGCCGGCACCGACGTAGTCCAGCGCACGGCACAGCTCGACGGCCGCGGCGCAGAGGTCGCGGCGGATCTCCTCGGGCACGGCGCGAGCGGGCGCCTCCTCGATCAGTTTCTGGTAGCGCCGTTGCGTCGAGCAGTCCCGCTCCCCGAGGTGCACGATCCCGCCGTGGTGGTCGGCGAGCACCTGCACCTCCACGTGGCGGGCCCGCGTGATGAATCGCTCGAGATACATCCGCCCGTCACCGAAGGCCTGCTGCGCCTCGTGCGTGGCCCGGCCGAAGGCCTCCGAGAGCTGCTCCCCCGAATCGACGCGCACCATGCCGCGGCCGCCGCCGCCGGCAGCCGCCTTGAGCACGACCGGGTAGCCGATGCCGTCGGCGACGGCACGGGCCTGGACGGCGTCGGCCAGTGTGTCCGAGCCCTCGCCGACGGGGATGCCCAGGGACTCGGCCAGCTCCCGCGCGACGGCCTTGTCCCCACCGCGCCGGATGGCGTCGGCCGGTGGACCGACGAACACCAGGCCGTGCTCGGCGCACGCCTCGGCCAGCTCGGGCCGCTCGGCCAGGAACCCGTAGCCCGGGTGGACGGCGTCGCAGCCGGTGCCGAGCGCGGCCGCCACGACCCGCCCGATGTCCAGGTAGCTGTCGGTGGCCGACGCGGGCCCGATGCAGACCGCTCGGTCGGCGACCAGCGCGGCCCGCGATTCCCGGTCGGCCTCGGACACGGCGACGACGCTGCGCAGCCCCTCGTCGGCACAGGCGCGCACCACCCGCACGGCGATCTCGCCACGGTTGGCGACCAGGACCTGCCGCAACGTCACGGCTGCGGCCTCACGACACGGGGTCGAGGACGAAGAGGACCTGACCGTGCTCGACCATGGCACCGTTCTCGACCTCGACCGACCGGACCACCCCGGCGACTCCCGCCTTGACGTGGTTCATCAGCTTCATGACCTCGACGATGCAGACGGTGTCGTCGGGGCCCACGGTCTGTCCCGCGTCGACGAAATGCGGCGCGCCGGGCTGGGGCGAGCGCCAGAACAACCCCACCGAGGGGGCGGTGATCCGCAGTGCGCCGTCCGCACCGGCGCTGCCTCCCGCCCCGGCAGGGACGCCGGGGGCGGCGGCCGGGGCCGTGCGGGCGGGCTCGCTCGGCAGTGCCGGCCGTTCCGGGCCCGGGGCGTCAGGGGCCGCCGGACGGGCTGGGGGCGGTGCCGCGGCGCCGGCCGGCGGTCTGCCGCTGCGGGACAGAGCCAGTTGCGTCCCGTCGATCGAGAGCGTCATCTCGTCCCACTCCGACGCCTCGAAGGCAGCGATGAGCGACTGGACGTCCTCGGGGGTCAGCGACACGACGCGGCTCCTCGCGATCCCTTCCAGCTGCGGCCGGCGATGACGGCGGTCGCAGGCGCCGGAGTGACCGGCACCACAGCAGGATGCCACAGACATCCGATGTCTCGGCACTCCCAGGGGGTGATCGCCCCCCGGTTCGGCTCACTCCGGCGTTAGCATCGCCAGGAGAACCAGTTGCCGGTCGGAGGTCTGTCCTGTGGGTGTCACCGATGCCGCGATCGAGGCGATCCGCGATCTGATCGCGGACGGTCGCCTGGCGCCGGGTGACCGGCTCCCGCCGGAGCAGGAGCTCGCCACGGAACTCGGCGTGTCGCGCAACTCGCTGCGCGAGGCCGTGAGCGCGCTGTCCCAGGCGCGCGTCCTCGATGTGCGGCGCGGTGACGGCACCTACGTCACCAGCCTGGCGCCCGGCCTGCTGATGTCGGGGCTGAGCTTCGTGATGGACCTCATGCGGGGGCAGACGCTGCTGGAGATCTTCGAGGTCCGGCGCCTGCTCGAGCCGGCTGCGACCGGCCTGGCCGCCCACCGGATCACCTCCGGGGAAGTCGCCGACCTGCGAGCGTCGCTGGACGAGCTCCGCGCCGCCGTCGACGTGGAGGAGCAGATCGCGCTGGACGTCGAGTTCCACGCCGCGATCGCCCGCGCCACGGGGAACGAGACACTGTGCTCGGTGCTCGACGCCCTTTCCACGCGCGGCCTCCGGGCCCGGCTGTGGCGCGGATACACCGAGGGATCCAAGATGGCCTGGGCCCTCGACCAGCACGAGCAGATCATCAACGCGCTCGAGGTCGGCGACCCCGTGCTCGCCCGCGCGGCGGCCACCGTGCACCTGGCTGCGTCCGAATCGTGGCTGCATCAGCTCGTTCACGAGGAGGCCGATCTGACGGGCGCCGACCCCACCACCCTGGGCGGCCGACTGATCGGCCGGACCGGACGCAGCCGCGATGACGACGGCGAGTAAACGATGAGCTTCCCCGCGTCGGCCCCCGGCAGCCCGGAGGCCTACGTCCTCGGAGTCGGGATGACCCCCTTCGGGCGACATCTGGACCGCTCGCTGGCCGACCTGGCCACGGGTGCGGTCCGCGAAGCCCTCAGCGACGCCTGCGTCGGCTACGAAGCCGTCCAGGCGGTCATCGTCGGCAACGCCGTGCAGGGCGCCATGGACGGCCAGCACGGGATCCGGGGCCAGCTGATGCTCCGTGACCTGCCCCTCGGGACGGTCCCGGTCGTCAACGTCGAGAACGCGTGCGCCAGCGCCTCGTCCGCGCTCCACCTGGCGGTGGCCTACGTCGGCAGCGGCATGGCCGACGTCGTCCTGGCCGTGGGCGCGGAGAAGATGGTCTCCCTCGACCGGCAGCGGTCCCTGGATGCCTTCTCCGGCTCCTGGGACGAGTCGGGCCGGGAGGAGACGCTCGCAGGCCTCGCCGCATTCGGCCGTGCCACGCCGGTACCTGCCGGAGTCGAGGAGCTGGCCGCGCGCAGCGTCTTCATGGACATCTACGCCGCCTTCGCCCGCCAGCACATGGCGCTCTGGGGCAGCACGGTCGAGCAGTTCGCCGCGGTGAGCGCCAAGAACCACGATCACTCGGTGCACAACCCCCGGGCCCAGTACCGGCGTCCGTTCACCGTCGAGGAAGTGCTGGCCGGCAGGACCATCGCCTGGCCGCTGACCCTGCCGATGTGCTCTCCGGTCAGCGACGGTGCGGCCGCCGCGCTGATCTGCTCACCCGCCGCCGCGGACCGGCTGGGCCGCGGGCGTGCGGTTCGCATCCGTGCCAGCGTCCTGGGGCACGGCGGCGGCTGGACGGGCGCGGAGCCCGACGAGCACGTCAGCGCGCGGACCGCCCAGCGGCTGTGGGCGACCGCCGGTGTGGGGCCGGAGGACGTCGACGTCGCCGAGGTGCACGACGCCACCGCCGTCGGCGAGGTCCAGCAGATCGAGCACCTGGGACTGGTGCCGCGGGGGGACGGCGGCCCGGCGGCGGAGCGCGGTGAGACCCGGATCGGGGGTCGGATCCCGGTCAATCCCTCCGGTGGGCTCGAGTCCCGCGGGCATCCGATCGGCGCCACCGGCCTGGCCCAGGTCCACGAACTGGTGACCCAGTTGCGGGGGGAGGCCGGGCCCCGCCAGGTGGAGGGCGCGCGGCTGGCGGTCGCGGAGAACGGCGGCGGGCTGATCGGCCTGGAGGAGGCGGCGGTGGCGATGACCGTCCTCGAGGCCCCGGCCCGGCGGTGAGCGCGAACCTCGCCGGGTTGATCGACGGCCCTGCCCGGCGCCTGCGCGACCGGACGGCGGTGTTCGACGGCGACCGTCCGGTGACCACGTGGGCAGGCCTGGCCGAGGACGTCGCCCGGCGCGCGGGAGGGCTGTGGTCCGTGCACGGGATCCAGCCCGGAGCCCGGGTGGCCCTCTGGGCGCACAACAGCCCCGCCTACCTCGCCTCACTGCTCGCGGTGTGGCACGCCGGTGCGGTGGCGGTGCCGATCGCCGCCCGACTGCACCCCCGCGAAGCCGCCTCGCTGATCGCCGACTGCGCCGCCTCGCTCTGTCTCACCGACGACTCCCTGGCCGGAGGGCTGGCCCCGCACACCTCGACACCGCTGCATCCGCTCGGCGGCACGGACGACGACCTGGGCCGGGCCGAACCGCTTCCCCTCGTCCCCCGGGCGGCGACCGACGACGCCTGGCTGTTCTACACGTCGGGCACCACCGGCCGGGCCAAGGGGGCCCGGCTCAGCCACGCCAACCTGCTGGCCACGGCCTCGGCGTACTTCGCCGACGTCGCTCCCGTCGGCCCGCAGGACTGCCTGCTGCACGCCGCGGCGCTCTCGCACGCCTCCGGGCTGTTCGCGCTGTCGTTCCTCGGCCGGGGAGCCACGCAGGTGTTGCCCGCCTCCGGCGGCTTCGACGTCGACGAGGTGGTGGACCTCGTCGACGCCCACGACCGGACGACGCTGTTCGTGCCCCCCGTCCTGCTCCGCCGGCTGGTTTCCGGGGCCGGGAGTCTCGACAGCGCTCGCCTGGGCACGGTCCTGGTCGGCGCGGCACCGGTCCGCGCCGAGGACCTGCGAGCCGGGGTCGGGGCCTTCGGACCCCGGGTCTGGAACGGCTACGGCCAGGGCGAGTCACCCAACACGATCACCGCCATGTCCGCCGCCGACGTCGCCGCGAGCCTCGACCGGCCCGACCGGCTGACGTCGGTGGGGACGGCCCGCTTCGCCACCCGCGTACGCGTGGTGGACGGGGCCGGCCGACCCCTGCCGCCCGGTGAGGTCGGGGAGGTCGTGGTGTCCGGGCCGACGGTGATGGCCGGCTACCTGAACCGTCCCGACGCCACCGAGGAGACGCTGCGCGACGGCTGGCTGCACACCGGCGACCTGGGCCGCTTCGACGGCGGCGGGTACCTGACCCTGGTGGACCGGGCCAAGGACGTCGTCATCACCGGGGGCTACAACGTCTACCCCCGCGAGGTCGAGGACGTGCTGGCCGCCGACCCCGCGGTGGCCGACGTGGCCGTGATCGGGGTCCCCGACGAGGAGTGGGGGGAACGGATCGTCGCCGTGGTCGTGCCGCACGAGGGCGCGGATCTCGATCCGGCCGCACTCGACGCCCGCTGCCTGGCCGCGATCGCCCGGCACAAGCGTCCCCGCGCGTACGTCGTCCGCGCCGAGCTGCCCCGCAACCCCGCCGGCAAGGTGCTCAAGACCGTGCTGCGCGAAGCCGTCGACCCCGACCGGGAGGTCACCCCGTGACACACGTTGCGCTGCTGGACACGACCCTGCGCGACGGGCAGCAGTCGCTGTGGGGCATGCGGATGCAGGCAGGCATGGCGCTGCCCGTCGCCCACCTTCTGGACCGGACCGGCTTCCGCACGATCGACTACGCGGGCAGCTCGATGTTCGAGGTGCTGGTGAAGTACTGCCGCGAGGACCCGTGGGCCGGCCTGGACCTCCTGCGGGCCGCCATCCAGCGCACTCCGATGCGTGGCGGGATGCGCGCCAACGCCGCGGTCTCCTTCGGCGTCACCCCGGACGCCCTGATGGACACCTGGATGCGCCGGCTCAACGAGCACGGCGTGCGCTCGTTCTGGATCTACGACTGCGCCTTCGGGTGGCAGAACATGGCGCGGCTGGCCCGCGTGGCCAAGGAGTACGGCTCCGAGGTGGCCGGGACCGTGTTCTTCAGCCTCTCACCGGTGCACACCGATGAGTACTTCGCCGCCCGCACGGCGGAGATGGCCGGCGTCGCGGAGATCGACACGATCCTCTTCTACGACACCGCAGGCGTCCTCGACGTCGAGCGGATGCGCACGCTCGTCCCGACGCTGCAGGCCGCCGCACTCGGCAAGCCGCTGGAGTTCCACTCCAACAACCTGATGGGCACCTCCGGGCTCGCCTACGCCGAGGCGGTGGAGCTGGGCATCACGATCCTGCACACGGCCAGCCGTCCGATGGCCAACGGCCCGTCGGTCCCCTCCACCGAGAGCGTGCTGCGCAACCTGGAGCTGCGTGGGCACACCCACGGCCTCGACACGTCACTGCTGGCCCCCGTGGCCGACCACTTCCGGGCCGTGGGACGAGCCGCCGGCTACCCCGTGGACCAGGTCTCGGAGTACGACTTGTTCAGCGCGACGCACCAGATCCCCGGGGGGATGACCGGGACCCTGCGCAACCAGCTCGCGCAGCACAGCATGGCCGACCGGCTCGACGACGTCCTGGCCGAGACCGCGGCAGTGCGCCGGGAGCTGGGTTACCCGATCATGGCGACACCGTTCAGCCAACTGGTCGGAACCCAGGCGGTCCTCAACGTGGTCAGCGGTCGGCGATGGTCCGTCGTCCCCGACGAAGTGGTGGCCTACGCCGCGGGCCACTACGGCGCCCCGCCGGCCCCGATCGATCCCGACGTCCTGGACCGGATCATGTCCTCGAGCAGAGCGACGCTGGTGGCGGCCACCCCGCCGGAGCAGCCGTCGCTGGAGGAGCTGCGGGCGCGGCACGGCACCGGGACCGACGACGACGAACTCATCCTCCGCGCGCTCATCCCGGGGCCGGCGGTGGATGCGATGCGCGCGGCCGGTCCGGTGCGCCGGGACTACCCGCTGTCGTCACCGGAGGTGCGCCAGGTGCAGGAACTGCTGGGCCTCACCCGGACCCCTTACGTGCGGGTGGCCTCCGAGGTGATGGACGTGGAGTTGCGCAAGAACTGAGGGCGGAGTGCCGAGGGACGCGTCCGGCACTCCGCCCGGACGGTCAGCCGGACTTGGCGATCATCCCGCCGTCGATGACCAGTTCGGCACCGTTGCAGTAGGACCCCATCGACGAGCCCAGGTACAGCGCCCCGTCCGCGATCTCCCGAGGCTCGCCGGTGCGGCCCATCGGGTTCCAGACGAAGCGCTGCTCCTCGCTGTTCAGGAACGGCACGTACTCGGCGACCATCGGGGTGTCGATGTATCCGGGGCAGATCGTGTTGGTCCGGATCCCGAAGCGGGCATACGTCGTCGCCAGCGACCGGGTCAGATTGACGATCGCGCCCTTGGCGGTCGTGTACGCGTGCGCGTCGGGGTGCCCCCGGAGCCCCAGCACGCTCGCGACGTTAACGATCGAGCCGCCGCCCTGCTCTTTCATGATCGGGATGGCGCGCCTGCAGGCGTACACCACGCTGCCGAGGTTGATCCCCATGACGTGGTTCCAGTCGTCCAGCGAGGACTCGTCCAGCGGCAGCATGCTGCCCGGGCGCACCGCCCGGTAGGCGTAGCCGACACCGGCGTTGTTCACCAGGACGTCCAGCGCGCCGAACTCGGCGACGGCCGCATCGATGACCCGCCCGACCTCGTCGTCCTCGGACAGGTCGGCTGCGACCGTGTGCACGGTTCCGCCGTCGGCCCGGACCTTCTCCGCGGCCTCCTCGAGGCGCGAAGCCGTGCGCGACGCAGCGACGACGCGCGCACCCTCGCGGCAGAACGTGGACATGATCGCCCGCCCGATCCCGGTGCTGGCACCGGTGACGACGGCGACCTTCCCTTCCAGCAGGCCCACGGGTCCTCCTCCTGACCCGCGCACGGGTCTCTCCTGGGCGCCTACAGCAGGTCGCCAGACATCGGATGTCTGAGCGTGGCCCCCGTCACATCAGGCGTCAAGAGGCACGAACAAAGTCTGCTGACCGGCTTGCTCTTACAGGATTGTGTGAGCTGCGCTACTTTCGCGACATGCCTGGTGAGGCCAGGCATCCGATGTATGCCGGTCGCTCGACCTCTGTCGGGTCGCCGGCCCCGACGACCGCACAACGATGAGGAGGCCTGGTGACCGACACGTCCGCGCCACCGACGACCGAACAGGGCGTCGTCCCCGACAAGTGGGGCGGCAAGGCGATGACACCCACCGTGGAGTTCTTCCACTCCGCCGTCCGCAAGCTCGTCGCCGAGCGCTTCGCGGCCAGCGGGAAGAGCTGGGAGGAGGCCGTGGAGGACCCCGCGATGGAATTGACGCGGGAGGACTTCGAGCGCATCGAGGCCGACATGCTCGCCACCGGCTACCTGTTCGAGTACTCGGCGCAGGTTTCCTTCACCGAGGCTCCCGAGAAGCACAAGCCCGAGGCCGGCATCGGCGACTCCGGCAACCAGCCCACCGACGAGGAGGGCCGGCCGATCGTCGGCACGGGCGACAACGTGTTCAAGGCCAGGTCGGACCTGACGGGGACCGCCCGGTTCATCACCACCGTCGAGGTGGTCATGGAGATGCTGACCGAGGGAGTTCCGGAGGGGACGATCGCGGTCATCGACGACTCGGGCGGCACCCTGACCGCACCGATCCTCGAGGACTTCGCCGGTGTGGTCTGCATGGGCGGGACGATCCGCTCGCACCTCGGGATCCTGACCCGCGAGTACAACATCCCCTGCCTCATGGCCGCCGAGCTCGACGGGCTCGCCGACGGTGACACGGTGCTCGTCGAGTACTCCAAGCCCGCCGCGGACGCCTACGCCGCGCGCGACGACGCCGCCCGCGCCCGCATCATCAAGACTTCCTGAGAGGCCGCCCCGATGCCCGCGTCCCACAGCTACCGCGACCTGCTCGAGACCAACCACTGGATCCGCAAGAACAGCGACAAGTTCTACTGGCAGTGCACGACGCGCACCGTCCAGGAGTCCAAGCTCTTCCCGGTCAACCCCTACATCGCGATGAGCTACCTCAACGCCTGGTACCGGTGGCCGGAGCTCCTCCGCAAGATCGACGCCGCCATGCCCGCCGAGGAGATCGGCGACCGCGCACGCGAGGTCAGCTCGTACGTGAACGTGCTGACCGCCGGCATCATCCCGGACTTCTACCTCGGCGGCCGTCAGATCCTGATGGACATGGGGATGCTGAAGGCGACCGACGCGATCGACGACGTCATGTTCGTCCTCGACTTCGCCAAGCGGCTCAATCTCTCCTACAAGCGCGCGGACCACCACGTGCTGGCCCAGGACAACGGGGAACGGCAGCAGTTGCACCCCGAGCGGGTGACGCAGGTCTTCGAGGCCGATGCGCTGGGCACCAAGCCCGGTGACAAGCTGCACACCGCGGTGCACCGGTTCCTGGCCACGGTGTCGCAGTACGCCTTCCTCAAGGACTGCGAGTGCCGGCTGGGAATCGGCAACTCCGGCCCCTACAAGGTCGGCGACGCCGAGATGCTGGTGCGCGACTTCCACAACCTCGGCGAGGGCGACCTGCCCTGGCTGGACGGCGTGGCCGACGAGATCCCGTTCAACAACCTCACGCTGCCCGTGATCATGAAGGACACGCACTTCAACATCCTCGACGACTGGGGCAGCTTCGAGGCGACCCCTGCCTACAGCCACGACAACATGGTCGCCGTCGGCCTCTACACCTCCGACTACTTGTCCGAGGGCTATCTGCCGGTGCACATGGACAACCACGGGGAGCTGGCCGACTACCTCGACCACCTGCGGGACAAGATGTCCCACGCGACCTCCGAGCTGTGGAAGCGGATGGCGGGGTGGACCCGGGACCAGATGATCGACGCCGGCCTGCTCGTCTACTACGGCGTCGTCCGCGACATGGCGCACTTCGCCGGCGTGTACGACCAGGAGGAGTGGTTCACCGTCGAGGACCGCGCGCAGCGCTTCAAGCCGCTGTTCAACGACGAGTACGGCGGCCACCTCATCGGTGAGCTGGTCGGCTACATCTCGCTGCGCAGCCAGCAGGGCAGCGAGTACCACATGTCCCGCTTCTCCGGCGCTCCCGGCGACATGTGGAGCACGATCCCCTACTCGGTCCTGTCCGACGACGAGTGGACGTCGGGGGTGGGCCCGATCCGCGGCGGGTCGACGTCGCTGCCCCCCAAGACGGGCAAGTACACGACGACCCGGGGCAAGCTGACCCAGGACGAGGTGAACGCGGCGGTGCGTGGCTTCACGCCGGCCACCGTGGCGCCGCACCTCCGCGGACTCGACGACACGTGGGTCAAGCACCATCCCGAGGACCCGCGGGCCGACGAGCTGTACAAGGCGACCCAGCAGAACTCGATCACGCTGAAGGACGCCGGTGCAGGGCTGGTGCGCGCCGACATCGCAGCCCTGCGCGAGAAGGCCGGCCGCAACGCCTGAGCCCTCGCGCTAGCGGCGGGTGGGGAGGGCGGCCTCCCCACCCGCCGCTCAGTCGTCGGTGCGCGGAGCGGCGAGGAAGCGCATCAGCAGGACCAGCTCGGGCTGCGACGGCAGCGCGACGACCGTGGTGACCCCGGCGCGAAGGGCGGCGGCTGCACCGGTTGCGGTGTTCAGCACCGCACCTCGGGCAGCGACAGCCCCCGCGAGGGCGGCGTCCAACTCGTCGTCGGCCGGAGGACGCTCGGGGTCCAGCCCGACCCCCGCGGCGTCGAGATCGACGACGTCGGCAGCGGTGTCCCCGGTCGTCACGGTGACCGGTGCCGTGTCACGCGCCCAGGCCAGCAGCTGCACGAGGTGCGGGTCGGAGTCGACGGCCACCTCCTCGGTGCGCAGGCGGCCGGCGTAGACCCGGCCCGACGAAGCGTCGACGGTGACCTCCCGCCCCAGCCAGGCCGCCACCGTGTCCGGCCCCACGCCGACGACGCTCGGCCGCCCCAGCGCACGGGTGACGACCGCAGCGTGCGACGTCGCACCACCCAGCTCGGTGACCACCGCCCGGGCGGCGATCATCCCGGCCACGTCCTCGGGACTGGTCGTGGGGCGCACCAGCACCACGTCCTGCCCCTCCGCGGCCAGCGCGTCGGCCTCGTCCGGGTCGCTGACCGCGATGCCGCCGGCCACCCCCGGGCAGGCGGGTTCGCCGGAGGCCAGCAGCTCGGCGTCGTCCGTCGCGCCGGGCGCGAGGCACGGACGCAGCACGCTCGCGACCTGCTCGGGGGTCACCCGGCCCAGGGCCATCGTGGGGGTGATCACCCCTTCCTCCACCAGCTCCACCGCCGTGCGGACCGCTGCGGCCGGGGAGCGCTTGGCTGCCCGGGTCTGCAGCAGGTACAGCCGGCCCTGCTCCACCGTGAATTCGACGTCCTGCAGATCGCCGTGCTCGGCCTCCAGCCGCCGGCCGACGTCCACCAGCTGCTGGTGCACGTCGGGCAGGTCGCGGGCGAGGTCGGCGAGGCTAAGCACGGCGTGCGTGCCGCTCACGACGTCCTCGCCCTGACCGCCGGGCAGCCACTCGCCGTAGGGCTCGGGCGCGCCGGTCAGCGGATCCCGGGTGAACAGCACCCCTGTTCCCGAGTTCTCCCCCAGGTTGCCGAAGACCATCGCCTGCACCGTGACGGCCGTGCCCCCGAGGTCGCTGATCCCCCAGTGCTTGCGGTACGCGACGGCGCGGCGAGAGCCCCACGACTCGAACACGGCGCAGATGGCCCGCCTCAGCTGCTCCCATGGGTCGCCGGGCACGGTGTCACCACAGTCCTCCTCGACGGCGGCACGCACCTGCGCGGCTGAGGCGGCCGGAGCCGCCGGGTCGATGTCGGCGCCGAGCACGATGCGCCCGAACTGCGCGCAGAACCGGGCGTGCGTGTCGCGGGCGAAGTCCGGATCGCCGGTGGCCGCGGCGAGGGCGCGCTCGACCTCGTCGGTGATGCCGAGGTCGAGGACGGTGTCCATCATGCCGGGCATGCTCACGGCAGCCCCCGAGCGCACCGAGACCAACAGCGGGGCGGACGGGTCGCCGAACCGCTTGCCCGTGGCGCGCTCGAGCTCGGCCATCCCCTCGCGGACCGCCGCCCAGGCGCCGTCGTCGAGACATCGGCCGGCCTGGTGGTAGTGCGCGCACTCGGGCACCGGCAGGGCGAAGGCAGGGGGAACGGGCAGCCCGGCCCGGCGCATGCGGACGATGCCCCAGGCCTTGCCGCCGAGGAGATCCTTGCCCAGCTCCACCGAGCCGTCGAGGACGACCGACCGCGGAACGGACACCGCCGTGGCCGTCACTGCTCCTCCCGCGTACGGCCCAGCATGCGCAACAGGTCCTCGTGGAGCTCGAACCAGACCGTGTGGTAGCTGTCGACCCGCACGCCGCTGACGTAGTCCGTCTCACCGGCGAGCGCCTTGTCGTAGGCGTCGTCGAGGCGCTCGGTGTACCGCGACAGCCTCCCCTCGAGCGCAGCCAGCCGGGACAGCACCTTGTCCGCCCGTTCGTGCAGATCCCCCAGCCGGTCGATGACCGAGCGGTCGTAGTCGGCGTCGGTGTGGTCGTTCGGCACCCGCTCGCCCCCGGCGGGCATCGTCTGCCAGTCGGTGAAGAGCGCGAGCAGTTCGCGGTTGACCCGCTCGAACCGGTCGTAGGCGGCCGTGGCGGCCTCGTCGGACCGGAGCTGCGCGAAGACCTCCGGATACCGGTCGTCGAGCCAGGAACGGCCAGCCGCTGCCACCATGAACTTGCCCTTGGCCCCCACTGCCCGCCCGGCGGCGACATGGGCCTCCAGGGCCGAAGCGACGGCGGCCGGCTCGGCACCGAGCACGTCGGCCACGGACTCAGGGGTCCCCGCCTTCTTCACCGCCAGCCCGTGCAGCGCGAGCAGGTCGAGGTCGGTCATGCGCACCACCCATGTGAACGGGACCCCGTGGGCCCAGACATCCGATGTCTGCCCAACGCTGGAGCACCTGAAGGCGCCCGAACGTGGCGTCTCTCACACTACTTCCTCGGGCACACCGACTGGGAGCCGATCAGTGATCCGATGTCAGCCGGGTCGCCCGAGACACTCGGCGAGCAGTTCGTCACAGGTGCGGACGGTCAGCGACGCGCCCGCGTCCAGCAGTTCTGCGGGCGACGAGAACCCCCATCCCACCCCGATCGCTCGGGTCCCGGCGGCGACGGCGGCCGCCATGTCAGCCGGACTGTCCCCGACGAGGACGGCCTCGGCCGGCTGGACACCCAGCCGCCGCAGTGCGGTCACCACCGGCTCGGGATGTGGCTTGCCCTGCACGACGTCCTCCGCGCAGACGACCGTTTCCCATCCGGCGTCCAGCGCGGTCCTGGCCGCATCGAGGGCGAACCGGTCGGACGTCTTCGACGTGATCACGCCGATGCGGCACCGCGCAGCGCGCAGCCGTGCCAGCAGGTCGGCAACACCGGGAAAGGGCGTCACCATCGAGGCGTACCGCTGGTAGGCCGGCGTGAAGCCGGCGATGAGCGCGGCGACCACCGCCGGGTCGTCGGAGAGTTCGGGGAACGTCTCGGCCCCCCGGCGGCCGAAGGCCCACCGCTGCTCGTCGGCGGTGACCGGGAACCGGCGACCCAGCACCGCCTCGGTGACGTCGTGCCACGCACCCAGCAGCGCGGCCCGGGTGTCGACCAACGTCCCGTCCCAGTCGAACAGCACCACGGTAGGGCGCACGTCCATCGGCACGAGGGACATCCTTCCTCGGCGCGCCCCGTTTAGGGCAGCGAGGTGCGGACCCCGTCCGCCACTGAGCTGCAGCGAGGTCGCAGGCGAGGACCTCCTCGTCGATAGCCCGGCGGTCGATCCAGTCATCCGCGATGCACCTCTCGGGCGCCCGGACCGCCGCGGGCAACCAGGACAACGAGGTGTGGCATAGTTGTGGCATGGGTAGAACACGACTCAGCACAACGGTGGACCAGGACCTTCTGCACGCCGCTCGACGGGTCCGATCCGGCGACACCGACGCCGCCATGATCGATGAGGCGCTGCACGCCCTGGTAGCGCGCCACCGTTCAGCCGAGATCGAGGCCAGCTACACGGCCTACGACGAACACCCGCTCGACGAACCGGACGAGTGGGGTGATTTGGCGTCGTTTCGCGAAGCCGCCGGACGGTCGTGACCACGCTGCCGGCGCGCGGTGAGGTCTGGTGGTGCGAGATGGCCGAGATCGGGCGCCGCCCGGTCGTCGTCCTCTCCCGCGACGCGGTGATCCCCCGACACCGGCGTGCACTCGTAGCGCCATGCACGACCACGATCCGCGGCCTCGTCAGCGAGATCGGCCTCGAGCCCGGCGAGGACCCGGTCCCCCGGCGCTGCGTGGTCAACCTGGACTCGGTGGAGAGCATCCCCGTCGCGGTCCTCGTCGAGCGGCTCGGACGGTTGGCCGACACGCGCATGCGCCAGATCTGCGCAGCCCTCGCCGTCGCGGTCGACTGCGCAGACTGACAAGTGTCGGTGGGGGGAGCCCACCTGAAGATCGCGGGACCGTGGGCTGAGGTTGGCCCCCGCCCCGCATGACCGGCCGGTCAGCCCTGCCGGACGGGGAGGTCAACAGGGACTTGCTCCTCCGGGCCGGCGTGGGCAGCGAGGACGCCGCGAACCGCTGCACTCGACTGGGCTGCCGCTCGCCGGTCGGACGAGCGAGGGGCCGCTCGTCCGACCGACCACGTGGCGCTGAGGCACGCGGAAGGCACGGCAGGCGCACGACTCGGCGGTGACCAGCCAAGATGGCGCTCGGGGTCCCAAGCCTTCCAAGCTGACTGTGCGGGTTCGATTCCCGTCACCCGCTCCACCGCGGCGTCGTGGGAACCGTTCACAGGCTTCCCCGACCCGTTTACGTTCGGGCGCTTGCGGTGCCGCCATGACTCTCATCCTTCCGGCGAATGAAGAGCCTCCATCAGACCAGGCGCGGGACATTTCGGTTCGCCTGCTCCCGGCGACACCGCTGGGTCATTGCCTGCTGAGGGTCATTTCCCCCTCAAGTTCGAGGGCCGCTATGTGATGATCGAGATCAAGGCCGGCAAGTTCACGCCTGATCATGTTGGCCTAGGCTTCTCCATGACCGCTGTCGATGCCCAGGCCAAGGACGACATGGACGGCCCAACGATCGGCCTGCCGCTGTGCAAGACGAAAGTGGGGTCGTCGCCGAGTCCGGCCTCCGCGACAACACCCGACCATTCGGCATCGCCGAACAGCAACTCCTGGAGAGCCTGCCAGATCCCCTTCAGTCCAACCTACCGACCATCGAGCAGATCGAACGCGAGCTCGCGGGCGGTGAGCCGTGAGCCGGCCCGGCGACGTTGCCGCCCGCGGACTGCCAGCCATTCCGCCCGGGTCGACGGTTGTACCCCCCGCGGTGGATCATGAGCAATGCTCGTTTGTCGCGGCTCCTCCGGGCATCGGGACACGCTCGTGGCAGGGATGTCCGGAAGGAGGTGCTGCGGTGGGTCAGGATGAGCATCCGGCGTTGGCCGGCCGACCGGTGTATCTGGACTACAACGCCACGACTCCGATGGATCCGCGCGTCGTCGATGTCATCCAGGCAGCCCTGACGACGGACTTCGGTAACCCCTCCAGCGCCCACGCCTACGCCGAGGGGCCCCGCCGGCGGCTCACGCGGGCGCGCGAGCAGGTCGCCGCGCTGCTCCACGCGGCTCCAGCCACCGTCGTGTTCACGGCCAGCGGATCTGAAGCTGACGCGTTGGCCGTCCGCGGCGCGGTACTGGCCCGCGCCGCCACCGTCACCGGCCGACCGCACGTCATCACGCAGGTCACCGAGCATCCCGCGGTCCTGGCAGCGTGCCGACATGTGCAACGGTGGCACGACGTTGACGTCACCTATCTGCCTGTCGATCGTTATGGCCGCATCAACCCCGGCGACGTCCGGGCCGCTATCACCCCCGAGACGGTGCTGGTGACCGTCATGCACGCCAACAACGAGACCGGCACCCTGCAGCCCATTGCCGACATCGCCGAGATCACGCGGCCGCGCGGCATCCTGCTTCACACCGATGCCGCCCAAGGCGCCGGCAAGGTGGACCTCGACGTCGACAAGCTGGGGGTCGATCTACTCACGATCGTGGGTCACAAGGTGTACGCCCCGAAGGGGATCGCCGCGCTCTATGTCCGCGAGGGTGTCACGCTCGAACCGATCATCGGCGGCGGAGGGCAGGAGCGCGGCCTGCGCGCCGGCACCGAGAACGTCGCTCTCGCCGCTGCCCTCGGGGCGGCCGCCGACCTGGCTGCCCGTGGCCTCGCCGCCGGTGAGACCGGCCGCCTCGCCAGGCTGCGGGATCAACTCCAGGCCGAACTCACCGAGCGGCTACCCGGTCGCGTCCACCTCCACGGTCATCCCACCCTTCGCCTGCCAAACACCCTCAACATCGGCATCGATGACGTGATTGGCCGAGAACTGCTAGCGGCCGCGCCGGACGTCGCCGGCTCCACCGGCTCGGCCTGCCATTCCGGCGACGACCAGCCATCAGCGAGCCTGCTCGCCCTGGGCCTGACTCCCGGGCAAGCGGCATCGGCACTGCGGCTGTCGCTCGGCAGGTGGACGACTGCGCAGCAGGTAACCGCAGCCGCTGACTCCCTGACTGCCGCACTTCTGACCAGCGGTGGCTGACCGGCTACCAATCCTCAGCTCGCGACTGGCGCTTGGCTACCGCTCCACGCCCTGGCGACATCTTCATTCCGGGTGGCATCGACGCGTCCCTGCAGCCGTGGGCCGTGCCGGCTCCGACGTCATTCGAGGCGCCGTAGTGCGGGGTTGTCGACTTCTGCCGCCAAGACCCGCGCCGCTGCGCCTGCCGCGTGGTCTCCGAGGTTGCCCCGGTGGGCGTAGGCGCGCGCGACGAGTTCCCGCATCCCGGTGCGGGTCGCCAGTGCCTCCAGGTCGTCGATCCAGCGCGCGGCGTCGGCGTAGCGCTGCTCGACGGCGAGCGTGCACAGGGCGTCCAGGCAGTAGGCCTCCACCCACAGGTAGGCGTCGGGCAGGCGCACACACCGGTGGCGGGCCTCGGTGATCCAGCGAAGTGCGGTTGCGGGGTCGCCGCGGTAGGCGGCGACCAGGCCGAGGCCGCGACCGGCGCAACCCTCCCAGCATGGATCGCCCAGCTGGAGCGCCAAGGCATGCGCGTGCTCGTAAGCGATCGCGGCCGCCTCGACCCGGCCTTCGGCCAGATCGACATCCGCGAGCAATGCCTCGGGTAACGGCACGAAGGCGGTCCAGCGAACGGTGTGCGCCCACGCCAGTCCCTCGGTGAGGCACGTGCGTGCCTCCTCGAGATCCTGGCGCAGCAGATGCACCCGGCCGGTGAACGTCCACACCCAGGTCTCCACCTGGCTCAGCCCTCTCGCCTGCGCCAGAGCCAGGGCTTCGTCGAAGGCGTTCAAGGCATCGTCATAGCGGCCGACATCTGTGGAGACCACGCCCTGGACGGCCAGCGCCCAGGCTCGCTCGGTTGACTCTTCACCGGCCAGCCTCGCGGCGTTCCCGAGCCACCGTTGGGCTCGGTCATAGCGTCCTCTGAGCAGTTCGACGTAACCCAGCTCGCGATGCGCCTGGGCGGCCGACCCCGGAGCGCCGATCCGGTCAGCGACGCCGATTGCCTCGTGCAGGACACCGGCACCTTCGCCATCGCGTCCTCGGACGCCGTGGACCAGCGCCGATCCGAGCGCGACAAGGGATTGCACCCGAAGCGGACCGTCGTCCAAGTCGTGCGCGTCTGCGACCGCCTGTCGCAGGAAGCTGACCGCCGCATCGACGGCTCCTGCATCAAGTGCTCCCATGCCGGCCTCGAGCTGGGCAACCGTCGCGGCCCTGGCCGGTCGCCGGTGCGGCAACGCGTGCTCATGCTTTGGCTCCGCGGCCTGGAGAACGCCGACACCGGGGTCAGTCCCGAGCTCGCGACGGAAGAGCGCGATGCACGCATCTCGTTGGATCTCGGCTGCAGATCGGTCACCGCTCGCGACATACGCCCGGATCAGAAGTTCTTGGGCATCCTCGTCGAGCGGATTGGCGGTGACGAGCCGGCTTGCGAGCTCCGCTGCGCGAGCAGCGTCACCCGCTGACACCTTTGCTCGCGCTGCCTCCCGGAGCACGCTCTCGGCGGCTCCGGCCAGCCTCCGTCTGTTGGCCAGCAGCCACACGTCAAAGCCGGGGCAGGCCGAGAAGGTCTTGCCCTCCAACAGGTCACGACCGAGGTCCGGAACGTCGATGGCCTGCATCCAGGTGCCTGCCGTCAGAGCGTGAACGTCGACGAATGTCCCATGTGGCAGCCGGAGAACGACCGGGTCGCCGGCAATGCTCGATCCGTGGCCCAGGAGCCGACGAAGCTGGGTCAGGTTCCAGCTCAGAGTGTTGAATGGATCGTTCGCGTCGCTGAACAACAGCTGTGCCAGCCACTCGCGGCTGGGCGCCGACTCGGTGATCAGCAGGTACGCGAGCAGGGCCCAGACCTTGTGACCACGAGGGGCTGGCTGCCGACGCTCAGCCCTGACAACGCGCGGCCGCGGACCCAGCAGATGGATAGCCAGCGGTTCCGCCATGGACGAATTGTCCCCCCGCGTCCCCGGTCACAGGCCACGTCACAGAGCTCCGGCTCATGCTGCGGCACAGCACGCCCGGCCCATACATCAGGGAGGCACACCAGATGACCACGTCCGAGATCCAGGTAGACAACGGCGTCAACGTCGAAGCGTTGCTCGGCGTCCGCTCCGCCCTGGCCGAGACTCCGGAGATCGCTCAGTTCCAGTGGCGGTCGACGGTGTCGTGGGTCAAGGGCACGCACAGCCGCTCAGCCGTCGAGAGCTTCTACGGCTTCGGAGACGACCAGCAGCACCACACGACGTTCAGCTACGACGTCGACCACCCGCTGCAGTTCGCCGCACAGGACAACGGCATCACGCCGGTGGAGTACGTCCTGGTCGCCCTCGGCGGCTGCCTCACCGCAGGCGTCGCGGCCGTCGCCCAGCAGAGGTCGATCCAGCTCCGATCTGTGCGGGCCACCCTCACCGCCGAGATGGACCTGCACGGAATCCTCGGCGCCGACCCGGACGTCCGCAACGGTTTCAGTGGCGTCAACGTCAGCTACCAGATCGACGCCGACGCCACCGCCGAGGAGATCCGGGCGCTGATCGCGCAGTCGCAGAAGCGCTCCGCGGTCTACGACATGCTCACCAACCCGACACGCGTCACCGTTGACGTCTCTTGATCGACTCCAGCGAGCAGGGGGCGCAGCCGTGCCCAACACGACCACCGTGATCATCGGTGCTGGCCACTGTGGGCTGGCCATGAGTCACTGCCTCGCCACTCGCTCGATCGACCACGTGGTCCTCGAGCGCGGCGAGATCGCGAACTCATGGCGCACGCAGCGGTGGGAGTCGCTGCGCTTGCTCACCCCGAACTGGATGACCCGGCTGCCCGGCTATGTCTACCGTGGTTCCGATCCGGACGGTTACCTCGGCGCGCAGCTGGTCGCCGCACTGCTCGAGGAGTACGCGGATGTGTCCGCGGCGCCGATCTTGACCGGCACGACGGTCACGTCGGTGCGGGCAGCCGGAAGCGGCTACGTGGTAGGGACGGACCAGGGCGCCTGGCGCGCCCCGACGGTGGTGCTGGCCTGCGGGGCGGCGACGATGCCCTCGGTGCCAGCGGTGGCCTGCCGGGTGCCGCCCGGAATCACCTCTGTGACTCCGGCGGGTTACCGCAGTCCCAGCCAACTGCCACCGGGCGGCGTGCTGATCGTCGGCGCTTCGGCCAGCGGGGTCCAACTCGCCGACGAGTTACACCGCTCGGGGCGTCCGGTCACGCTCGCCGTGGGAGAGCACGTGCGCATGCCACGCACCTACCGCGGTCGGGACATCCTGTGGTGGCTGGACGCCGCAGGCGTGCTGGACGAGCGGTACGACGAGGTCGACGATCTGGTCCGGGCGCGGAATCTGCCGTCCATGCAGCTGGTCGGCTCGCCGGGCCGGACGGTCGACCTGAATGCACTGAGCTCGGCCGGGGTTCGGCTGGTTGGCCGGTTGGCCGGGATCGAGAGCGGAGTCGCTCAGTTCTCCGGCTCGCTGCCCAACGTGTGCACGCTGGCCGACCTGAAGCTCGGGCGGCTGCTGGACACGATCGACACCTGGGCGGGGGCGCGCGGTGAGCGGTTCGCACCGACGGAGCTGCCCACCGCACCGCTGACCCTGGACCTCCGGTCCGGGGAGATCGCCACGATCGTGTGGGCGACCGGATACCGGCCCGATCTGTCCTGGCTCGACGTCCCGGCGTTCGACCGCCGGCGCCGCGTCATGCACGACGGCGGCGTGACGGCCTTCGCGGGCCTGTACCTGATCGGCATGCCGTTCCTGCGCCGCCGCAAGTCGAGCCTGATCGACGGTGCGGCGACGGACGCCACGGAGTTGACCATGCACCTCGCCGCCCATCTCGACGGGCTGGCAGGCCATCAGGGAAGGAATGCGTCATGAACGAGCATCCCCAAGCGACGGCGACGGCGGTGGCGATGGCGGTGGCGGTGGCGGTGGCGGTGGCCGAGCGGGACCCCGTCCGGCTGGCCGCTGCAGTCACAGACACTGTTCGGCTGCGGGCGCTACTGCCTGGCGGACCGATCGAGGAGCACGGCCGGGAGGCTGTCGTCGCCCGTGTCGATGGCTGGTTCGCCGACATGGACACCGTCGATCTGGTGGAATCTGCGGGCGAGCCGGTGGCCGATCGACTGCTGGTCCACTACCGGCTGGACCTGGCCCAGCGTGGCACCCGCTGGGCCTGCACCCAAACCGCGATCTGCAGGATCGACGACGGCCGGCTGGCCACCATCGATCTGCTCTGCTCGGGCTTCCGCGAGATCTAGGGGTGGTCCAGATGCGCAACCCGGCCCTCGAGACGTGGGGGGACTACGACCGAGACGACCCGTACCCATTGTTCGCGCTGGTCCGCGCGGGCGGTCCGGTGCACGAGGTCACGCTGGCCGACGGCCATCGGGCGTGGCTGATCGTTCGCCACGAGGAGGCGAAGGCCGCGCTCACCCACGCCGGCCTGTCGAAAGACATGCACGCGGCGCTCGCACGCGACGGAGCAGTGGTCGCCGAAGGCCTGCCCGGTCCCGCCTTCGCCCGGCACATGCTCGGCGTCGACCCGCCTGACCACACCCGGCTGCGCCGACTCGCCTCGGCTGCGTTCAGCCGGCCGCGGATGGCGGCTCTCCGGCCACGTGTCCAGGGGATTGTCGACCGGCTGCTGGACGACCTCGAGGCGCACGGCGACGTAGTGGTCGACCTCGTCAAGGGCTTCGCCTTTCCGCTGCCGTTCACGGTCATCAGCGAGCTGCTCGGGATCCCGGAATCGGACCGAGACCACCTCGGGAGCTGGTTCACTACGCTGCTCGCGCCGTCGTCTGCGCCCGAGCCGCCGGCCGCGGCCGTCTCCGCCTCCGAGAGCATCGTGCGATACCTGGTCGAACTGCTCGCCAGCAAGCGCGACACCCCGGGCGAGGACCTAATCACCGACCTCGTGAACTCCGCCGATCGCGACGACGCGCTGTCCGAGCAGGAGGTGCTCTCCACCATTTTTCAGCTCATCGTCGCCGGGCACGACACCACAACGAGCCTGATCGGCAACGGGACGGTCGCCCTGCTGCTGCACCCCGAACAGCGCGACGCGCTCGTCGCCGACCCAGGGCTGGTGCCGCGCGCGATCGAGGAAATCCTGCGATGGGACGCGCCGGTCCAGCACTCGACGTTCAGGTACACGCAGCAGGACGTCGCCATCGGCGGGACCATCATCCCCGCGTTCGCTCAGGTGATCATCTCCCTGGCCGCCGCCAACCGAGATCCGGGCCGGTACGCCGACCCGGAGACCCTGAACATCAGCCGGGCGGATACCAGCCACCTGGCCTTCGGCCACGGAATCCACCACTGCCTGGGCGCCCGACTGGCCCGACTCGAAGCAGAGATCGCCTTTACCACCCTCCATGGCCGCTTCCCGACCATGCGGATGGCCGTCCCACGGTCGCAACTGCGCTGGAGCCACGGCGACGGACTGGTACTGCGCGGCCTGCACGAGCTGCCGGTCATCCTCGCCCCACAAGGCGGACCTCTCGCGAGTGACCACCCTGCATGAGCCGTTCTCCAGGGGACTCACCTCGCCGTGGCGCTCCACGGCGAGGCTGGCGACCCGCTGTCGTGGCATGATTGTGGCATGAGTAGAACACGACTCAGCACTACCGTCGACGACGATCTCCTGCAGGCCGCTCGACGTGTGCGATCCGGTGACACCGACGCCGCCATGATCGATGAGGCGCTCGCGCGCTGGTGGCGCGCCACCGTTCAGCCGAGATCGAGGCGAGCTACACCGCCTACGATGACCACCCCCTCGACGAACCGGACGAGTGGGATGACTTAAGGCACGTGGAAGGCACGACATGCGCCTGACTCGGCGCTGACCAGCCAAGATGGCCCTTGGAGTCGCAAGCCTTCCAAGCTGATTACGCGGGTTCGATTCCCGTCACCCGCTCCACTGCGGTGTCGCGGGACACCGTTCACAGGTGTCCCGCGACACCGTCCGGCGAGTCCGCCGCGGATCAGCAACGGCGTGGGTAGGCCGGCCGCTCGCTCCCGCTACCGTCCACACGGTGACCGCAACCGGGGACGAGACGGCGCCCCATGCGGGGCTGGTCGAGCAGCGCGCCACCAGGCGGCCACCGTGGCTCGCCTTCGTGGCCGGTGCCGCGGTCGGTCTGCTCGGCGGGCTGGTCGGCCTCGGCGGCGCGGAGTTCCGTCTGCCGCTGCTGATCGGGCTCTTCGGGTTCATCGCGCTGCAGGCGGTCATCGTCAACAAGGCGATGAGCCTGGTCGTCGTCCTCGTCGCCCTGCCCTCGCGGCTCCTGGCGGTGCCTGCCGACGTGGTGGCCGCGCATTGGTTCATCGCCGTGAGCCTGCTGCTGGGCAGTCTGCCCGGTGCGTGGGTCGGCGCGTCCTGGGCGACCCGGATGCGGGCTGCGACCCTCTACCGGGTTCTCGGCGTCCTGCTCCTCGGCATCGCCGCGGTGTTCGCCGCGTATCACCTCGGGGGGCTGCCGCAGCTGACGTTGCCGACCGCCGCACAGGCTGCCCTTGGTGTCGTCGCCGGGTTCGGCATCGGTGTGGTCGCGGCGGTGATGGGAGTGGCCGGCGGCGAGCTGCTCATCCCGACCATCACGGTGCTGTACGCGGTGGACGTCAAGCTCGCCGGCAGCCTGTCGCTGCTGGTCTCCCTGCCGACGATGCTGGTCGCCTTCTTCCGCTACAGCCGCGACCAGGCCTTCGGGGTGCTGCGGCAGCACGCCGGCTTCGTCGTCACGATGGTGGCCGGGTCGGTGGCCGGCTCCATCGCCGGGGGACTGATGCTGGGCGTCGTATCCGAGGCGGTGCTCGTTCCCCTGGTCGTCGCGCTCCTGCTCATCTCCGCCGTCAAGGTGTGGCGGCATGCGTAGTACAGCCCTCACGGTGCGGCTGCCTGGCCGCGCCGGCTCGCCGGGGGCAGCTGGGGCCGTCCCAGACTGCCCGTCCTGACGTCGGGATGGACCTGCTGCTGACCCTGCTGGCCGCCTCGGGCGCAGCGTTCGCCCTGGCACTGCTGTCGGCGGTCGCCGGTTTCGGCGGGGGTGTGCTGCTGCTACCGGTGTTCACCGCGCTGTTCGGTCTGCGGGTGGCGGTGCCGGTGCTCACGCTGACCCAGATCGTCAGCAACGGCAGCCGGGTATGGCTCAACCGCGCCGAGCTGAACCGCCGGCTGATCGGGCGCTTCGCCGCCGGAGCGGTGCCGTTCGCCGTGCTGGGTGCCCTACTGTTCGTCAGCGCCCCGCTGGAGCCGCTCAAGCGGCTGCTGGGGGTGTTCCTGCTGGCCGTGGTGGTGTGGCGGCGGGTCAATCCACATCCACGGCGACCGTCGGAGGCGGCGTTCGTCGGCGTCGGTGCGGTCTCGGGGATCGGGTCGGCGCTCCTGGGCTCGGTCGGCCCGATGACGGCCCCGTTCTTCCTGGCCTACGGGCTGACCCGGGGCGCCTACATCGGCACCGAGGCCGCCTGTGCCCTGCTCCTGCACGTGACCAAGACCGCCGCCTACGGCATCGGGGATCTGCTGACCGTGCGAGTGCTGCTGCTCGGCCTGACGCTGGTGCCGGCGACCATGCTCGGGGCGTGGGTCGGCAAGCGGCTGGTCGGACGGATCAGTGACCGGCTGTTCGTCGCATTCGTCGAGGCGTCGTTGGTCGTGGCGGGGGTGCTGTTCCTGGCCGGAATCTGACCTCGCCTCCGCCGGGGCCGGAGCGGCATGGTCGCCGCCCACATCTGACCTTGCACTCCGTACCTAGGTACGGGATTACCGTGGGCGGCATGGAGTCCCCCGTGACCACCGCCCGCCTTGGCCCTGCCGCCGCCGAGTGGGTGCCAGTGGAGACATGCACGCTGCCCACCATCGAACAGCCGCTGCGCGTGGCCGAGTTCGACTCACTGTTCGCGACAGCACTGCGCGCCGTCGAGGTTCCGGCGGGCGCCGGAACCCGGGCCCGCCTGGTGCTGGCCGGCGACCACGACTTGCCTGCGCGGGTGCAGCGGCTCGCCGACGCCGAGACCGCTTGCTGCTCGTTCTTCAGCTTCACCCTCACCCCACTGGTCACCGGCCCGCGCGGCGAAGATGCCGACACGGCGGTGGTCGCCCTCGACATCGAGGTCCCCGACGTGCGCGCCGATGTGCTCGCCGCCCTCGTGGACCGGGCCGAGCAGGCCCGCCGGGCGGCCGCGTGAGCGCCGCCCACCCGCCTGTCCTCGGAGACGGGATCGGGCTGCGCAGCGGTCAGGTCGCTGCGGCTGCCGGCGTGAATGTGGAGACGCTGCGCTACTACGAGCGCCGCGGCCTGCTCGCCGAACCGCACCGCAGCTCCGGCGGGCATCGCCTCTACGACGCAAGCAGCGTGACCACGCTGCGGGTGATCAAGGCCGCGCAGCGACTCGGGTTCACCCTCGAGGAGGTGGCCGAGCTGCTCGAGGTCGGCCGGCACCGCCACCGGCCTCGCGGCGTCCGGCCCGGCGACGCGGGCCTACAGGCGCGGGCGCGGGCGAAGCTGGCCGAGGTCGAGGAGCGCATCACCGACCTGGTCGCCATCCGCGACAACCTGCAGGCCGCGCTGGACGCGGGCTGCGATGACCTGATCGCGTGCGCCGACACCGACTGCTGCCCCATTCCGTTCGCCACGATCACCCGGCGCCCCGCCCCGGCGGCCCAGGACAGGAGCGACAGGTGAGCACCTCGCGCCCCGCGAATGCGAGCAGCGGCGGGCGACCCCGGCTTCGTGGCGGCCTGGTCGGCGCCGGCGCGGCAGCGTGCGCGATCTGCTGCGCCGCCCCGCTGATGGCGCTGATCGGCATCGGCGCCACCGGTGCCGCCGCGGCGGCGCTGACCGCCGCGTTCGCCGGCGGCGTCTTCGCTCTCGTGGTCGCGGGAGCCACCGTCGGGGCAGTCGTCGTCCGGCGGCGGCGAGGCCGGGCGGCCGCCTGCGCTACCGACGCGTCCGGCCCGGTCGCGGTCGAGCTGGGCTGGCGCCCCGATGCGGCGGACTACGCCGCACCGTGACCATGCGGCGCACCGGACCACGGCGGTGAGCGTGGAGGACAACAAGCGGGTGGTCGCCCGCGCCATCGTCGAGGTCATCAACGGCGGCGACCTGGACGCGGTCGACCAGCTGTACGCACCGGAGATCGCCGCCGCGGCGCGGGAATGGGTGGCGCCGTTCCGGGCGGCGTTTCCCGATGTGCGGATGGACACCGTCGCCCTCGTCGCGGAAGGCGACACCGTCGTCGGCCACTTCCGCTGCTCGGGCACCCACACCGGGCCGTGGATGGGCCGCCCGCCCACCGGCCGGGCCTTCCGCGACGTCCGGGAGGTGTACTGGTTCACCGTCCGCGACGGCCGCATCGCCGAATGGTGGGGGCTGGAGGACAACGACGACCGGCGCCGGCAGCTCCGCCATCCGGCGACGCCGCCCTGACTCCATGCGCGGGCTGCTGGGCAACACCGAGGCTGCTGGTGCCGAGTTATGAGGCGCGCGGGGCGTACATGATCACGGCGACGCCCGCCAGGCAGATGAGCGCGCCGACAACGTCGTAGCGGTCCGGGCGGAAGCCGTCGGCCACCATGCCCCACGCCAGGCTCCCGGCCACGAACACCCCGCCGTAGGCAGCGAGGATCCGCCCGAAGTTCGCATCGGGCTGCAGCGTGGCCACGAACCCATAGGCCCCGAGCGCGAGCACGCCAAAACCGATCCACACCCAGCCACGGTGCTCCCGCACGCCCTGCCAGATCAGCCACGCCCCGCCGATCTCGGCGACCGCGGCCAGAGCGAACAGCAGGATGGAGCGAGCAACCGTCATGCTGGGCAGCCTGCCAGTAGCTGCGACGCCTCCCCCGCCGCAGCGATGCAGCACCAACGCCGCGCAAAGGTGAGATTGCCGCTCTCGCCGCCGCCATGATTGAGGCGCTGAGGCAACCGGAAGGCACACCCTCAACCTGAAAGAGCGTTGACCAGGGGAAACACTGCCTGGGGGACGGCGAGCAGGACGGCGGTGTAAGTGCCGGTGACGGTCCGGGCCAAGCCTGCGGTCACCGGGCCGACGGTCTTGGCCGCGGTGAGCGCGATGCCGACCAGCGCGGCGAGGGTGGCGTAGTCCCGGACGCCGTAGGCGTCGGCGAGCATCGCCGGGCGCGCGATGGTGCACCCACGCGCCGACGACGCCACGCCGAACAGTGACGAACGGCTCACCACTCAACCCTGACGTCAGGGACGAGTTCCCGGCAGACTGTCGGTGACCCCAGCGAAGCCGCGCGCACCGATGAGCCCGAGTCGGCGATCCCGACCGACATCACAGCGCGACCGCGCTTTGCCCACGTCGGCGCACCGACGCGCCACCCATGACTCGGCACCGCCTCCGGTGCTGCCCGCCTGCGCCGACGACGGCGCACCGAACGAGACGGATCCATGCCCTCAGCTCTCGCTGCCCTGCCCAAGCCGCGCCTGTCCCGGCCCGCCTGGCTGTCCCCCACGGTCGCCCGCACCGAGGTGCTGGCCGGCCTCGTCGTCGCGCTCGCGCTGATCCCCGAGGCGATCAGCTTCTCCATCCTGGCCGGGGTCGATCCCCGCGTCGGCCTGTTCTCCTCCTTCGTGATGGCCGTGGTCATCGCGTTCACTGGCGGCCGCCCGGCGATGATCACCGCAGCCACCGGCGCGATCGCCCTGGTCGTGGCGCCGCTCGCGCTGGAGCACGGCGTGGAGTACCTGTTGGCCGCGGTCGTCCTCGGCGGGGTGTTCCAGGTGCTGCTGGGCCTGTCCGGCTTCGCCCGGCTGATGCGGTTCATCCCGCGCAGCGTCATGGTCGGCTTCGTCAACGCACTGGCCATCCTGATCTTCACCGCGCAACTGCCGCAGCTGATCGACGTCCCCTGGCTGGTCTACCCGATGGTCGCCGCCGGCCTGGCCATGATCTTCCTGCTGCCGAGGCTGACGAAGGCGGTCCCCGCACCACTGGTGTCCATCGTCGTGCTCACCGTGCTGACCGTGTCCGCGGGCTTCACCATCCCGAACGTGGGCGGCGAGGGCGAGCTGCCCGACGCCCTGCCGTTCTTCGGCCTGCCCGACATCCCGCTCACCTTCGAGACGCTCGGCATCATCGCCCCCTACGCCCTCGGCGTCGCCCTCGTCGGCCTGATGGAGTCGCTGATGACCGCAAAGCTCGTCGACGACATCACCGACACCCACTCGGACAAGACGCGCGAGTCCTGGGGCCAGGGCGTGGCCAACATCGCCTCCGGCTTCTTCGGTGGCATGGGCGGCTGCGCCATGATCGGCCAGACCATGATCAACGTGAAGTCCGGTGCCCGCACGCGGCTGTCGACGTTCCTGTCCGGGGCGTTCCTGCTGGTTCTCGTCGTGGCGCTGGGCGACATCGTCGCCGTGATCCCGATGGCCGCCCTGGTCGCCGTGATGATCTTCGTGTCCATCGCGACCTTCGACTGGCACAGCCTCAAGACCATCCACACGATGCCGCGCAGCGAGACGATCGTGATGCTCACGACCGTCGCCGGCACCCTGCTCACCCACAACCTGGCCATCGGGGTCGGGGCCGGCGTGCTCGCCGCCTGCGTGCTGTTCGCCCGCCGGGTCGCCCACCTGGTCGAAGTCACCAGCGTCACCGACCCCGACGGCGGCACCCGCTTCTACGCGGTGCACGGCGCGCTGTTCTTCGCCTCCAGCAACGACCTCTACACCCAGTTCGACTACGCCGGCGACCCGGCCAACATCGTGATCGACCTGTCCAACGCCCACGTGTGGGACGCCTCGACCGTGGCCGCCCTCGACGCCATCACGCACAAGTACGAGACCCGCGGCAAGAGTGTCGAGATCGTCGGCCTCACCGGTCACTCCGCCGACCGCTTCGATCGGCACACCGGCCAGCTGGCCGGCGCCCACTGATGCGCGGCGCGTCGGCGGCAGGCCACCCGGTGGCCTATGAAGGACAGGTGACCGAGACCCCGCGCAGCGAGCTGATGCAGATCGGCCAGGTCGCCGAACGCACGGGGCTGAGCCTGCGCACCATCCGCTGGTACGAGGAAGAGGGGCTGGTCGTCCCCACCGCGCGCACCGATGGCGGGTTCCGGCTCTACAGCGCCGCCGACGTCGCCCGCCTCGAGGTCATCAAGCGGATGAAGCCGCTCGGCTTCGCCCTCGAGGAGATGCGCGAACTGCTCACCCTGCTCGCCGACCTCGACGCCGGCACCGGCGACCGCGCGCAACTGCTCGACCGGCTGCGGATGTTCCACGAGGCGGCCACCGCCCGGGTCACAGCTCTGCGCGAGCAACTGACCGTCGCCGAGGGCTTCGCCGACAGCTTCGCCGGCCACCTCGACGCCCGGCGCTGACGAGTCCAGACGTCGCATATCACTCCCGCGGATCAAGCCGGTCGGCCGTCGTCGAGCTCCACCGCGTCGACGGGCCACGCGTGCCCAGGTCGGCAGCCCGTCAAGGCACGGGGGCAGGGCAAGAAACACTATGACCAGGGGAAACGACCGCAGGGAACCCTAGCCTTCGAAGCTGATTACGCGGGTTCGATTCCCGTCACCCGCTCCACTGCGATGTCGCGGGACACCGTTCACAGGTGTCCCGCGACACCGTTCGTGTCCGGGCGGTTCACGGTGACGCCATGACTCTGCTCCTTCCGGCGATTGAGAGCCTCTATCAGACCCGGCGCGGGACACTTTGGGATCCACACCCTGACCGCGGTAGCTACCACAACGTTTACAGCCTGGTGGCCTTCCAGCCAACAGACATCGGGTACCGAGAGATCTGGGACCTGCCCGGCTTTAACGCCAATGACAATTTCATGGGTCTGCGCTTCCTCGACGAGGAGAAAAGCGCCGTCGTCGCCGACGGCCTAGCAATCCAGACGGTCACGGCCGCCCGCCTTGAGGTTCAACGAGACGCGGAGCTAGTCACCAATCTGGCCGTCGGCCACCTGGTGGACGTCGAGGCCGTGCACACGGCAAGCACAACCTACGACCGCTCGAGCGGATCGGTCCTCGTCCGGAGAGCCGAAGCCCTCCTCGTCCTCGCCTACCGCGCCACGCTTCCGCCGAGCGAGGTCCAGCGGCTGCGTACTCCGTCAGGGGTCACCGACCTATACGTCCGAAGTCCGGAGCGCGTCGAGCTACTCGAGGCGAAACGTGGAGCCGATCACCGGTTCGTCCGCCAAGCACTTGGCCAATTGCTGGACTACGTGGCACACGCACCCGGAGAAGTCGACACCCTTACCGCCCTCTTCCCCGAGCGGCCCAGCGGAAGCGACGTCCAGCTCCTGCACCGGTACGGGATCGACGTGGTGCACCGCGACTCCACCGGAGCGTTTCTCCGCGTCCCTGCGCCCGCCACAGCACGGGACACCATGAGCGGCATCTGGCGCTCCGATGAGTAGAAACCCCCGCCTGGCAGTGGACCTCGGACTCCACCTGCGCGCTTGCAAGCCGACTTTTCCCGGTCGGCAGCCGGGCGGAAGGGAGTGGGTGTCGCAGGTCGGCCCGTCCCCCACACCCGGCACGGCCTTCACCGTCAGGGCCTTCATGGCGAGCACACCGGGGGCGAGTGCGAGCAGCTTGAGGAGGAGATCGGCTGCCGAAGGCCACCAGGAACCGGCACTACTCGCTGGTCAGCCAGGCCCTAGTGGTCAGAGCGTCCAGCGCTGATGGACACCGTCCGAAGTGTCCAGACACGCCTGGCAGATCGGGTCGGCCAGCCGGGTGATCGTCGCCGCATGCGCGGCCAGTCGGCGGTTGCGGGCCTGGACGAAGTCGTCGGCGGCGATCAGGTACTCGCTGTAGGCGTCGGCGGTGCGAGGCAGGCCAGATTCGCGCTGAAAGTCGTAGGGCCCCGACTCGTCGCGAGGCATCAGGAAGCGCACCTGCGGCCCGCCTGGTTCGTCGGTCACGAGGTCCTCCAGCATCCAGAACGTGACGTAGTTGTCGAAGGAGCCGAAGACGTTGAAGAACGTCCGGTAGCGGTGCAGCACGGGACCCAGCGGGTTGGTGAGGTCGTAGCCCGCCGGCAACTCGGGGGCCGAGGCCTCGGGGAGCTCGTCGTAGTAGCGCCGGATGCATTCCAAGGTCAGATCCAGCCGGTCCGCGATGGCGGGCGTCCAGCCCCTGGCTTGGTTGATCGTGTGCTGACGTCCGATCTGAAGGCCGGGGAACAGAAGGAAGCAGCCCATGTCGTACAGCCGCCAGCCGAGTTGGTGGATGCTGCCGCGACCTCGTGCTCGGACGAGCTCGTCCGTCTCAGGCTTGAGGGCTTGGACCTGGGACCAGTGCTCCCAGGCGGGCACAGCAGCGTCGCTGGTGAGGGCGATGCCGCCGTCCGTCAGGAGGACCCCCCGGCGCGGGGACGTGAGCTCGAGACCGGTGCCGTCCGCCAGCCTTCTGCTCCACAACTGCTGATGCCAGCGCTGCAGGTTCCGGCTGTCGCTGTCAGGGTCGTTGCGGAAGTAGCCGGTCGCCGCCAGCTGCGGGTCCGGGGCGGACAGGCCGTCGGCATCGGCCCAGTGGTGATGCGGGAACAGAGCTGTTGGCATGGGCCGCACGCTAGCGACGGCATGCGAACCGGGGGCAGTCCCCCGGCCCACCCGCGACGAAGGTCAGATCCCCCGCCAGGACAGCGACCGGTGCCATCGCCGCCAGGTCACTCGGGTCCACGACGTCGCCCGCGGCATGGTCGACGATCTCGAGGCCGGCCTCCGCGTAGCGAGCCCAGCCATCCGCCTCCTTGGGGACGGCACGGAGAAGGGCGTGCTCCTCCCGGGTGACCAGGCACGCAGTAGCTGTGCCGAGCACCAGCGGCGCGAGATCGGCACCCCCAGCCTCGAGGTCGCCCAGCAGCGACAGCCGCGATCGAACGTGTTCGTGCTCGACCGGAGACGGTCTGGTGGTGTCCATGACGCCCCGGGTGCGATACCGCAGCCCGTGCTTACCCGCACGGGCCTCGGTGTACTTGTACAGCGCGAGCCGGAGCATCTCCCGTCGATGCGTCGGCAGCAGATCAGGGGTCCTCAGGAGGGCTTGGACGAGACGGATGGCCGAGACTTCGCGGTCATCCGCGTCACGGCGTTCCCGGTAGGGCTGCAGAACGGCAGTCGCCGTGTTGAGAGGCACGTGCTCCTCACTGTTCGCCTGTCGCCGAGTCCGGTCGTAACCGCCTCGTGCCGAGGCGGTGAGAGTGGCGGTCGTCGTGCGAGAGCGTGCCTGCGGCATGGCGCCCCGTGCAAGGGGCGCCGTCCGCCACGTCACCACACGAGCGCGGGCTCACGCCTCTGCTGCCGCCATCTCAACCAGCCGGCACAGCGCGCTGGCCTGCCGCAACGCGCAACTGCTGGGTGGTGCGGACCGGGCAGGGTCATCTGCCTCCGGCAGGCCAACAGCACCGATCGAGCCCTGGACAGTAAGGCACGCAAAAGGCACGAGTCGAAGTCCGTAGCCGTCTGACGAGCGGAGAAGTGCCCCCAGAGCTATTGCCTTCCAAGCTGGCCATGCCGGTTCGATCCCGGTCACCCGCTCCACCTACTGACCAGCTCGTATGCCCGTCTGCCCAGCTCAGCGCGGCCTTGGCGCCGCTCCCGTGCCTTGAGGGTGCTGACCCCTCCTGACCGCTGACCACCGGCTCTGGCCGGTGCTCGAGTCGCCTCGCACTTTCGGCTGAGGCGTCACCGCTGTGGCCTCGGGGCTTGCGAGCGGATCAGGTGTGGACGCGGCGCGTCTCGTAGGCCCACATGACGATCTCGACGCGGTTGCGGGCATTGAGCTTGCGCATCAGGGCGGCGATGTGGGTCTTGACGGTGCTGAGGCTGATCGACAGCTCATCGCCGATCTCGCTGTTGGTCCTCCCGCGGGCGGCAGCGAGCAGGACCTGTTCCTCCCGAGAGGTCAGCGGCTCGACGGGCTCGGGTGGCACTGAGCGTGAGCGACTGTTGGCGAAGGAGGACAGGAGCCTCGCGGTGATGTTCGGCGCAATCAGGGCGTCGCCGCGGGCGGCGGCATGCACGGCCTGGGTGAGCAGTTCGGCGCCGGCGTCCTTGAGCAGGAACCCGCGGGCGCCTGCCTTCAGCGCGCCGTAGACGTACTCGTCGAGGTCGAAGGTGGTGATGACGACGACGGCCAGAGGATCGGCTACATCGGGTCCGGCGAGCTGTCGGGTGGCCTCGATCCCGTCGACGTCCGGCATGCGGATGTCCAGCAGGCACACATCGGGACGCAGCGAACGCGCCATGGCGATCGCCCGTCGGCCGTCAGCGGCCTCGCCCACGACAGTGATGCCTGGCTGGGCGTCCAGGATCATGCACAGCCCCGCCCTGACGATGTCCTGGTCGTCGGCGACGAGCACGCGGATGGTCATGACGCACGCACCGTGTGAGGCAGCGAGGCGTCAACGCTCCAGCCGCCGTCCGGGTCAGGTCCCGCCTGGAGGGTGCCTCCGATCAGGCTTGCCCGTTCCGCCATGCCGCGGAGCCCGAAGCCGGCCGGAGCAGATCCGGCCGTACATGCCGCGCCGTCGTCATGAACTCGCAGACGCACCTGGCCGCGGGATGCGGCGACGTCGACGGTGACCTGGGTGGCGTTGGATGCGTGCCGGGTCGCGTTGGTGACCGCCTCGGCGGCGATCAGGTAGAGGGCGGTGCTGACTGCTGGGTCTACAGCATCGACGTCACCGGAGACCTGCACGCGGACGCCCAGCACCTCACCTCCGGGGCGTGCAAGCAGCTCGATGTCCGCCAGGCCCCGGCGGGGGGCCAGATCGGCGTCGGTCCCATCGCGCAGCACGCCCACCAGCGCCCGCATCTCCCTGAGAGTCCGGGACGCCTCCTCCTCGATGGTGACCAGGGTGGCCAGCGCGCGCACAGGATCTGCGGCCGACAGCGCGCGACCTGCCTGCGCCTGGACGGCGATCGCCGAGACGCGATGCCCGACCGTGTCATGCAGCTCGCGTGCCAGCTCGTTGCGCTGGCGCAACCGCACCTGCTCGATCTCGCGGACGCGGCTGCTGGTGCGGTAGCGGACTGCCGCGCCCAGCGCGGCCGAGAACAGGAAGAAGCCGTAACCGGCGACCCTCTCCGCAGGTGAGGTCGACTCCGCTACGAGGGTGACCGGCAGCCAGATGAGGATGATGCCGAGTCCCAGGGCAGCCTCGCGGCCTGTCCCCCAGCGCAGGAGGGCGTAGGGCAGCACGAGCACCCCGGCGATGCTCGTCAGGCCGGTGGCATCGACGGCCGCGATCCTCGCGATGTCGAAGGCGAGGAGGGCTCCGAAGGCGACGGCGACCGCGGCCAGCGGGCTCGTGCGCCGCCACAGCAGGCACGCTGCGACGACCATGCTCACGCTGAGGACCAAGGGCGCCCAAGCCCTGTCGTCGCGCAGCAGCATCTCGACGAACGAGCTCGTGACGAGAACCGCCACGACAGCCCAGTCCCGCCAGACCCGCGCAGGCGGGCGATCCGGGCGCGGCTCGGCCCACAACGCAGCCAGCATGCTTCCCCCTCCCCGCCAACGTAGAGGGGCCGCCGCACGGGCGGATCAGCCGAAAGTACTGCGGATGTCCCGTCCCTACGGCCAGGACAGCTGGAGCCCGCAGGCGGATGTGTCACCGATCAACGCTCGTCATGGTGAGGACATCGACTGAGCCGACCTGGCCAGCTCGCCAGCACACAGGAGAAGTGATGACCAGAAGCAGCACAACCGCCGGCGCATTCCAGCAAGCGCAGCTCCCGGTACAAGCGAAGCTCGCAGCGGCCTGGACCAGCTTCATGTTCCTCTACATCTACGTCGACTACCTCCACCTGTACAAGCCCGGGAGCATCGACGAGATCCTGGTCGGCGTCGTCCATGAGTTCGACACCGGCCCGACCTTCGTCGCCCTTGCGCTCACGCTCATGGCCGTCCCGATCCTCATGATCGCGCTCTCCACGACACTGCCCGCCCGTGTCAACCGCGCCACCAACCTCGTCGTGGCAACGCTCTACATCCCCGTCTCGATGTACAACGTGGCCGGCGAGGAGTCCTGGACCTACTCCTACTTCTACGGCCTCTCCATCGGACTCGAGGTGCTGCTCCTGGCCTTCATCCTGCGCGCTTCATGGACCTGGCCCCGGACCACGCGAGCCACCGCCGGCCGCGACCTCGCCCAGGCCCGGGTGTGACGCTCGAGGCAGGCCCGGTGCCCGTGATCGGTGACCCCCCCACACACGGGAACTGCTGGCTCTGGGCACGCTGCGCGGAGCCCTACGGGGCTGCGTCGGAGGAGACAGTGACCACGCGGGCCGTGGCGCTCCCCTTCAGCCGCTCGAGGAGCAGGTTGGTCACGAGGAGCGACTGCTGGTGGAGGATGACTCGTGCTCGGCGGTGAGCCGCTGGCGGGACAGGTTGCGGGGTGTTGGTCACAGGCCGAGGACAAGGCGCAGCGCGGCGTCAACCTGGCGCAGTTCATCGAAGCTGAGGTGCCCGGCCGACTCACCTAAGCGCTGCGGGTCCACCGCACTCGTCTGTTCGGCCAGCACCCGGGTTGGGCGGCCGTCGATGGACACCTCAGGACGGAACGTGGCCGCTCGGGCCGAGGTGGACGTCGGCGCGACCAGCCAGGTCGAGAGGGGCAGCAGGTCGGACTGGACGACGACGGCATAGCGGGTGCCGGCCTGCTCGTGGCCCTGGGCGCCGCGGGGAGAGCGCAGGCGGTAGACCTCACCACGCACGCAGCGTCTCCATGTCCCGGAGGACCTGAGCGCTCTCGGCACGGTCGGTGTCATCGGCTGCCAGCGCAGCGGCCTCGGCGCGCAGCCTGTCCTGCGCCGCTGCCTTGGCGGCATCGATCAAGGCCGCTCGAACGGCTGTGGAGACAGAGGTGCCGTCTTGCGTCAGGACGGCCAACGCTCGGCGTGCGTCTTCGTCGGGGCGGAAGGTGATCGTCTCGGCCACTCCCGAAGTGTCTCACGGAATGTAAGACGCGGGGAAGGAGCTGTGCACCGGCAACCCGGCTGGCGGTCGATGCGCGGCGTGATCCGGCGACGCGGACGGGGGCGTTGAAGCGGATCGCCGAGCAGTTGGGCATCAACCCGGAGACGCTGCGCAACTGGGTCATCCAGGCGGAGATCGACGAGGGCCACCGGCCAGGCACGACCACCGATGACGCCACCCGGCTGGCCGAGCTGGAACGGGAGGTCCGGGAGCTGCGTCGGGCGAACGCGATCTTGAAGAGAGCGTCGGCTTTCTTCGCGGCGGAGCTCGACCGCCACTCCCGCTGATCGTCGACTACGTCGATCAGCACAAGGTCGAACACGGGGTCGAGCCGATCTGCCGCGTCCTCACCGAGGCCGGCGCGAAGATCGCCCCGAGCACCTACTACGCGCACCTGTCGCGGCCACCGTCGGCGCGGTCGGTCACCGACGCAGCAACCACCGCGGTCATCAAGAAGGTGCACGCCGACAACTACGGGGTCTGTGGCGCGCGCAAGGTGCATGCCGAAGTGCGCCGGAAGGGTCACGCCGGGCCCGCTGCACCGTCGGGCGGCTGATGCGCTCCGCCGGCCTGCGCGGCATCACGCGCGCGAAGGGCCCGCGGACCACCGTGCCCGGCGACGGCCCGGACACCCGGCGGGATCTGGTCGACCGGGTGCTCACCGCCACCGGCCCCGACCAGTTGTGGGTCGCCCACATCACCTACTGCCGCACTTTCTCCGGCTGGGTGTACGCCGCCTTCGTCATCGACGTCTACTCCCGCCGGGTGGTGGGCTGGCAGCTGTCGAAGTCCCTGCGCACCGACCTGGCCCTGGACGCCCTGGAGATGGGCATCTGGACCGGCCGTGACCTCGGCGGGCTCATTCACCACTCGGACAAGGGCGTGCAATGCCTCGCCGTGCGCTACACCCAGCGCCTCGCCGAGGCCGGCGCCGTGGCCTCGGTCGGCTCCACCGGTGACAGCTATGACAACGCCCTGGCCGAGGCGTTCAACTCCCTCTTCAATGCCGAGCTGGTCCGCAACAAGGGCCCATGGAAGGGCATCGACGACCTCGAGATCGCCGTCGCCGAGTACATCGACTCGTTCAACCACCGACGCCTGCACGGCGAGATCGGCCTGATCCCACCGGCCGAGCACGAGGACACCTTCTACCGGCACAACCCCGCGGCGACTAGCGCCGCGTCAGTTCCGAGCCTCCACCAAACCCGGGGCGGGACAAGGCGTGGTCACCGGTGCGGAGCGGACCGGCAGGGTCAGGCGGCGCGTCGAGACCCGTAGTCCCTCGATGGCGACGGGGACCAGCGACGGGACGACGACGCCGACGATGAAGACCGCGACGTGGTCGCGGACGAGCGGCACCTGGCCGAGCCAGAAGCCGAGCAAGGTGACGCCGGCGGTCCAGGCGACGCCGCCGACCACCGAGTACAGGGCGAACCGGCGGAAGTCCATCCGGGTGGCGCCGGCCATCACGGTCGCGAAGGTGCGGACGACGGGACGAAGCGGGCGAGGACGACCGTGTGGGCGCCGTTGCGGTCGAAGAACGTGCGCGTACGTCCGGCATGGCGTGTCCGTGTTACCCGCGCGCCGCGGCGTTCGAAGACCGTCTGACCCGCCACCCGGCCGATCCACCAGCCCACCAGGTTGCCGGCGACGGCGGCGATCGGGAGGGCCGCGAGCATCACCCGCAGGGGCGCCATCAGCCCGCCGGCGACCAGCAGACCGCCGGTGAACAACAACGAATCCCCGGCAGGAAGAACCAGACCAACAGCCCGCACTCGGCGAACACGATGGCCATCATCCCGAGCAGTCCGAAGGTGTTGATCAGGCGTGTGGGGTCGAGGAGGCCGGTCGCGACCGACCGTAGGAGTCCTTCGCTGAGCGGAACCTGAGCGACCCGGCGCGGGTCTCGCTGCCGTTCGGTCGACCGACTCCGATCGAGTCGCGGTCCGGTCACCCCGTCTGGTCCGTAGTGCGCTCGTGGGACAGCGGCAGCCACAACTGCAGGTGCGCGCCGCGATCGGTGTCGACCACGACCAGGTCGCCGGCATGTGCTCGGGCGATCTCCCGTGCGATCGCCAGCCCGAGACCTGCTCCGCCGGCGGCGCGCTGCCGACTGGCGTCGAGCCGGACGAACCGCTCGAAGACCCGCTCGCGGTCGCCGGGCGGGATCCCCGGCCCGTCGTCGACGACGTCGATGACAGCGTCGTCACCCCGCCGGTCGACCTTCAGTTCGACCCGGTCGGAGGCGTACCGGGTGGCGTTGTCGGTGAGGTTGCGCAGCGCCCGCGCCAGCTGGTGCGGGTCACCGTGCACCCGAGCCGGCGTCTGGCGGAACGCCACCTGCAGGCCGCTGGTGCGCCGGAGACGGCCGGCCTCGGCGGCCAGCAGGTCGTCGAGGTCGACGTCGGTGGGCTGCGGTTGCGGGCCGTGCTCGTCCCAGCGGGCGAGGAACAGCAGGTCGTCGACCAGTTGCTCCAGTCGTCCCACCTCCGAGAGGACATCGGCGTTGACCGTGGACCAGTCGGTCACACCGGGATGGACCGAGGCGATCTCGTGCGCGGCGCGGATGGTGGCCAGCGGACTGCGCAGCTCGTGGGAGGCGTCGGCGACGAACCGGCGTTGCGCGTCGGCGGCGTCGGCCAGTCGGTCGAGCATCGCGTTCATCGTCGTCGCCAGTTGGGCGAGTTCGTCGCGCGACGGCGGGACCGGCACTCGGGCGGTGCGGTCGGTGGCGGTGATGCGCGCCACCCGGCGGCGCATCTCCTCGACCGGGGCGAGGGCGAGGCCGGTCAGCCAGTAGGACGTGCCGGCGACGAGCAGCAGCAGAATCGGATAGCCCACCACCAGCAGGCGGATCAGGACGTCGGTGGCGTTCTCGGCCGTCTCCAGGCTCTGCGCGCTGATGACGATCACCGGACCGTCGGGCCCGCGGACGCCGCGCACGACGACGGCGAAGGCCTCCTCCTCGCCGATGGGCAGGCTGTCGGCGCGCCGCACGAGGGTCTCGCCCGGCGCCGGCCGGTCCGTGACCAGCGCTGGCTCGCCCACGATCGGTGGGCTGGCGGCCACCACGGTGCCGTCCGGGGTCAGCACCTGCACGAGTGCGCGCTCACCGCGCCCCGCCGGGGCCACGTCGACGCCGACGGCTCCGTCGCGCGCCACTTCGGTCACGACCGCGGCCGCCACCTGCGCGGCGACGTCGGCGAGGGTCTGCTCCAGCTGGCGGCGCTGGAGCACCACGAACGCAACCGCGGCGATCGCCAGGATGACCGCGACGACGAGCGTCGCGGCCATGGCCGCTCGCAAGCGGACCCCGCCGAGCCGCCCGAGCACGGTCGGCTGCTTGCCGAGGTGAGCGTCGTCCGTGGGGGCGGTGGCCTCAGCCACCACCGGCCGCCAGCCGGTAGCCGATGCCGCGGACCGTCTCGATGGCGTGGCGGCCGAACGGCTGGTCGATCTTGCGTCGCAGGTAGCCGACGTAGACCTCGACGACGTTCTCGTCGCCGTCGTAGTTGGCGTCCCACACCGATTCGAGGATGTCGGTCTTGGAGACGACGTCACCGCGGTGCCGGAGCAGGAAGTGCAGCAGCCCGAATTCTCGCGGGGTGAGCGTCACCTCCTGCCCGCCGCGATGGACCGTCCGGGTCGCCGGGTCCAGGGTGAGGTCCCCGGCGGCGAGAACGGTCGGGCGGGCCGGCGCGCCGCGCCGGATCAGCGCGCGCAACCGGGCGACGAGCACCAGGAAGGAGAAGGGCTTGGTCAGGTAGTCGTCGGCACCGAGGTCGAACGCGTCGGCCTGGTCGTACTCACCGTCCTTGGCGGTGAGCATCAGCACCGGCGTCCAGACGCCCGCCGCGCGCATCCGACGGCACACCTCGTACCCGTTGAGCCCCGGCAGCATGATGTCCAGGACGACCACGTCGTAGCTGTTCACCTCGGCGTTGAACAGGCCCTCGGCCCCGTCGTGCACCACGTCGACGACGAAGCCCTCGGCGGAGAGGCCTCGGCGAACGTTCTCCGCCAAACGGACCTCGTCCTCCACCACGAGCACTCGCACGGCACTCACCTCCGGTCGAGGCGAGTGTGCCCGCGCCTCGCTGAGAAGCACCTGAGAAGCGCCGCGCCCCTCGGGTGAGCGTCGTGTCGGCCCTGGTACCGGCCTTCCGGGGACGGCTGGAGGTGCTTGCCGAGGTCGTTCCGGCCGTCGCGCCGGCTGCCGCGACTGCGGGGACGGCCGCGGTCGGCGTCCTGCTGGGGGTCCTTCTCCCGCGGCCTGCGTCGGGGCAAACGACGAGCGTGGCGGCTGGAAACCGGCCTGGCCGGCGCGGTCGTCCTCCTCCACCTGGTCAAGGGATTGGACGTCGAGGAGGCAGGGCGGTCCGCGGTGGTGCTGGTCCTCCTGGTTGCCGGTCGTCGTCGTTTCGTCGCCGCTTCCGGGCCCCGCTCGCGGCGGACGACCCTCGCGGTCGCGCTCGGCGCCGCCGCTGCCGGCACCGCCCTAGGCCACCGGCTGCTCGCCACCGTCGACGGGGGCAGTCCGTCGGCACGACGGCGGCCGGCCACGACTTCCTGATCGTGCCCTGTCACCCAGCCGCGTCGTCCCAGGTCAGCGTGAAGCTGTCCACCAGGTTGCCGGCCTGGTCGATGGCCCGGCCAACGATGCGGTCCCGGTAGACCAGCAGGTCCAGGTAGTGCAGGGTGGCGCTGCTGACGGCGGTGAAGTCCGCGGAGCCGACCCGACGAGTCTGCGCGCCTGCGCCGGAGACCACGTAGGTCACGCCGTCCTGTGACGTGGACCGCTGGTAGTCGTGGTCGTGCCCGGCCAGCACCAGTGGCACGCCGGCGTCGGCGAACAGTGGTCCCCAGGCGCGCCGAACCGCCAGGTCCGACCCGTGGTGGCCCGCGGAGTAGGCCGGATGATGCATGGCGGCCACTGTCCAGATCCCCCGCGGCTGCGGGGTGGCCAGGGTGGCCCGCAGCCATCGCGTCTGCTCGGCGTCCTGCACCCGGTTGGAATCCAGCACCACGATGCGCAGGGACCCGACCTGCGCGACGTACCACGGGCGTTCCTGGCCCAGCCCGGTGAGGATGTCCTGCTGCTCGCCGCTGCCGTAGTCGTGGTTGCCGAGCACCGGCAGGAGGCGGGTGCCGCCGTCGAGCAGAGGCGCGAAGGGCGTGCGCACCGCCCGGTCGAGCAGTGCCGCATCACCCGCGTCGTAGATGAGGTCACCGAGCAGCAGCACCGCGTCGTAGGGCCACTGTTCGCCCTCGGCGACCATGCGGGCCACCGTGGCCCGCTCGGCCGCGTCCCCGGTCCCGGTGTCCCCGGCAACGGCGATCCGTGCCTCCGGTTGCCCGGTGATCGGCGGCGCGTCCTGTCCGGCGACGGCGGCCGGCCGGTCCGCGGTGAGGTAGGGGACGATGGCCGCGGGCGGACGGAGGCCGAGGTAGGCGACGCCGCCGAGCACTATCAGGCACGAGAGAGCGACCGCGCGGCGACGACTCACGCTTCGAGGCTCCGCATCGTTGCTGAGCGGACGCTGAGACACCCGATTCCGGCCCATGCACCGGCGCGGCTTCGGGCTCACATGCAGCAGGAGCGAACCGAGACAGACGCGTGTCCCGGCCGGCGGGTACCGCTCCACGGTCGGTGGCGCACCGCTGGAGTCAGCCCCCCGAGGCCGCGCCGACCACCGAGAGGGCCGTCGTGGCGGTCCGTTCGCAGAAATCGGCGACGATCACTGCGGCACCACCCGGAACGGGGGCCAACGCGACGGCAGCCAGGTGGCCGTCCACGTCCGCGGGGACGAGCCGGCCATCGCCGGGCACGACCACCACAGTCAGCGGGGTCGCCATCCCGGTGAGTGCAGGCGGCTCGGCGCCGACGTCGCCGACCCGGTGGTCGGCCGCGGCCACCACCTGCTCGAGCGCGGCCCTTGGCGCGTCCTCCTCGAACCCGTCGCGATGTCGTCCCCTGTGGCGGCCAGTAGCTGAACCGATGGCGAGAACGACGAGCCGCGGAACGCCTGCCTGTTGTCGTGGGAGATGGGTGGACCTCTCAGCCGTTCTCAGGGTCCCCACAGGCAGGAACGGCGACGCTCGCACCGACCGGGCCGCTCTCGCTGCCCGGAACGTCTGAGAGGTGGAACAACATGGCCCGAAAGCGCAACGCCCTCATCGCCGGAGCCGCAGCGGTCCTCGCGGGGCTCGGCATTGCCGGCACCGCCGCCGCGCAGGCCGGACCTTCCGACCCGACCGGCCCGACGGGGCAGTCCGACGAACAGGACCGCGAGGACCCCACGTACACCGGCAGCATCACCGCGCCGGACGACGGCGGCGACAACGGCACGGAGACCGAGGCCGATGACTCGGCCGAAGCACAGGCGCTGCAGGACCTGGCGTCCGTGACCCCCGACCAGGCCCGCGCCGCCGCGCTCGCCGCCGTCCCCGGCGACGCCGACAAGGTCGAACTGGACAATGAAAACGGCTACGTCGTCTACAGCGTCGAGATCACCGGAGCCGACGGCACCGTCACCGACGTGAAGGTCGACGCCGGCACCGCGCAGGTCCTCTCCCAGGAAGCCGACGGCGAGGAAGGATCGGAGTCGGAGTCGGCAGACGGCTGGGAGGACTCCGAGGCCCCCGGCTCCGAGCAGGCGGAGGAGCCCGAGTCGGCGCCTGTCGGCTGATCCCCGCCGACGCTCGACTCCCCGGCGGGGGCGACCGGATCCAGCCGGTCGCCCCCACTCCTCGTCAGGACCAGCCCTCCGGAGCGTCGGCCAGGCCTACGCGGATTCGCCGCGGGACCGCATCGCCACGGCTGCGATCGTCCTCGGGCACCACCTCAAGCCGGCCGGCCCTGACGCACCGCCCGGGGCCGCCGCCCACGACCAGGCGGGCGCGGCGTGGCATAATTGTGGCATGGCTAGAACACGTCTCAGCACCACGGTAGACGAGGATCTTCTGCAGGCAGCTCGCCGAGTGCGGTCAGGTGACACCGATGCGGCGATGATCGATGAGGCGCTCCGCGCGCTGGTAGAGCGCCACCGGTCGGCCGAGATCGACGCAAGCTACGCCGCGTACGACGAACATCCACTCGACGAACCCGACGAGTGGGGCGACCTGGCCACCTTCCGGGAAGCGGCCGCACGATCGTGAGCACGCTGCCCGTGCGCGGCGAGGTCTGGTGGTGCGAGATGGCCGAGATCGGGCGTCGACCGGTCGTCGTCCTCTCCCGCGATGCCGTGATCCCGCGACACCGGCGTGCCCTGGTCGCACCGTGCACCACCACGATTCGCGGGCTCGTCAGCGAAGTGAGCCTCGAGCCAGGCGAGGATCCGGTACCCCGACGCTGCGTGGTCAACCTGGACTCGGTCGAGAGCGTCTCCGTCGGGGTGCTCGTCGAGCGGCTCGGACGGCTGGCTGACACCCGCGTGCGACAGATCTGCAGAGCTCTGGCCGTCGCGGTCGACTGCACGGACTGACGCTGCCCCGCCCGAGGCAAACCCACCCGAAAAGATCTCCGGACATGGGCCATGCCGTCCGCCACCGTCCCGTCTTACCGACCCCGGCGGGTCGTCCCCGACGGGGACGACTACCGGGACTCGTCATCCGGGCCGGCGTGGGCAGCGACGCGCCGCGACCCGCAGCACTCGACTGGGCCGCGAACCGAGCGACAGCGAGGGGGGCTCCCCGGCCTGGCATCCGGCGCTGAGGCACGCAGAAGGCACGAAGCCCACCCGGCTCGACGCTGACCAGCAAAGAGACCCGCGAAGAGCCATAGCCTTCCAGGCTGGCCATGCCGGTTCGATCCCGGTCACCCGCTCTCTGCTTCAGGGTCGGCATCCGAGATCTCGAGTCGGTGCCGGTCGGCGATCCGGCGCACGACCTCCTCCAGTGGCACGCGAAGTCGTTCGGCTGCTGCCCTGCTGTAGATCACCACGGCGAAGACCGCGTACTCCCACAGCGGTGTCTGCCACCAGCCGGCGTCGCTGAGCAGGTCGGGCTGCAGGCCGCCACGCATGCAGGCGGCCGCGTGGAGCGCGTACTGGCTGTTGCGGTGCTCGACGCGACCGCGGAACCGAACCTCGGGCACGTAGCGCTCGCGCAACCCCTCGTACGCGAGCGGCACGGAACCGGGCGGGCAGGCGAGGTCGAGCGCCGTCACAGCGAGCTCCAGCAGCGCGACGTCCGGGGTGAACCAACCGGGCACGTGATCGGGCGCGGCGGCCGCCACGAGGTCCCCGACCTCGTCGTCACGAGCCAGAGCGCCGGAAGGTCTCTTCCCACTTCAACGTATAGCTCACCCCGGGGCTTGCGGCAAGACCCCGGGTGAGGCTCAGACTCGGCGGCGTTCCGCGGCGATGCCGCGCACGATGTACGAGGAGAACCCCCTGACCACTAGCGCGTTCGATCTTCCCGAGCACCTCGCCCCCAAGGCCGATCCGACGCTGATCGCCACCGATGAGCAGCACTTCGCGGCCATCGCCCACAGCCTCGAGCAGACCATCGCCGACGTACAGAACCGCCTCGACGCCGAGCGCAAGGCGCCCGGCGGCATCGGCCAGGAGGCGCTCGACCGGGACCTGGAGATCCACCGGCTGACCGCCCGCCTGCGCACCCTCCGCCGCTTCGGGCTCGACCTCTGCCTCGGACACATGGTCCCCGCGGACGGCGCCCAGCCCGTCTACGTCGGACGGCTCGGCCTCACCGACAGCACCGGCCGCCGGCTGCTCCTCGACTGGCGCTCCCCCGCCGCCGAGCCGTTCTTCGGGGCGACCCACGCCAACCCGATGGGCCTCGCGAGCCGCCGCCGGTACCGCTGGACCCGCGGCCGCATCACCGACTACTGGGACGAGGTGTTCACCGCCGACGGATTCGAGGGGCACGTCGTCTCGCTCGACGACCAGTCGGCCTTCATCGCGAGCCTAGGCAGCAACCGGTCGGCCCGCATGCGCGACGTGCTCGGCACCATCCAGGCGGACCAGGACGCCATCATCCGCGCCGGATCGGCCGGCGCCCTCGTCGTCGACGGCGGTCCCGGCACGGGCAAGACCGTCGTCGCCCTGCACCGCACCGCCTTCCTCCTCTACTCCGACCCCCACCTCGGCCATCACCGCGGCGGTGTGCTGTTCGTCGGCCCCAGCCAGCCCTACCTGTCCTACGTCGCCGACGTCCTCCCGAGCCTCGGCGAGGAGGGCGTGCAGATCTGCACCCTGCGGGACCTCGTCCCCCAGGGAGCCGCGGCCGGCATCGAGACCGACGCTGAGGTGGCCCGCCTGAAGGCGGCCCTGGACGTGGGGACGGCGATCGAGACGGCCGCCCGGTTCTACGAGGAGCCGCCGACCAAGGGCATGACCGTAGAGACCGACTCCACCGACCTCCGGCTGAGCCCCGACGACTGGGCGGAGGCCTTCGAGACGCCGGACCCCGGCACCCCGCACAACGAGGCCCGCGACCAGATCTGGGATGCGCTGGTCGAGATCCTGATGGACAAGGTCGACGACGACGAGCCCGACCTCGTCCGCAAGTCGCTGCAGGAGAACCGGGACCTGCTCGCCGCCTTCAACCGGGCCTGGCCGCTGCTCGAAGCGACCGACGTCGTCGGGGACCTGTGGTCGGTGCCCGCCTACCTGCGCCGGTGCGCCCCGGAGCTCAGCACCGACGACGTCCGGAAGCTGCAGCGACCGGAACCGCACGCCTGGACGGTGTCCGACCTGCCGTTCCTGGACGCGGCACGGCAGCGGCTCGGCGACCCGGAGACGTCCCGGCGCAGGCGCCGACAGCGGGCCGCGGCCGCCCTGGAGCGCGAGCGCATGTCCGACGTCATCGACCGGCTGATCGAGGCCGACGACTCCGAACTGCTGCTGATGACGACCCTGCGGCATCAGGACCTGCGCGACGCCCTGGTCGACGAGGGGGCGCTGCCCACCGCCGACCCCGACCTGCTCGCCGGACCGTTCGCGCACGTCGTCGTCGACGAGGCCCAGGAGCTGACCGACGCCGAGTGGCAGATGCTGCTGCTCCGCTGCCCGTCGCGGAGCTTCACCATCGTCGGCGACCGCGCCCAGGCCCGGCACGGGTTCACCGAGTCGTGGCAGGAGCGGCTGGAGCGGATCGGGCTCGGCCGGGTCACGATGGCCACGCTGACCATCAACTACCGGACGCCGGAGGAGGTCATGGCCGAGGCCGAGCCGGTCATCCGTGCCGTGCTCCCCGACGCCAACGTGCCGACCTCGATCCGCAGCAGCGGCGTCCCCGTCGTGCACGGGTCCGCATCGGAGCTGCCGGAGATCCTCGACGCCTGGCTCGCCGAGCACGCCGAGGGGGAAGGGATCGCCTGCGTGATCGGCGACCCCACGTTCCGGGGTGCGCCGCGCATCCGGTCGCTGACCCCCGAGCTGTCGAAGGGGCTGGAGTTCGACCTGGTCGTCCTCGTCGACCCGGAGACGTTCGGCGAGGGCATCGAGGGAGCGGTCGACCGCTACGTCGCGATGACCCGGGCCACCCAGCAGCTCGTCGTCCTCACGACCTGATGGCCTCGTACCGGAAGGCGAGGACGAGGGCTGCCGACGACGGCCTCGCCGGTGGGACCATCGGCGGGTGACCGGCCCGGCGCCGGACGCCCTCGAGGCGGGCCGCGCGGCAGTGCGCAGGGGCGACGCAGCAGATGCGCGCCACCGGCTGGCGCAGGGCGACGTCGACCTGAGGTCGGCCGGCGCCCTGGAGGTCTTGGCGCAGGCCGCCTATCTCGACCTGGATTTCCGCAGCGCGGCCGAGCACTGGCACCAGGCCTACGCGGCTCACCGGGCGGCTGCGGACTGCGTCGGCGCCGTGCGCGTGGCCCGCACCGTCGCCCCCATCCACCTGATGATCCTGGGAGAACCGTCCGCCGGCCGGGGCTGGCTGGCCCGTGCGCAGACGCTGCTGAGCGGCACACCTGATTCCCCGGAAGCCGGCTGGGTCGCCCTCGACCTCGGCATGTTCGAGGCCGACCGCGCGCGCAAGGAGTCCCTCTACCGCGATGCCCTCGACGTCGCGCAGCGGTTCGACGACCGCGAGCTCGAGTTCGTCACCCGTGCCTACCTCGGCGCCTCGTTCGTGCACGACGACCGCACGGACGAGGGCATGGCCATGCTCGACGAATCCCTGGCGGCGGTCGTGGGCGGGGAGGTCTCGGACTTCTGCATCCTGGAGGAGATCTTCTGCCAGCTGTTCTCCGCCTGCGAGCACGCACGCGACGTGGGGCGGGCGGACGAGTGGATCCGCGTGGGCGAGGACATCGCCACCCGCCGGCGACTGCCCGCCGTATCGGCGTTCTGCCGCACGCACTACGGCGGCGTGCTGACCACGGCCGGGCGCTGGGCGGAAGCGGAGCAGGCGCTCACCGAGGCGGTGCGACTGTGGGGCCTGGGACAGCGGTCGTCACTGCGGCTGGGCGCCATCGCCCGACTGGCGGCGCTGCGCGTGCGGCAGGGCCGGTTCGAGGAGGCCGGCCAACTGCTCACCGACGCGGCCGACGACTTCTCCCCCGATGTCGCCCCACCGCTGGCCGCCGTCCACCTCGCCCGGGGCGAGACGGACGTCGCTGCCGACGTGCTCGAACGCGCCCTCGCGCAGGTCGCATCGCACAGCACCGAGGCCGCCCCGCTCTGGGCGCTCCTGGTCGAGGCACACCTGGCGGGAGGCCGACTCGACGCCGCGCGGCGGGCCGCCGAGGAGGTGACCCGGTGCGCCGTGGAGCACCCGGTGCCGTACCTCACCGCCACCGCAGCGCTCGCGCGCGGCCTGGTCTGCCTGCACGAGGAGACCGATCCCTGCGGCTGCCTGCGCGAGGCCCTGGCCGGATTCTCACGGGCGCAGCTGCCGATGGAGGTGGCTCGATGCCGACTGGCCCTGGCCCGATCCCTGCGGGACGAGCGGCCGGAGGTCGCCCGCGCGGAAGCGCGGGCCGCGCTGCGCGACTTCCGCGGGCTCGATGCCGCCCACGAGGCGGACGCCGCGGCGGCCCTGCTCCGCGAGCTGGGGGTCCGCACCGCAGTACCCGCCCAGCGAGCCGGCGTCCTCACCCGCCGGGAGTCCGAGGTGCTCGACCTGCTGTCGCACGGGTTGTCGAACCCGGAGATCGCCGAGCGGCTGTACATCAGCCGGAAGACCACCGAGCACCACGTCGCGAACGTGCTGTCGAAACTGGGAGTACGCAGCCGCGCCGAGGCGGCGGGGTACGCCGTCCGCACGGGGGTGACGGAATCGCGGGTGCCGGATAGGTGAGCTCACCGATCCCCGCCGTCGCATCGGGGACGACCGTTCGGCCATCGTTTCCGTCTGCAGGAGGATGGCCATGTCCGCTCATTTCGATGCGATCGTCGTCGGCGCGCGCTGCGCGGGTTCCCCGACCGCCATGCTGCTGGCCCGGGCCGGGCACCGCGTTCTCCTCGTGGACCGCGCCGCGTTCCCCAGCGACACGCTGTCCACCCACGCCGTGCACGCCCCGGGTGTCGCCGCGCTGCGGCGCTGGGGTCTGCTCGATGCGGTCAGGGCCACCGGATGCCCGCCGATCTCGACGTACCGCTTCGACTTCGGCTTCTTCACGATCGAGGGGACGCCGCCGCCCTGGGACGGCGCCTCGGCAGGGTATGCACCGCGTCGGTACCTGCTCGACAGCATCCTGGTGGACGCCGCAGTCGCGGCCGGCGCCGAGCTGCGGGAGCACTTCTCCGTCCAGGAGCTGATCGTCGAGGACGGCACCGTGACCGGCATCGTGGGCTCGGGGCCGGACGGCCGACGGGTCACCGAGCGGGCCCGCGTGGTGATCGGCGCCGACGGCAGCAACTCCCGCGTCGCCCGGGCCGTGGGCGCGCAGGAGTACCTGGAGAAGCCGCGGCTCCAGTACGGCTACTACTCCTACTGGCGGGACCTGCCGCTCGACGGCTTCAACACGTTCGTGCGGCCCGATCGCGGTTGGGGAGCGTTCCCGACCAATGACGGCCTGACGCTCGTCGTCCTCGGCTGGCCCTACGCGGAAGCGCAGACGTTCAAGAGCGACGTCGAGGGCAACGTCCTCGCCACCCTCGAACTCGTCCCCGAGTTCGCCGAACGTGTGCGAGCGGCGACGCGGGTCGAGCCCTTCCTCGGCGGCGCGGTGCGGAACTTCCTGCGCAAGCCCTACGGCCCCGGCTGGGCACTGGTCGGCGACGCCGGCTACACCAAGGACCCGATCACCGCGCAGGGCATCTCCGACGCGTTCCGGGACGCCGAGCTGTGCGCCGGCGCCCTCGACGACGTCCTCCGGGGCCGGCGCTCGTTCGAGGACGCCATGTCGGGCTACCAGATGACCCGTGACGCCGCGGTGCTGCCGCTCTACGAGTTCACCACCCAGCTCGCAACGCTGGCCCCGCCGCCGCCCGAGGTCGCCCAGCTCCTGGCCGCTGCGGCGCGCGACGAGGACGCGATGGACATGTTCGCCGGCGTCGTCGCCGGGACCGTGTCCCCGGCGGAGTTCTTCAGCCCGCCGAACATCGGCCGGATCATGTCCGCGGTCGGCTGAGCCGACGAGTCGCGTCCTCCAGCAGCTACGGCCGAAACAGAGCCACCCGCCCGGGTGGAGGCTCGGGCACGGCGTCCGGGTGCAGCAGCCAGGCCAGGGCCTCGATCCCCGCCACGAGGCCCGGCCCGGGCTGGACGACGAAGCGTGCGGAGTCGATCGCGACCAGCGGGAGGTCCGGGAGGTGAGCCGCGACCGTCGCGCACTGCTCGACCGCCGCGTCGAGCCCGAAACCGCACGGCGCGACGACGACCACGTCGGCCTCGGGCAACTCGTCCCACGCCGCGACGACGCTGCGGCCGCCCTCGGACCCGCCGACCGGCTCGCCTCCGGCCCGGCGGACCAGCTCGGGCACCCAGTGGCCGGCGAGGAACGGCGGATCGGTCCACTCCAGGACCAGGACCCGCGGGCGGGGCCGGCGCGCGACCGCCCGCTCGACGGCGGCGAGGCGGCCCCGGAGCTCCTCCAGCACTGCCGCCGCCACCTGCGGCACTCCGGCCGCGGTGCCGACGGCGGCGATGGCCTGCAGCACCTCCTCGAGCGTGTGCGGGTCCAGGGACAGGACCGCCGCGTCGGTGCCGATGAGCCGGCAGGCCTCCTCGACGGTGCCCGCCGGGAGGGCGCACACCCGGCAGAGGTCCTGGGTCAGGAGGAGATCCGGAGCGAGCGCGGCCAGCGCCGTCCGGTCGAGCTCGTACATCGGCAGGCCGCCGGCGACCCGATCGCGCACCCACGCGTCGATCTCCCCCGGCGACAGATCCGGCGGGATGGCGGTGTCGACGACGACGGGGCAGCGGGCCCGGACGGTCTCGTCGCACTCGAACGTGACCGCCACCAGGCGGTCGGTCAGCCCGAGCGCACTCACGATCTCCGTCGCGGCCGGCAGCAACGACGCGATCCGCACGGCGCCACCGTAGGCGACCGGATCAGCCCCTCCCCGATCCACCCAGGCCCGTGTCCGTGATCTCCCGGAGCTGCTCGAGGGCTGCCCGCAGCGCGCGCATGCGCGCCGCCCCGAGGTGCGCGGCCCACTCCGCCTCCACCTGCGCGACGGTCGCCGCCGCGACCTCCGCCGCCGCCTCTCCCCTGCCCGCCAGCCGGACGAGCCGGGCACGGCCGTCGGTCGGGTCGGGGATGCGCTGCGCGTATTCGTGCCGCTCGAGCTGGTCGACGAGGAAGCCGGCGGTCTGCTTGGTCACGCGGGCCTGGTCGGCCAGCTCGGTCAGCCGGCTGCCGCCGGGCGCCAGCCGGGCCATCACCCGCACCTGCGCCATCGTGAGGTCGTCGAAGCCCGCGGCGACCAGCGCCTCGAGCACTCGGGTCTCCATCGCTCGGTACGGCACGAAGAGCAGCAGACCGACGTTCCACTCGTCCGGCATCGACACCACCCTTGACGGTAGTCAGAGGATCGAACTAATTTGGGCAGGCGGAACGTACCACTGGAGTGGCCATGGACCGGAACACCGCCTGGCGGACCGTCGAGCAGCAGCGGCTCGCGCTGGCCGATCTGCTGGCCGGCCTCACGCCCGAGCAGTGGGTACACCCCTCCCTCTGCGACCGCTGGCGGGTCTGCGACGTCGCCGCCCACCTCACGCTGGGCAGCCGGTTCGGGCTGCTGACCGGCGTAAGAGAGTTCGTGCGCGCCCGCGGCGACGTCAACCGGCTCATCCACGACACCGCCGTCCGCCGGGCCGACGACGTGCCGCAGGAGCAGGTCGTCACCGACCTCCGCGAGTCCGCCGCCTCCCGGCGGCACCCGCCGGGCACCTCGTACCTCGACCCGTTCGCCGACGTCCTGGTCCACGGCCAGGACATCGCCCGCCCCCTCGGCATCCGCCGCGAGATCCCGACGGATGCGGCCGTGGTCGCCGCCACCCGCTACTGGACGATGGGTTTCCCCTTCCACGCGCGCCGCCGGCTCGCCGGGCTGCGGATCACCGCGACCGACGCCGACTGGACGGTGGGCGACGGTCCCACCGTCGCCGGTCCCATCGGCTCGCTGCTGCTCCTTCTCACGGGCCGGACGGCGTCGCTGCACGAACTCGAGGGCGACGGCCTGACGAACCGGTCGTCAGGCGCCTGACGGTCGCCGGCCGAGCCCGAGGGGCGCGACGGCGTCCCGGACCGACCGCAGCATCCGCGCCGCCGTCGTCCGCCAAGCCGGTTCGGCCAGCCGCGACTCCAGCCGCGCCAGCCGGGCCTCCAGGTCGTGCACGGGTGCGGCGACCGGCCGTTCGGCGAGTTCGGTCAGCCCCTCCGTCAGCCCGGTCACCAGCGCCGCCGCCTCGGCCGGGAGCAGCCGCACGGTGCCGACGCAGATGTCGTCGCGCCAGACGCTGAGGTTGACCACGTTCTCGGAGGGGTGCGGCGAGACGCGCACGGCGCGGCGGTCACCGCGCGCGTCCCACGCCCACCGACCACGCACGGGCAGCCTGACCACCGTCGTCATCGCCCCAGGCTGGACGCCCGCGGAGCCACCGTCAACGGGTTCTGGAACCGTGTCGCTCCGGTGCAGTGGCCTCGTGCCGCAGCACCCAGATCGCACCGACGATGACGAGAACGCTGGTGAGCGGGGCGACGAGGTCCCCGGTCCCCTCGGTGGCCGACGTCAGGTTGAACGCCGTGTGCCAGGCCGCGACCAGCAGGACGCTGCGGCCGCTCCCCCGGTAGATCCAGGTGAGCACGATCGACCCGGCGACCAGACCGACCGCCCAGCCGACGGCGAGCAGCCCGAACGTCCGGAAGGACTCGTTCACCCAGAACAGCGGCAGGTGCCAGCCGCCCCACACCGCGGCGACGATCAGGGCCGTGGTCCGCAGCCCGTGCCGGTCGAGCAGCCGGTCCGCGGCGAAGCCCCGCCAGCCCGCCTCCTCGCCGACCCCGTTGACGAGGAGGGCCACGGCCGTCACCCCGAGCAGCCCGATCTCGGCGATGCCCGAGTAGCGACCGAACGCCGCGACCTCCGGCACCGGGTCGCCGAGCACGAGCGGCACCACCAGACCGAGCACGGCCAGTGCCGCGGTGCCGAGCACCAGCAGCCACCACGCCCAGCCGACGCGCCACCGCGTCCACCGCGACCAGAGGTCGCGCAGCCCTGGCCCGCCGTCGGCCAAGGCGGTGACGACGACGGCGGCGAGCGCCGGCCCCATCAGCCCGGGCAGGTGCGTGGGCCAGCCGACCCCGGGCCGCACGATCTCCCCGCGCACGATCATCGGGATCCACCAGGCCCACGAGAACGCGTAGGCCAGGACGGCATACGCCACCACCGGATGACCCCGGACCCAGGTGCGCACGCGTGCATCGTGGCGGGACCCGCGGTCACGGACGAGGGCCGTGCGCCTCGCTCAGCCCGGGCCCAACGCCCGTCGCACCGGCGGGGTCAGCAGCAGCACCAGCACCACCACGCTGATCGCCGTCCCGGGCACCAGGTACCAGAGCGTCGCGACGGCGAGCGCGAGCCCCAGCCAGCCGGCCCACCCGGCACCCAGCGCCAGCCCGACCGCGGCGACCAGCCACAAGCCGCCCAGGACGACGAAGCCCAGCTTCATCCCGGTCGACTCCGGGTCGATCCCGACGGCGCGGACGACGCCCGCCCACGGCCCCAACTGCCCGGCGTGCTCGCCCGAACCGGGGGTCAGGTAGCTGCCGACCAGCAGCGCCCGGGCGCCGTCGAAGGCCATGAACCCGCCCTGGAGGACGCAGAGCGCGACGGTCAGCCACCGCAGCCAGGCCATCAGCCGGCCCCCGGGCGGACGAGCCCCCGCTCGTAGGCGTAGACCACCGCCTGCACCCGGTCCCGGAGGCCGAGTTTGCCCAGCAGCCGCGCCACGTGGGTCTTCACCGTCGCCTCGCTGACGACGAGGGTCGCGGCGATCTCGGCGTTGGACAGCCCGCGCGCCACCTGGTGCAGGACCTCCAGCTCGCGCTCGGTGAGCCCGCGCACCTCCGGCGGGACCGGCCCCGGCGCCGGGCTGCGGGCGAACTCCTCGATCACCCGCCGGGTCACCGCCGGGTCGAGCAGCGCACCGCCGTCGGCGACCAGCCGGATCGCCTGCACCAGCTCCTCCGGCGGCGCGTTCTTCAGCAGGAACCCGCTGGCCCCGGCGCGCAGGGCGTCGTAGACGTGCGAGTCGACGTCGAACGTCGTCAGGACGACGACGCGGGTGACCGGGGGCTCCTCGCCGGCCAGCCGGCGGGTCGCCGAGATCCCGTCCAGCCGGGGCATGCGGATGTCCATCAGCGTCACGTCGGGCCGCAGCCGCCGGGCGGCGGCCACCGCCTCGACGCCGTCGGCCGCCTCGCCCACCACCGCGATGTCCGGCTCGGCGGAGAGGATCAGCCGGAAGCCGGCGCGCACCATGGTCTGGTCGTCGGCGAGCAGCACCCGGATCACCGGGCGTCCTCCGGCTCGCGCGCCGCGCTCGAGGGCACCGGCAGGACCGCCCGGACCTCGAACCCCGTCGCCGTCGGGCCCGCCTCGACGGTGCCGTCGTAGAGCGCCGCCCGCTCGCGCATGCCCACCAGCCCGTGCCCGCCGCCCGACCGGGGCACGCCCCCGCGGCCGTCGTCGGTCACCCGCAGCTCGAGCACGTGATCCCGGACCTCGACCGCGCACTCGACCCGGCGGGCGTGCGCGTGCCGCAGCACGTTGGTGAGCGCCTCCTGCACGATCCGGTAGGCGGCCAGGTCGACCCCGGGCGGCAGCTCGCCGACGTCGCCGGCGATCGTGCAGTCGACCTGCAGACCCGCGGCCCGGGCCGGATCCAGCAGCTCGGGGAGGCGCGCCAGGCCCGGGGACGGGGTGTCGGTCTCGGGCCCGCGCAGCACACCCAGCATCCGGTGCATCTCGGCGATCGACTCGCGACCGGTCCGCTCGGCGGTCTCCAGCGCCGCCCGCTCCGCGACCTGGTCGGGCCGCAGCAGCCGCCGCACGCCGCTCACGTGCAGGGTCATCACCGACAGGCTGTGCGAGACGACGTCGTGCATCTCGCGGGCGATCCGCAACCGCTCCTCCGCGACGGCGGCCGCGGCCCGCCACTGCGCCTGCTGCTCGGCCGCTGCCGCGCGCTGCTCGGAGAGCTCGGCGCGCAGCGTCCGCCCGGCCACGGTCCGCCCGCCCAGCCAGGCAGCGCCCGCCAGCATCCAGGCGAACGCGATGTCGCTGATCACCCACCCCTTCTGCAGGACGACGCTCGCCGCGAGCAGCGCGAAGGCGACGGCGAGCGCGACCACCGGCCGCCGCGCGTGGTAGCCCGCCGAGGCCATGAACGCCATCGCGGTGACGAACCAGCCGAACGCCGAGGCCGGGTCGACGCCGACGGCACCGGGGACGACGGCCAGACCGGTGAGCCCCACCGCCAGCGCGGTCTGGGGGGCGACGCGGTGCCAGGCGAACGCCACGGTGCCCACCGCGAGCGACGGGACGACGACCCCCATGGGCGAGTCGGGCGGGGACATCAGCGCGGTCTCGACCTGGGTCACCGCCGTGAGCACCGCAGCGGTCGCCAGGTCGATCGGGCGGGGCACCCACCGACGCATGGCGGTCACGGTAGGGCGCAGGCGGCTCTCGCGGAGTCCTCCGTGCGAGCGATCTGACCGGCCACCGGGGTCGTCCTCCGGAGTGACACAGGTCCAGCACCGGTGCCGACGACGACCGCGGTCCCGTCGGCCGAGGGTTCCCGGCGTCCGACCGGCGGGTGTGCGCCGGTCATCGTCGAAGGAGAGCCCGCGATGTCGACCACCAGCACCGTGACCACCACCACGCCGAGCCCCACCACAGCCCGCCGCCTGCGCCGCTACACCGCCGGCGCCGCGCTCATCCTGTTCCCCGCTCTGCTCATCCCCGAGGCGCTCGTCGACCCGGCCGAGGGGGGCACCGGCGAGGTCATGTACCGCGCCGCCACCGAGTCCGCCGGGGCGCTCACGCTCTCGGCGGTGCTGCTCATCGCCTCGGCCGTGCTGATGGCCCCCGCCGCCGGCGGGCTGCTGCACCAGGCCCGCGACCGGGGCGCCGCGATCACCAACGTCGGCGCCGTGCTCGCCCTGCTCGGGGGATTCGGGCACTTCGGGATCGCGATGTTCTACCTGGTGTCCCTCCCCCTCGCCGGTGGGGACCGGGGCCAGATGATCGACTTCATCGACCGGCTGAACGCGAGCCCGGCGCTCGGCGCGATTGCCTTCCCGCTGATCCTGTGCTTCGGCCTGTCCATTGCCGTTCTGCCGTGGGGCGCGTGGCGCGCCGGTGCCGTGCACTGGTGGGTGCCGGCGCTGGCCACGGCGGCCGTCGTCGCCGAGATGGGCCTGCCGTTCCGGACGACGCTGTCGGTCACGGCGATCCTGGTCGCGGCCACCGTCGCGTACACCGCCCTGGGGCTGCGGGTGCTGCGGATGACCGACGCGGAGTGGGACGGCGTCCGGTCGCCGGCCCGGACCGACGTTCCGGTGCCCGCCTGAGCGCTCCTCCGACGGCCGCCCCCGCTGCGGGGGCGGCCGTCGGCGCGCGCGTCACGTACGACGCGACGACCGCCTCACCTCGCCTCGGGGTCGACCGTGAGCCCGAGCACCCGGAACAGCTCGTTGTCGAGGTTGAGGAAGCTCGAGATGTGCGCGACCCGGCCGTCGGCCACCTCCAGGATGTGCAGCGCCCACGGCTCGAAGCCGCCGCCCTCCCGCGGCCGCCACTGGGCGACGGCGGGGCTGCCGTTGGCGTCGACGGCCCGCACCCGGGACCCGCGGCACCCAGCGCCCGGGCCGAGCATCCAGGCGCCGATGTCGGAGGCACCGCGCAGCCACATCTCGAACGGGGGCATGTGCTGGGTCGCGTCCTCGTGCAGCAGCCGGACGAACGCGTCGATGTCGTAGCGCTCGAAGGCGTCGAGGTAGCGGTCGAGGAGGTCGCGGTCGTCGGCGTCCAGCGGTCGCGGCTCGGGTGCGCCGCCGAGGCCGGACAGGGTGGCGCGGGCCCGCTGCAACGCGCTGTTGACCGACGCCGTCGTGGTGTCGAGCAGCTGGGCGACCTCGTCGGCCTTCCAGCGCAGCACGTCGCGCAGCAGCAGGACGGCCCGCTGGCGCGGCGGCAGGTGCTGCAACGCCGCGACGAAGGCCAGCCGGATCGACTCGCGCGCGACGGCCCGCTCGGCCGGGTCGGAATCCTCGGGCAGCACCTGCCGGTCGAGCACCGGCTCCACCCACGCCGTGCCCGGCCGGCGCGCCGCCAGCGAGTGCTCGACCGGCTGCCACGGCGAGCCCGAGAGGTCCATCGGTAGGGCCCGGCGCTGCCGCCCGGAAAGCTGGTCGAGGCAGACGTTGGTGGCGATGCGGTAGAGCCAGGAGCGCAGCGCCGACCGGCCCTCGAAGTCGGACAGCCCGCGCCAGGCGCGGACCAGCGTCTCCTGCACCGCGTCCTCCGCGTCGAAGGCCGACCCGAGCATCCGGTAGCAGTAGCCGGTGAGCTCACGGCGGTGCTCGAGCAGCCGGGGATCGAGCTGGTCGGTCGGGCCGATCGCGACGCTGGTCACGGGTCGCACTCCTCGTCGGTGGATGTGCCTCCCAGCACACCACAGGGCACCGACATCGCGGGAGTCCCCGACCGCCCGGACGGACGAGCAGGGGGCGCGGCTGCTGGACTCACGATGCCCGGGCGAGCAGCATCGCGGCCGAGATGAACGACTCCACGCAGTCGGGCCAGCCCGACCTCCGATCGGCCAGCCAGCGGGATGGGTTCCGGCGTCGCCCGGAACCAGGCTCGACGGCATGACCACCGACACCGCCGTCCTCCCGCCCATGACCACCGCCGCTCCCCCGAGGGACCGCCGCAGCCGGCTCAGCCAGCTCGGCATCGACACCGGGTACGTGCTCCTCGGGTTCCCGCTCGCCATCGCCGCGTTCGTCGTCGTCGTCACCGGCCTCGCCCTCGGCGCCGGTCTGCTGGTCGTCTGGGTCGGCGTCGCCGTCCTGGCGCTCACGCTGCTGGCCGCCCGCGGACTGGCCACGGTCGAGCGGGCCCAGCTGCCCGCCGTCCTCGAGGCGCCCGTGCCCACGCCGGCCTACCTCCCGGCCGAGGGCAGCGCGGTGCGCCGGATGCTCACCCCGATCCGCGACCCGCAGTCGTGGCTGGACGCGCTGCACGCCGTCATCCGGTTCCCCGTCGCGATCTTCTCCTTCGTCGTCACGGTGACCTTCTGGTCGATCGCGATCGGCGGGCTCTTCTACGGGGCCTGGGCCTGGGCGCTGCCCGACGACCCGAGCGACCAGGACCTGCTCGAGCTCCTCGGATTCGATCCCACCTATCTCCAGGTCACCGTCGCCTACGCCTTCGTCGGGCTCGTCGCCGCCGTGTTCCTGCCGTTCGTCACGCGGGGGGTCGCCCTGCTGCAGGCCAACCTGGGGCGCGCCCTGCTCACCTCCCGCGCAGCGACGCAGGCCGAGCTGACCCGGCTCAGCGCCGGCCGCGACGCGGCGGTCGCGGCGGAGGCCGTGGCTCTGCGCCGGCTCGAGCGCGACATCCACGACGGCCCGCAGCAGCAGTTGGTGCGGCTCAACATGGACCTGGCCCGCGCCCAGCGCCAGCTCGAGCGCGACCCCGAGGCCGCCCGGACGACGCTCGGCGAGGCCGCCGGCCTGGCCCGGGAGACGCTGGAGGAGCTGCGCGCCCTGTCCCGCGGCATCGCCCCGCCGGTGCTCGCCGACCGCGGCCTGGCCGCCGCGCTGGCCGCCGTCGCCGCCCGCTCCCCCGTCCCGGTCGACCTGGTGGTCGACCTGCCGACCGAGCGGCTGGCCCCGGTCACCGAGAACACCGCGTACTTCGTCGTCAGCGAGGCGCTGGCCAACATCGCCAAGCACAGCGGCGCGACGACCTGCCGGGTCGTCGTCGGCTGCACCGACGGCCGGCTGGTGGTCCTCGTCGAGGACGACGGCACCGGTGGGGCGGTCCAGGCACCGGGCCACGGGCTGGCCGGGCTCGCCGACCGGCTGCAGGCCGTCGACGGCCGGCTGGACGTGGACAGCCCCCGCGGCGGACCGACCCGGCTCACGGCGGACCTGCCGTGCGGGTAGTGCTGGCCGAGGACTCGGTCCTCCTCCGGGAGGGCCTGGTCCGGCTGCTCGAGGAGGCCGGCACCGAGGTCGTGGCCGCGGTCGCCGACGGTCCCTCGCTCGTCCGGGCGGTGCGCGAGCACCGCCCGGACGTCGCCGTGGTCGACGTCCGCATGCCCCCGACGCACACCGACGAGGGGCTGCGCGCCGCCGTCGCGGCCCGCCAGGAGGTGCCGGGGACGGCGGTGCTCGTGCTGTCGCAGTACGTGGAGGTCGCCTACGCCGACGAACTGCTCGCCGACGGCGCCGGCGGGGTCGGCTACCTGCTCAAGGACCGGGTGGCCGACGTCGACACGTTCCTCGAGGCCCTCCAGGACGTCGTCGCCGGCGGCACGGTGCTCGACCCGCAGGTCGTGGCCCAGCTGTTCGCCCGCCGCCGCGCCGACGACCCGGTGCGCCGCCTCACGCCCCGCGAGCGGGAGGTGCTGGGCTTGATCGCGGAGGGGCACTCCAACACCGCGATCGCCCGCATCCTGGTGGTCACCCCGGGCGCGGTGGAGAAGCACACTCAGCACATCTTCGCCAAGCTCGACCTCGCCCCCGACGAGGACCAGCACCGCCGGGTGCTGGCGACCCTGGCCTACCTACGCGGCTGATCCGGGCCGTCGCGGCCGAGCGCCCGCTCGATGTTGGCCACCATCCGGCTGAGCACGAGGATCGTCCGCTCGTACTCGTTGCGCGACAGCCCGTCGGCCGCGTGCCGGCGCACCCGCTCCACGGCGCGGGCGACGCGGTCGTGCGCGACGGCGCCGTCGGGGGCCAGCCCCACCCGGCCCGTGCCGAGCCGGACGACCCACCCGCGGCCGACGAGGTCGGAGACGACGACGTCGACGTCGCCGGGGAAATCGGCGAGCGCCGCCGCGACGTCGGCCTCGTGCCCGGTGCCGGTCGCCAGGGAGTGCAGCACCTGCCAGTGCCGGCGCGTCAGGCCCTCCGTCTCGACGACCGAGTCGACGGCTTCCTCCAGCAGCGAGTCGAGCCGCCTGACCCACCAGCCGATGGGGCGCTCCTCCGCCATGCGGGGCATCCTGACAGCGCATCGGCCTGCGGGAAGTCGTTGGCGTCGCGCATCACCCGACCGGTAGACACATCTCGTGTCCGATGTCGCTGAACAGCTCCGCCCCGTCACCGCCGAGGAGTGGCCCCGTTTCTCGCGGGCCATGAGCGCCGTGTTCGGCGACGAACCCACCGGGCCGTTCTTCGACCGGGTCCCGCCGGTCGCCGAGCTGGACCGCTCGCTGGGGTTGTTCGAGGGCGACCGGGTCGCCGCGACCTCGGGCATCTACAGCCTCGACATGACCGTCCCCGGCGGTGCCGCGGTGCCGACGGCGGGCATCACGTGGATCACCGTGTCCCCCACGCACCGCCGCCGCGGCGTGCTGACGGCGATCATGCGGCGGCAGCTCGACGAGGTGCAGGCCGCCGGCCGCGAGCCGCTGGCCGCGCTGTGGGCCGCGGAGTCGTCCATCTACGGCCGCTTCGGCTACGCGCCGGCGTCGTGGCGCGGCGGGTGGTCCGGCAGGACCGAGCGGCTGCGGCTGCGGCGCGACGTCGACACCGGGTCGGGACGCGTGCGGCTGGTCGAGCTCGACGAGTTCCGCGCGGCCGCCCTCGACGTCTTCCGGCAGGTCCACCGGTCGGTGCCGGGCAACATGGGCCGCGACGACCGCTGGTGGGACCGCCTCCTGCGCGACGACCCCGACCAGCGGCACGGCTACACCGCGCGCCGGCACGTGCTGCACGAGGAGCCCGACGGCACCGTGACCGGGTACGCCTTCTACCGGCTCAAGGCGTCGTGGACCGAGGGGAGCGAGCCCGACGGCACGCTGCGGGTCGGCGAGGTGCGGTCGACGACGCCGGCCGCCCACGCCGCGCTCTGGCAGTACCTGCTCTCGCACGACCTGGTCCGCAAGGTCCAGGCGCCCATGGCGTCGTCGGACGAGGCCCTCCGCCATCTGCTGGCCGACCCCCGCGCGCTGCACGCCCAGCCGGTCGACGCGCTGTGGGTGCGGGTGGTCGACGTCGGCACGGCGCTCTCGGCCCGCCGGTACCCGGCCCCGATCGACCTGGTGCTCGAGGTGCGCGACGAGTTCTGCCCGTGGAACGCCGGACGGTGGCGGCTGTCGGGCCACCCGGCGGGCGCGCACTGCGGCCCGACCGATCGCGACCCCGACATCGTGCTGGGCATCGAGGAGCTCTCGTCGGTCTACCTGGGCGGGGGCTCGCTGGCCGGCCTGCAGGCAGCCGGCCGGGTGCGCGAGGTCAGCCCCGGTGCGGTGACGCTCGCCTCGACGGCGTTCGGCTGGCCGGTCGCCCCGTGGTGCCCCGACGAGTTCTGATCAGCGCCCGCCGGCCGGGTGGTGCCGGTCGCGCTCGTAGTCGCTGACCAGGCCGATCCGGCGGGCGTGCCGCTCGTCGCCGCTGAACGGCGTCTTCAGGAACTCGAGCACGAGCGCGGAGGCCTCCTCGTCGGAGTGCTGGCGCGCCCCGATCGACACCACGTTCGCGTCGTTGTGCTGCCGCGCGAGCTGCGCCGTGCTCGTGTTCCAGACCAGCGCCGCGCGGACACCTGGCACCTTGTTGGCCGCGATCTGCTCGCCGTTGCCCGAGCCGCCGATGACGACGCCGAGGCTGCCGGGCTCGGCGACGGTCCGCTCCCCCACCTCGAAGCAGAACGGCGGGTAGTCGTCCTGCGCGTCGTACTCGAACGCCCCGCAGTCGACCGGCTCGTAGCCCGCCTCGGCGAGCACCGCCTTCAGGTGCTCCTTGAAGTCGAGGCCGGCGTGATCGGTCCCGATGAAAACGCGCATGGCGGCGAGTCTGTCAGGCTGCCGCGGTGGCGGTGCTCGGGGTCGACGGCTGGCGCGGGGCCTGGGTGGGGGCGCTGCTGGACGGCCGTGCGGTCAGGGTCTTGGCGCTGGCCGACGTCGCCGCCGTCCTCGCCGTCGAGCACGTCGAGGTGATCGCGATCGACATGCCGATCGGGCTCTCCGACGACGGCGCGCGGGCGTGCGACGTCGGGGCGCGCCGCCTGCTGGGCTCCGCCGGCAGCTCCGTCTTCCCGACGCCGGTCCGCGCGGTGCTCGCCACCGACGACTACGCCGAGGCCCGGGCCCTGTCCCGTGCCGCGACCGACCCGCCGCGGGCGCCGTCGGCCCAGGCCTTCCAGCTGGTGAAGGCGATCCGGGCGCTCGACGACGCCCTCGGCGACCCGCCGCTGGACCACGTCGTCGAGGTCCACCCCGAGCTCGCGTTCCGTGCCCTCGATCCCGCCGTCCGCGACCGCAAGGGCACCGCCCGCGGCACCGTCCAGCGGCTGCGCGCGCTCCGTGCGGTCATGGACGTCGAGGAGGCGCTGGCCGACGCGCCAATCGGCGTCCCGGTGATCGACGCGCTGGACGCCTGCGCCGCCGCATGGTCGGCCGCGCGGATCGCCGCGGGGTCGGGTGAGTGCGTCGGCGACGGGCGCACCGACTCCCGCGGCCGGCCGATGCGGATCTGCTGGTGAGCGCGCCCGACCGCTCTTGCGCGGTTGCGTCCGCTTTCCTGGCAGTGCACCGGCGCGAGAGCAGCAGCAACCGCGCAAGAGCCACGACGTCCCCGGCGGCCGACCGGTGACCGGCTGGGTGGAGGTCGGCGACGGCGTGCTCGTCCGCCGTCACCAGGCCCTCGACCTCAACTGCGGGCTGATCCTCGGCGACGACGCCTGCCTGGTGGTCGACACCCGCTCGCACCTCGTCGAGGCGGCCGACCTGATCGAGGCGGTCCGCGCGGTGACCCCGCACCCGTGGACCGTCGTCAACACCCACGCCCACTACGACCACTGCTTCGGCAACGCGGCGTTCCGCCCGGCGCCGATCTGGGGCTCCCGCGGCTGCGCGGCCGATCTGCGCGCCACCGGGGAGCAGCAACGCTCCGCCGTCGTCGCCGGGCTGCGGGCGGCGGGGCGGCCGGAGGAGGCGGACCTGGTCCAGGCCGCCCCGGTCGACCCGCCCGACCACCTGGTCGACGACGTCGCGGTGCTCGACGTCGGCGGTCGCGAGGTGGTGCTGCGCTTCCTCGGCCGCGGTCACACCGACCACGACCTCGTCGTCGAGGTGGAGGACGGCGACGGGACGGTCGTCTTCGCCGGCGACCTCGTCGAGGAGGGTGCTCCCCCGGCGTTCGACGACGCGTTCCCGGCCGACTGGCCGGCGACGCTCGGCCGGGTGCACGCCCTGGCCCGCGGGCCGGTCGTGCCCGGGCACGGCGCCGTCGTCGACGCGGCCTACGTCGGCGCGCAGCGGGAGGAGCTGCTCGCCGTCCTCACCGCACTGCGGGCCGGCCGACCGCAGGACGGTCCCTACGACGCCGAGACGATGGCGACCGCCGCCGCCCGCCCCCTCTGACGCGGACTTTCTGTACAGAAAGTCCGCGGCCCCGCAGGGACTTTCTGTACAGAAAGTCCGTCAGGTGGCGCGGCGGATGGCGCGCAGCGGGAGGACCTTCAGCAGCTTCGCGATCGGCCGCCAGGGCCACTCGGGGACGTAGCCGCGCGCCGGCTCGCGCTCGATGACGTCGACCAGCGAGCGCACGCCCTTGTCCAGCTCGACGGTGAACGGGCCGCGGCGGCCGACGTTGATGTCGGTGGCGATGAAGCCCGGCAGGATCGTGGAGACGACGATCTGCGAGCCGTAGACGTCCGAGCGGATGCCCTCGGCCAGCGAGTTCAGCGCGGCCTTGCTCGCGCCGTACGCCGTCCGGGTCTGCCGCATGCCGCGGATGCCGGCGACCGACGAGATGACCACGAGGTGCCCGGCGCCCTGGGCGCGGAACAGCTCCATCGCCGCCTCGCAGGTGGCATGGGTTCCGAGCACGTTGGTGAGCAGGACGGCGCGGTTGACCTTCGCCTTGCCGGTGCCGACCGAGGCGCCCTTGCCGATCCCGGCGTTGGCGATGACCCGGTCGACGCCGCCCAGCCGGTCGGCCAGCTCGGGCACCACGCGGGCGACGTCGTCGGGGTCGTCGACGTCGAGCGCCGAGGTCACCACCCGGATGCCGGGGTGCGCGGCGAGCAGCTCCTCCCGGAGGGCGTCGAGCCGCTCGGTGCGGCGGGCGGCGAGGGCGAGGTCGCGGCCCATGGCGGCGAACCGGCGGGCCATGCCCTCGCCGAGCCCGGAGCTCGCGCCGGTGATCAGAATGCGCTGGCGAACGGGGTGCGGCACCGGGCCAGCATGCCAAAGCGCGCCGATGAGTCGCCGCCGGTTCCGGAGTCCACCGTGTGGGACGAAACCGACACGAGGAGGACCGGGATGACGCAGGACTCAGCGGGTTCGGGCGAGGTGGCGGTCACGCGGGACGTCGACGCACCACCGGACGTCGCGTGGCGGGCGTGGTCCGACCCCGACCGGATCCGGCAGTGGTGGGGACCCGCCGGCTTCAGCTGCCCCCGTGCCGACGTCGACTTCCGCGTCGGCGGGACGACGTTGGTCGCGATGCAGGCGCCGACCGAGTACGGCGGGTTCCTGATGCACAACCGCTGGACCTACGGCGCCCTCAGCGTGCCGACCCGGATCGAGTTCGTCAGCGAGTTCGCCGACGCCGACGGGCGGGCGATCGAGCCCGCCGCGGCCGGGATCCCGCCCGGCGTCCCCGCACGGGTGCCGCACGTGGTCGTCCTGGAGCCGCTGCCCGACGGCCGCACCCGCGTGACGGTGACCGAGACCGGCTACACCAGCGAGCAGGCGCGGCTGCAGTCCCAGCTGGGCCAGGAGCAGTGCATGGACAAGATGCAGGCGATGCTCGCCCGACGGTGATCCGACCGCTCGGCCTCGCTGCAGGGACCAGCGAGGTCCTCCGTCAGCGGCGGCCGGTGATCTCGAGGGTCGAGGCGGGGACGGAGTCCATGTCGGGGCCGGCGGTGCGGGTGCGCTTGAGCTCCCAGAAGTCGGGCAGGTTGGCCAGCAGGACGGCGCCGTCGAACGCCTTGCCGGCGTCCTCACCGGTCGGCACCTTGCTGATCACCGGGCCGAAGAACGCCACGCCGTCGATGTGCATGACCGGGGTGCCGACGTCCTCACCGACCGGGTCCATGCCCTCGTGGTGGCTCTTCTCCAGGGCGTCGTCGTACTCGGTGGAGGTCGTGGCCTCGGCGAGCGACGCCGGCAGCCCGACCATCTGCAGGGCAGGGACGACGAGCTCGTCGAGCTCACGACCGTCGTGGTGCCGCAGCGTGCCCATCGCGGTGTAGAGGTCGCCGAGCACCTCGTCGCCGTGCTGCTGGGCGGCGGCGATCGCCACCCGCACCGGGCCGATCGCCTGCTCCATCATCGCCTGGTAGTCCTCGGGCAGGTCGCGGCCGCGGTTGAGCACGGTCAGCGACATCACGTGCCAGTGCAGGTCGATCTCGCGCACCTTCGCGGCCTCCAGCACCCACCGGCTGGTGAGCCAGGCCCAGGGGCACAGCGGGTCGAACCAGAAGTCCACGCGGGCGCGGGTGGGGGCGCTCTGGACGGCCTCGGTCATGCGGGCTCCTCACGAGGTACGGGGCCGCGCGTGCGCGCCGGCCCTCCTGTCCCTGCCAATCCGGATCGGGGTCGGCTTTGTTCCCCCGGGGCGGAGCCGCGGAAAACGGGGTGCGTCCCCATGGGAAACTGGACCGTGTGGCCGCCCCCAATCTGACTCGCACCGACGCCGCCGCACGCGCCGACCTTCTCGCCGTGCAGGGCTACGACCTCTCCCTCGACGTCACCGACGGCGCCGGACACGCGGGTGACCGCACGTTCCGCTCGACGACCACCGTCGAGTTCACCTGCCGGCAGCCCGGCGCCGCGACGTTCATCGACCTGGTCGCCGAGACGGTGCACTCGGCGACGCTGAACGGCACCGAGCTGGACGTGAGCGGCTACACCGAGGACGGCGGACTGCCGGTGCCCGGCCTCGCCGAGCAGAACACCCTCGTGGTGACGGCGGACTGCCGGTACTCGAACACCGGAGAGGGCCTGCACCGCTTCGAGGACCCCGAGGACGGGCAGGTCTACCTCTACACCCAGTTCGAGCCGGCCGACGCCAAGCGGATGTTCGCCTGCTTCGACCAACCCGACCTCAAGGCGACGTTCACGATGCACGTGACCGCGCCCTTCGACTGGCAGGTCGTCTCCAACACCGGCGGCCGCACCATCGAGGCCGGCGACGGCGGGTCGCAGCTGGTGCACTTCGAGCCGACCAAGCGGATCTCCACCTACCTGGTCGCGCTGATCGCCGGCCCCTATGCCAAGGTCACCGACTCCCACGAGGGCATCCCGCTGGGCCTCTACTGCCGGGCGTCGCTGGCCCAGCACCTCGACCCCGACGAGCTGTTCCGGGTGACCAAGCAGGGCTTCGACTTCTTCCACCGGGTGTTCGACTACCCCTACCCGTTCGACAAGTACGACCAGCTGTTCGTGCCCGAGTTCAACGCCGGGGCGATGGAGAACGCCGGGGCGGTCACCTTCCTGGAGGACTACGTCTTCCGGTCGAAGGTCAGCCGCGCCCGCTACGAGCGTCGCGCGGAGACCGTGCTGCACGAGCTCGCCCACATGTGGTTCGGCGACCTGGTGACCATGCGCTGGTGGGACGACCTGTGGCTCAACGAGTCCTTCGCGACCTACATCAGCACGCTGTGCCAGGCCGAGGCCACCGAGTACGAGACCGCCTGGACGACGTTCGCCAACACCGAGAAGGCCTGGGCCTACGCCCAGGACCAGTTGCCCTCGACCCACCCGATCGCCGCCGACATCCCCGACGTCGCCGCGGTCGAGGTCAACTTCGACGGCATCACCTACGCCAAGGGCGCCTCGGTGCTCAAGCAGCTGGTCGCCTACGTCGGGCGCGAGGAGTTCCTCGCCGGGGTCCGCCGCTACTTCCGCAAGCACGAGTACGGCAACACGACGCTGGCCGACCTGCTAGCCCCGCTGTCGGAGAGCTCGGGCCGCGACCTGTCCGAGTGGGTCGAGCAGTGGCTGAAGAGCAGCCAGGTGAACACCCTGCGCCCGGTGTTCGAGCTCACCGACGACGGCCGCTACGCGAGCTTCACCATCGAGCAGACGGCCGTCGCCGAGCACCCGGTGCTGCGCAACCACCGGCTGGCCGTCGGGCTCTACAGCGAGGGCCCCGAGGGGCTGACCCGCACCCACCGCGTCGAGCTCGACGTCGCCGGGGCCGCCACCGAGGTCACCGAGCTCGTCGGCCACCCGGCCGCCGACCTCGTGCTGGTCAACGACGACGACCTCACCTACGCGAAGCTGCGGCTCGACGAGCGGTCGCTGGCCACGCTGCGCACCCGGATCGGCAACATGCCCGACCCGCTGGCCCGCGCCCTGTGCTGGTCGGCGGCCTGGGACATGACCCGCGACGCCGAGCTGCCCGCCCGCGAGTGGGTGCAGCTGGTGCTGTCCGGGGTCGACTCGGAGAGCGAGATCAGCGTCGTCCAGTCGCTGCTGGCCCGGGTGCAGAGCGCGCTGAACTCCTACGCCGACCCCACGTGGGCCCCCGAGGGCTGGACGCAGCTCGCCGACCACGCGCTGGCCGCGCTCGAGGCCGCGCCCGCGGGCAGCGACATGCAGCTGCAGTGGTCGCGCACCTTCGCCAGCGCCGCCCGCACCGAGGAACACGCCGACGTCCTGCGCGCGCTGCTCGACGGCTCGCGCACCGTCGAGGGCCTGGCCGTCGACGCCGACGCCCGGTGGGCGCTGCTCATGGGGCTGGTCGCCATCGGCGCCGCCGGCCCCGAGCAGATCGACGCCGAGGCCGAGCGGGACGCCACCGCGACCGGTGCCCGGCGCGCCGCCACCGCGCGGGCGCTGCTGCCGACGAAGGAGTCGAAGGCGGAGACCTGGCGGCTGGCGTTCCACGACGACGACGTCCCGAATGCCGTGCACGAGGCGCTGCTGCTGGGCTTCTGGCACCCGGCCCAGCGGGAGCTCACCGCGGACTACGTCGACCGCTACTTCGAGGACATCCGGCCGCTCTGGGACCGGCGTCCCGGCGAGATCGCGAAGAACGCCGTCCAGTACCTGTTCCCGCCGGTCGTCGAGCCGCGCACCATCGCGGCCGCGGACACCTGGCTCGCCGACGCCGAGCAGCCCTCGCCGCTGCGCCGGCTGGTGTTCGAGGGCCGGGACGGGATCGCCCGAGCGCTGCGCGCCCGCGAGTGCGACGCCGAGGCCGGGCTGGACCGCTGACCCCGAAGGGCGCCTCACCAGCCGGTGAGGCGCCCTTCGGGGTACTCGTGCGCGCCTGATCCCACCGCGTCCATGCGCACGAACGCGGTTATCCGCGCGCCAGAACCGCAACGATGCGCATGAGCGCGAATCCTCGCGGCCAGCGCGACCGCGAGAGGTCGGAGCAGGGGGTCCGCCGGCTCAGTGGGTGCGCAGCCCCGCGGGGTGGCCGGCCTGGTCGGAGAGCTGACGGAGGCCGCCGACGATGCCGCCGACGAGGTCACCGTTGGCGAACGTCGTCGTCATCGACAGGACGGCGAGGGCGCAGGCGCGGTCGGGCAGCCGCCGGGCCGCGGACGCGCCGGTGACGACCTCGACGACCTTCTGGCCGGGCGAGACGGCGATCAGCACCGACTCGGTCGGGCGGGCGCCGGACAGCGAGTGCAGCTCCTCGGCGCGCAGCCGGGTCTTGGGCCCGAGGTCGCCGATGTAGAGCGTGAACCGCAGCCCCGTCTCGCGGGAGCTCATGGTCAGCGCCTCGTCGAGGCGGGCCAGCTCCTGGTAGCTGAAGATCTGGTCGTGATCGACCTCGGTCCGCGGCGGCGGCGCGGGGTCGTGCATGTCCGTGCCGTGGGACTCGGCTTCGAGCGCGCGGGTCATCGCGGGTCTCCGGTGGGGTCGGTCGTGGATGCGGTGCGGGTGGTCACGGGGTCACCAGGTCCCGCGGGCGCCGCCGAGCGGGCCGCCGGAGACGGGACGCGGCGCGGCGGCGATGGCCTCGCGGCCGTGCCCGTCGCCGTGGCCGACCGCCGGCGTGTGCTCGGGGTGCGGCTCGTACCAGAGAGGCGTGTGCTCCCATGGCTGGCCGGGCTTGTAGCGCAGGCGCTTCTGGCCCTTGGCAGGCCGCAGCGTCAGGGCCGCGAGGACGGCGATGACGGCCAGCGGGGCTCCCGCGAAGACGAGGATGGTCTCGGCGACACTCACGCGCGACAACTTACCGGGAAGGACCCGGCCCTCACCCGTCGTCCCTCCCACGGAGTGGCGCGACCTCCGCGTCGTGCCACCCCGCGGGGTGACGGTGCGCCCACGGGCGGGCCTGCTCGAGCTCGGCGGACAGCGCGATCAGCGTCGCCTCGTCGGTCGGGCGCCCCACGAGCATGGTGCCGACGGGCAGCCCCTCGGGGGTCCAGTGCAGCGGCACGCTGACCGCCGGCTGGCCGGTGACGTTGTAGAGGGCCGTGAACGCGGCGTAGCGCTTCTGCCGCTCGAAGTCCTCGGCGCCGTCGGCGTCGAACCAGTCCAGCGGGCGAGCGGTCATCGTCGTCACGGGTGTCAGCAGGACGTCGTAACCCGCCGTCGCCTGGACGAACCGGCGGGCGAAGACCCGCAGCGCGAACAGCGACTCCATCGCCGTCTGCGCCGACATGGCCAGGCCGCGGGCGCGCAGCTCCCGGGTGAGCGGCCGCAGGTCGCCGACCCGCTCCGGCGGCACGGGCAGCGTCGTGCCGGACAGCGACCAGACGCGCTCGAAGTTGGCTAGCACGTCGGGCCCGAGCATCGTCCCGGGCACGTCCTCGACCGTGTGGCCGAGGCTCTCCAGCAGCGCCGCGGCGTCGTCCAGCGCCGCGGCGATCTCCGGGGCGAGCGAGACGCCGGGCATGGCCGACTCCAGGTAGCGACCGATCCGGAGCCGGGCCGCGGGCCGGTCGGCCGCGCCGAGGAAGGTCTCGCCCTCGGGCAGCGGCGGCGCCCACGCCGGGTCGCCCGTGACGGGGCCGGCCATCGCGTCGAGCATCGCCGCCGCGTCGCGCACGGTGCGGGCGAGCGGACCGTTGGTGCCCAGGCCGGTCACGTCGCCCCCGAACGGCGCGTTGCTGACCCGGCCCCGGCTGGGCTTGATCCCGAACAGGCCGTTGACGCTCGCCGGGATGCGGATCGAACCCCCGCCGTCGCTGCCCTGCGCGAACGGCAGCATGCCCGCCGCGACCGCGACCGCCGCGCCGCCGCTGGACCCGCCCGCCAGCCGCGAGGTGTCCCAGGGGCAGCGCGCGGGGCCGGCCAGCTCGTTGTCGGTGTAGCAGGGGAACCCGAACTCGGGGGTGTTGGTCTTGCCGAGGCTGATGGTTCCGGCCGCGGCCAGCTTCTCGACGACGGCGTCGTCGACGGTCGGCACGAAGTCGGCCATGACCACCGAGCCGAACGTCGTCCGGACGCCGGCGGTGTTGTTCAGGTCCTTGATCGCGGTCGGGACGCCCAGCAGCGGCGGCAGGTCGCCGCCCCGGCGCAGCCGCCGCTCGGCCGCGGCCGCCGCGCGCAGCGCCCGCTCGGGCGTGAGGGTCAGGAACGCGCCGAGGGCGGCGCGCCCCTCGATCCGGGCCAGGTAGTGCTCGACCAGCTCGACCGGGCGCACCTCCCCCGTCCGGACGGCGGCGGCCTGTTCGAGCGCGGTGAGGTCGTGCAGCTGCGTCACGGATGCGGACGCTAGCCCGGCCGTGCGACACCTCCCGGGGCCGGTGACGTAGACAGACGCCGTGGACCTGACCCGTGCCGCCGCCGAGGCGCTCGACGCCGCCGATCCCCTGGCCGGATTCCGGAGCCGGGTGACCGGCACCGACGAGGACTCCCCGGGCCGCCTCCTCTACCTCGACGGCAACTCGCTGGGCCGGCTCCCGCGGGACACCCCGGCCGCCATCGCCCGCGTGGTGGAGGAGCAGTGGGGGCAGGGGTTGGTCGGGTCGTGGTCGTCGTGGATCGGCGAGGCGACCCGCGTCGGCGACGTGCTGGCCGAGGGCGTCCTCGGCGCGCGGCCCGGCGAGGTGCTGGTCGGCGACTCGACGACGGTGAACCTCTACAAGCTGCTGGTGGCGGGGGCCGCCGCCCGGCCGGGGCGCGACGTGCTGGTGTGCACCGCCGACGACTTCCCCACCGACCGCTACGTCGTGGCCGGCGTGGCCGAGGCCCGCGGCATGACCGTGCGCGAGCTGCCCGCCGACATCGACGAGGGGCTCGATCCGGCGGTGCTCGCCGACGCCCTGGACGACCGCGTGGCCGTCGTCGTCCTCTCCCACGTCGCCTACCGGTCGGGCGCGCTGGCCGACCTGGCCGCCGTCACCCGGCAGGTGCACGACGCCGGCGCGCTCGTGCTGTGGGACCTGTCCCACGCGGCGGGCGCCGTGCCGGCCGGGCTCTCGGCGGCCGGCGCCGACCTCGCCGTCGGCTGCACGTACAAGTACCTCAACGCCGGGCCCGGGGCGCCCGCGTTCCTCTACGTCCGCCGCGACCTGCAGGAGCGTCTGCGCTCGCCGATCCAGGGCTGGTTCGGCCAGCGCGACCAGTTCGCGATGGGTCCTGCCTACGACCCGGTCCCGGGTATCGAGCGATTCGGGGCCGGCACACCGCCGGTGCTCGCGACGGCCGCGGTCGAGGTGGGGGCGCGGCTGGTCGCCGAGGCGGGGATCGACCGGCTGGCCGCCAAGGGTCGGGCGCTCACCGACCTGGCGATCGGCCTGGCCGACGAGTGGCTCGCCCCGCACGGGGTCGCGCTCGCCTCGCCGCGCGACGCCGGGCGCCGGGGGTCGCACGTGACCTTCGCCCACCCGCAGGCGTGGCAGCTCACCCAGGCGCTGATCGACCGCGCCGTCGTCCCTGACTACCGCGAGCCCGACCGGGTGCGGCTCGGGCCGGCGCCGCTTTACACCCGCTTCGTCGACGTGTGGGACGCGATGGACCGCTTCCGCAGGGTGCTGGACGACGGCGCCCACGAGAACTACCCCGCCGACCGCGCCCGGGTGACCTGAGGGCGTCCCCTGATGATCGCGGGGGTCAGGACTGCGCGAAGACCACGAAGTTCTCGGTCGTCGCCCGGCCGTCGGCGCGCTGGAAGCAGGTGATCAGCACGAGTCGGCCGGGGTGGGCCTCCCAGACCTCGGCCGCGCTCGCCAGCTGGTTCTTGCCGTACCGCTGCGTGCGTTCGACGGTGTAGGTGACCGTGCCGTGCGGAGTCTCGACCTCGATGACGTCGCCGGCACCGACGGCGCCGCGGCTGTGGTCGGGGCTCAGCAGCGGGTCGAAGCCGTGCTCGCCGCTGCCGTCGGAGTGCGCGGCGATGAAGAGGGTGTTGTCCGCCTGGTCGGCCGAGGCGACCGGATCGCCGTAGGGCTCGATCCAGTAGGCAGCGGTGAGGGTCGGCGGGTCGATGACGTCGCGCCGCGGGGTGAGCGGCAGCAACGGCAGGTCGATGCCCACCGCGCCGATCCGGATGTGCTTGTCCGACGACGGCGTGCGCAGCGGCGTGGGGGTGGGGGACGTCGCCGCCGGCGCGCCGGGCGAGGCACTGGTGTGGCCCGCCGACGTCGTGGACGCCGTGGCCCCGGGGGCCGGCTCGGCCCGGACGTCGTCCCCGGCGCCGAGCCCGACGCCCAGGACGAGCACGCCGCTGACACCGAGCGCGGCGGCCCCCGAGAGGGCCGCCGCGCGTCGGGTCGGACGGGTCAGGCGCACGTCAGTCCAGCGCGGCGGTCCGGCGGCGGAGCAGCAGCGCGGTGCCGACGCCGGCCACCAGGATCATCCCGGCGCCGATCGGGACGAGCGGCGACGTGCCGGCCGACGCCGTCTCCTCGTTCTCGCCCCACCCGGTGTTCGACCGGAGACCGGCGTTGCCGACCTGCAGATCGATCCGGACGACGGCGGCCCGGTACTGCGGGAAGAGGCCGCCGTCGACCTGACCGAGGTCGACGACCGTGAGGCGGTAGGCACCCGGACGCACGCCCGCGCCCAGGATGACCCGGGCGAGGTCGCCGCTGACCCCGTCCACCTGGAAGTCGGGAGCGGCGACCGGTGCCCCGGTCGGAGCCCCGTTCGCGTCGAGCGCCTGCAGGGAGTACGACGAGGAGTCCATGCCCCCGAGGCTCAGGGTGCGCAGCCGCGACGACGGCGAGACGGTCAGCGAGAACGAGCTGCCCGCGGCGACCGAGCACCGGCCCCCCGCGCTGGCGGCGCACAGGTTGTCGACGACGCCGATCAGCTCAGGGGTGTGGTACTGGATGATGCTGCCGCTGCCCGTGAACAGGAGCTGGTAGGCGAGCGGGTCGACATACGTGAACCCGGCACCGGCGGTCGACGCCAGACCCGCGAAGACGAGCCGTCCGTAGGTGCCGTTCGACACGTCGAACGCCGGCATCACGACCTCGTACACCCCGCCGCCGAGATCGTTCACCGTGAGCTGATCGGCGGGCACGGCGCTGTCGCTCGCGTACGTGCGGGTGGGCGCGGCGCCGTCGGTCAGCGAGAGCTCGAGGGAGACGACCATCGCGGCGGCGGAGATCTCGGTCGGCAGCACCAGGCGTGAGGTGGCGCCCCACTCGTGGTGCATCCGCGTGACGGCGGGGTCGGCGGGCGGCGGGTTCTCCAGCGTCGTCCGGCCGATGTTCTCGTGCGGCCGGAGGGTGAGCGCCACCGCGGCCGGGTCCATCGGGATCGTGACACCGGGGGCGGCCTGGGCCGCCGGGGCCCAGACGGCCAGCGCCGTCAGGGCGGCGAGCGAGACCGCGGCGGTGCGCGCCAGGACCTGCCGACCGGGAGCTGTGACGTTCATGCGCAGGGGAGCGCCTTCCGCGAGGGGCGCCACAACGCGCCGATGCGCGGGAACGTAAGGGTTTCGGAACGGGCGTCCATGCCCGGCACGCCGCATTCCCTCCCCGGAGTGATGTCGGCCGGCATCACCCGCCCCTGACGGCCGCGAGCACGGCGTTGCGCGGCACAACACCTGCCGAGCCGCCCGCTCGCTCCCTGTCACCTCTGGTCGCGCCGACCGCGCTCAGCTGGGGTCGGGGGCGCCGATCGGGTTGTTCTCGGGCCAGTGCCCCGCCCCGACGACGGCGCGGCGCAGGGGCGTGAGCAGGGCGGCCAGCCGGTCGCAGCCCGCGTCGCCCAGCGCCCGCCACGGGCCCAGCGCCAGGCGGTCGGTGTCGGCCTCGATGACCGCGGCCATCGCCGTCCCCTCGACCGTCAGCTCCCCGCCGGCGAGCCACCCGCGCTCGGTCAGCCGGTGCGCGGCCGCCTCCCAGTCCTCGTGCTCCCAGCCCCGGGCCCGCATCAGCCACTCCCGGGTGCTGCGACCGGCCGCGGCCGCCACGACGTGGGCCCCGACCCCGTCGACCTCCCGCTCCAGCAGTGCCGCGTTGTGGCCGTCGCCACGGTGCTCCCGCAGCGTCGTCACCGCCTGCCAGAGCGCCAGGTGCGGCTGCTCGGGGACCGGCAGGCCGGCGTTGGCGGCGGCCATGGCCCGGCCCGCGGGGCGCACCGCGGCGGCGGCCCGCACGGCGAGGTCGGCGGCCTCGGCGGCGTCGGGCGAGGCGATCCACTCCTCCCCCAGCACCCGCCGCACGGCGGCGTCGACCCCGGCCAGCCGGGCCTCCAGCGCCGCCGCGGGCGGCACGGCGGCCCACACGGCCGGCACCCGGCGGGCGACGAACGCCGGCGAGAAGTTGTAGAAGAGCGCCGTCACCACCTCCGGCCCGACCGGGCCCAGGGGTGCCGCGCGCAACGCGAAGTAGCTCTGCCAGAAGCCGCGGCAGCCCGCGGCCTCGGCGGCGGCCGTGCACTCCGCGGCGAAGTAGGTCAGCGCGTGGAAGGGCTCGGCCAGCGCCCACAGCAGCCGCGCCATGCCGGGAGACGTCATGCCGGGTCGGTCTTCACGCGCTCACGCTCTCGGGCATGCCGAGCCACTCCCGCCACCGCGGGTCGACCGACCGCGTGCCCAGCAGCCGCCAGGCGGCGCCGCTGGGCGTGCGTGGTGGGTGCGGCAGCGCCCAGCCCAGCTCCGCCAGCGACCGGTCGGCCTTCGTGTGGTTGCACCGGCGGCAGGCGGCGACGACGTTGTCCCAGGTGTGGGTGCCCCCGCGGCTGCGGGGCACGACGTGGTCGATGCTCGTGGCCGAACCGCCGCAGTAGACGCAGGTCTGCCCGTCGCGGGTGAACACCGCGCGGCGAGACAGCGGCACCGAGGCCGGGTAGGGCACCCGGACGAACCGGGTCAGCCGGACGACGACGGGCACCGCCAGGCTGACGGTCTCGGCGTGCACGACCTCCGGGGCGGAGTCGACCGACTCCGCCTTCTCGGCCAGGACCAGGACGATCGCCCGACGACTGGAGACCACGCACAGCGGCTCGTAGGTGGCGTTGAGCAGCAGGGTGGCCCCCGTGGTGCCCGCCGAGGGCACGGGCAGGAGCGACGGGACGGGGTCGCGGCGCGGACCTGGGTGGCCCGCGGACGACGACCCGGGCGCGGAACGCGGCACGGATCACCTCCGGTCGCCCCGGACCGCCGGGTGCTGCACGACCCGCGGGCTGCCCCATTCTGACCTGCGAATCGCGGAAAGGTCCTGCCGGGGGCTCCGGCGGTGCCGGTGGCGGCATCTACCGTGGCCCGATGCGCTACCCCGAGGCCCCCCGGCTCGACCTCGTCGAGGACCTGCACGGCCACTCCGTCCCCGACCCCTATCGCTGGCTCGAGGACCCGACCGACCCGCGCACCGCCACCTGGACCGAGCAGCAGGACGCGCTCACCGCCGAGGTCCTGGGCGCGCTGCCGCTGCGCGAGCGGTTCGCGCGCCGGCTGGAGCAGTTGGTGCACGCCGGCGCCGTCGGCGTGCCGGTGTGGCGCGGGGAGCGGGCCTTCTCCACCCGCCGCGACCCCGGGCAGGAGCACGCCGTCCTGCGGGTCCGGGAGGCCGACGGGACCCAGCGGGTGCTGGTCGACCCCATGGCGCTCGACCCGGCGGGGACGACGACGCTCGACGCCTGGTCCCCCTCGTGGGAGGGCGACCGGCTGACCTACCAGGTCTCCACGGGTGGCGACGAGGAGTCGCGCCTGTTCGTCCTCGACGTCGCGACCGGCGAGGTGGTCGACGGCCCGATCGACCGGTGCCGCTACTCCCCCGTCGCGTGGCTGCCCGGCGGCGAGGAGCTGTTCTACGTCCGGCGGCTCGCGCCCGACCGGGTGCCGACCGGCGAGGAGCAGTTCCACCGCCGGGTCTGGCGTCACCGGGTCGGCGCCTCGCCCGACGGTGACGTGCTCGTCCACGGCGAGGGCAGCGACCCGACGACGTACTTCGGCGTGCACACCAGCCGCGACGGGCGCTGGCTGGTCGTCTCCGGCTCGGCGGGCACCGCGCCGCGCGACGACGTCTGGATCGCCGACCTCGGTGGTGACGGCGCGCTGCGCGACTTCCAGGTGGACGTCGACGCGCAGACCGCCGCCTGGGTCGCCCGCGACGGTCGGCTGTGGCTCATGTCCGACCGCGGCACCCCGCGGTGGCGGCTCGCCGTCGCCGACCCGGCCGAGCCGGCCACCTGGGCGCCCGAGGCCTGGCAGGACGTCGTCCCGCAGCAGGACGACGGCGTCCTGTCCGACGTCGCCCTCGTCGACGGCCCCGACGGCGGGCTCCAGGTGCTGGCCGTGCACGAGGTCGACGCCACGTCCCGGCTCTCGGTGTGGGCCGGCGACGGCTCGGGGCGCCGGGCCGACGTCGAGGGCCTGGGCGTCGGCAGCGTCTCCGGGGTGAGCGCCCCGCCCGAGGGCGGAACGACGGCGTGGGTCGGGTACACCGACTACGCGACGCCGCCGTCGGTGCTGCGCTGGGACGCGGGTGCCCCGACCGCGCTCGAGAGCTGGGAGGCGGCCGCCGTCGCGGGCGACGTCCCGGCGCTGACCGTCGTCGAGACGCACGCCACCTCACCCGACGGCACGCCCGTGCACCTGTTCGTGCTCTCCGGCGACGGATCGCCGGGCACCCCGCGCCCCGCGGTGCTCTACGGCTACGGCGGCTTCAACGTCTCGCTGACCCCCGCCTACACCGCCCAGGCCCTCGCCTGGGTGGCCGCAGGCGGGGTGTGGGCCGTGGCCAACCTGCGCGGCGGGTCCGAGCACGGCGAGGAGTGGCACCGCTCCGGCATGCGCGAGCGCAAGCAGAACGTGTTCGACGACTTCGCCGCCGCGGGCGAGCACCTGGTGGCCCAGGGCTGGACGACGCACGAGCAGCTGGCGATCATGGGCGGCTCGAACGGCGGCCTGCTGGTCGGCGCGACCCTCACCCAGCGCCCCGACCTCGCCGCGGCCGTCGTCTGCAGCGCGCCGTTGCTGGACATGGTCCGGTACGAGCACTTCGGCCTCGGCCGCACCTGGAACGACGAGTACGGCACCGCGGCGGACCCGACCGAGCTCGGGTGGCTGCTCGGCTACTCGCCGTACCACGCGGTGCGCGAGGGGACGGCCTACCCGGCGGTCCTGTTCACGACCTTCGAGTCCGACACCCGGGTGGACCCCCTGCACGGCCGCAAGCTCGCGGCGGCGTTGCAGCACGCGACGTCGTCGCAGGCCCCGGTCGTCCTCCGCCGCGAGACCTCGGTGGGCCACGGCGCGCGGGCGGTCAGCCGGACCGTCGGCCTGGCCGCCGACCAGCTCGCGTTCCTCGCGGCCCACACGGGTCTGGGGATGTCACAGAAGGAGATGCGGCAGCACGCTGACAGGACGCGCCGCATTTGAGAGTATTTCAGTGATGACAAGATCACAGTCCGTATCGGCCCTGGCCGATGGGACGGCCGGTGGGGTGCCCGACTACTGCGGGGACCCCACTTCGCTGTGCGCCAAGGTCTACGACTGGTTCGGCCTCGACTGGCTGGCCGCGAACGCCGACGCGCTGATCAAGACCCCGGCCAAGATCCTGCTCATCGTCGCGCTGGCCGTCGGCCTCCGGCTGCTGGCGCACCGGGCCATCCGCCGGCTGACCGACCGCACCGCCACCGGCGCGATGCCGACCATCCTGCGGCAGCGGCGCACCCGCCCCGCTCCGCAGGCCGACGCGGTCGAGCACGTGACTGCCCGCCGCACCCAGCGGGCCGAGGCGATCGGCTCGGTCCTGCGCAGCTTCTCCTCGCTGGTGATCCTCGGCATCGGCGTCGTCCTCGTGCTCGGCGAGATCGGCGTCAACCTGGCCCCGATCCTGGCCAGCGCCGGCGTCGTGGGCGTGGCACTGGGCTTCGGGGCGCAGAACCTGGTCAAGGACTTCATCGCCGGGATCGGGATCATCCTCGAGGACCAGTACGGCGTGGGCGACGTCGTCGACCTCGGCGAGGCCAGCGGCACGGTGGAGGCCGTCGGCCTGCGGATCACCCGGCTGCGCGACGTCAACGGCGTGGTCTGGTACGTGCGCAACGGCGAGGTCCTGCGCGTGGGCAACAAGAGCCAGGGCTTCGCGCAGGTCGTCATCGACATGCCGGTCGCCCACGACACCGACCTCGAGCGCTGCCGGGCAGTCATGCAGGAAGTGGCCGACGAGATGTACGCCGAGGACGAGTGGGGCGCGGTGCTGCTCGCCGAGCCCGAGTCGCTGGGCGTCGAGCAGATCACCGCCGAGGGCGTGTTCCTGCGACTGGTCGTCCGGTCGACCAACGCCGACCAGTGGCGCATCGGCCGCGAACTGCGGATGCGGCTGAAGGAGCGGTTCGTGGCCGAGGGCTTCCGCACGCCGGTGCCGCTGCTCGGCACCGCCACCGGCGCCGGGGTGGGGTCACGCTGAGCGCCGACGCGGCCGAGGACGTGGAGCCCCAGGCGGTCCCCTCCCGCCCGGCGACGTACCGGGAGGTCTTCGCCGTCCGGGAGTTCCGGCCGCTGTTCGGCTCGTTCCTGCTGTCCACGGCCGGCGACGAGCTGGCCCGGGTTGCCCTCACGGTGCTGGTCTACCAGCGGACCGAGTCCCCCCTGCTCGCGGCGCTGACCTTCGCCATCGGGCACCTGCCCTGGCTGCTGGGCGGCCCGCTGCTGTCGGCGTTCGCCGACCGGCTCCCCCGCCACCGGGTGCTGATCTCGACCGACGCCGCCCGCGCCGTGCTGCTGGCCGTCATGGCCATCCCCGGCACCCCGCTGCCCGTGCTGCTCGGCCTGCTCCTGCTGGTGTCGGTGTGCTCGCCGCCCTTCGAGTCGGCCCGGTCGGCGCTGATGGCCGACGTCCTCGAGGGCGAGCGCTACATCGTCGCGTCGTCGCTGACCAACCTGACGCTGCAGCTGGCCCAGGTGGTCGGCTTCCTGGCGGCGGGGGCGCTCGTGGCGGCGCTCGATCCGTCGGCGGCGCTGCTCATCGACGCGGTCACCTTCGCCGTCTCGGCGATCTGGCTGTCGATCGGGTTGCAGCGACGGCCCGCGCCCGTGGTGGCCGCCGGCGAGAGCCCCAGGTCGCTGTGGCAGGACACCAGGGAGGGCCTGCGCTTCATCGGGCGCAGCCCCCGCCTGCTGGCGATCGTCCTGCTGCTGTGGGTCGGCACCCTGTTCGGCTACGCGTGGGAGGGCATCGCCACGCCCCTCACCGACGAGCTCGGCCGGGGCGCGACGGCGCTCGGCGTGCTCCTGGCGGCCAACCCGCTCGGGGTGACGATCGGCGGTGTGCTGCTCGTGCGGCTGATCCGCCCCGACGTGCGCGAACGGCTGATGGCGCCGCTGATTGTCCTCTCCCTGCTCCCGCTGCTGGTCGGCGGTCTCGTCGTCGCCACCGCGGGCCCGGGCGAGGTCTCCTTCGGTGTGCTGGTCGGCCTGCTGTTCCTGTCCGGGCTCGGAGCCTCCTGGGTACTGCCGCTGAACTACTCGTTCGTCCAGGCGGTGCCGAGCGCCTACCGCGGTCGTGCGTTCGGGGTGGCGGTCAGCGGCCTCTACGGCGTGCAGGGCCTCGGCGCGCTCGCGGCGGGGTTCGCGGCCGAGGGCGTCTCGCCCAGCCTCGTCGTGGCGCTCTGCGGCGGCGTCGGCCTGCTCGCCGTCCTCCCGCCGCTGCTCGGCTACCGACGTACGCAGGGTCACATGGCCGCGCCCACCGCGGCTGAGGGACCATCGACGGCATGAGTGAGTCGAGACGGTCCCTGCCCTCGGCGCGGACCTTCTTCGACGAGGTCGGGGGGCACGACACCTTCACCCGCCTGGTCGCCCGCTTCTACGCCGGGGTGCGCACCGACCCGATCCTCGCCCCGCTGTACCCGCAGGACGACTGGGACGGCGCCGAGGCGCGGTTGCGCGGCTTCCTCGAGCAGTACTGGGGTGGCCCGACCACGTACTCGGAGGAGCGCGGCCACCCGCGCCTGCGGATGCGGCACGCCCCGTTCGCGATCGGCCCGGCCGAGCGCGACGCGTGGCTGGCGCACATGCGCGACGCCGTCGACTCGCTGGAGCTGGCCCCCGAGCAGGACGCCATGCTGTGGGGCTACCTGGAGATGGCCGCGCACAGCATGCAGAACCGATGAAGGACCGTCCTGCCCCCACCGCTCGCACGCTCGCTGCCGGGCCCCCTGCAGGAAGGCCGTTCCATGCCGTCACCTGACTGGTGGCGCGAGGCGGTCTTCTACCAGGTCTACATCCGCAGCTTCGCCGACGGGAACGGCGACGGCGTCGGCGACCTCGCGGGCATCCGCAGCCGGCTGCCCTACCTCGCCGACCTGGGCGTGCAGGCGCTCTGGATCACGCCGTTCTACCCCTCGCCCATGGCCGACCACGGCTACGACGTCGCCCATCCGCGCGACGTCGAACCCCTGTTCGGCGACCTCGCCGAGTTCGACCGGCTGCTCGCCGAGGCCCACGCCCTCGGCATCCGGGTGACGATCGACCTGGTGCCCAACCACAGCTCGCACGACCGCGAGTGGTTCCAGGAGGCGCTCGCCGCCGGCCCGGGTTCGGACGCCCGGGCCCGCTACGTCTTCCGCGACGGCCGGGGGCCCGACGGCAGCGAGCCGCCGAACAACTGGCCCTCGGTGTTCGGCGGCCCCGCCTGGACGCGCGTGCCCGACGGCCAGTGGTACCTGCACCTGTTCGCGCCCGAGCAGCCGGACCTGGACTTCACCCACCCCGACGTGATCGCCGACCTCGAGGAGACGCTGCGGTTCTGGCTCGACCGCGGTGTCGACGGCTTCCGCATCGACGTGGCCCACGGGCTGGCCAAGCCCGACGGGCTGCCCGACATGGTCCCGATGGAGGACACCGGCCTGCTGGCCGACCACGGCCCCGGCGACCTGCGGTTCGACCAGGACGGCGTGCACGTCCTGCACCGCCGGATCCGGGCCGTCCTCGACGAGTACCCCGGGGCGATGGCCGTCGGCGAGGTGTGGGTGTCCGACGACGAGCGGCTCGCGCAGTACCTCCGCGACGGCGAGCTGCACCTGACGTTCAACTTCAAGCTGCTCACCGCGCCGTGGGCCGCTCAGGACCTGCGCGAGGCGATCGTCGACTCGCTGGCCACGGTGGCGCAGACGCCGGCCCCGGCCTGCTGGGTGCTGTCCAACCACGACGTCCGCCGGCATGCCAGCCGGTACGGGGAGGGCGCGGTCGGTGTGCGCCGGGCCCGGGCCGCCGCCCTGCTCCAGCTGGCGCTGCCGGGTGCGGTCTACCTGTACAACGGCGACGAGCTGGGCCTGCCCAACGTCGACGACCTGCCCGACGAGGTGCTGCAGGACCCCGTGTGGGAGCGCTCCGGGCGCACCCGGCGCGGTCGGGACGGCTGCCGGGTGCCGATGCCGTGGTCGGGCAGCGAGCCGCCGTTCGGGTTCTCGACGACGGCCAGCACCTGGCTGCCCATGCCCGGCGACTGGGCCCCGCTCACGGTGGCCGCCCAGGAGTCCGACGCCGGTTCGATGCTGTCGCTGTACCGAACCGCGCTCGAGCTGCGGTCCTCCTCGCCCGCGTTCGGGGCAGCGGAGCTGGACTGGCTGCCGGCGCCCGGCGGATGCCTGGCGTTCCGCCGTCCTGGTGGGCTGGTCTGCCTGCTCAACCTCTCCGGCGCGCCCGTCCCGCTGCCGGAGGGACAGGTCCTGCTGGCGTCGGCCGACACGGCCGGGGGCACGCTGCCCGACGACGCAGGGGTCTGGTTGCAGGCCTGAGCGGTCCGAAACGGTCGGCCGTCGGGCACCCCGCGCCCGCCCGGTAGCGTTCCGCGCCGGGTGACCGCCCGCGCCGCTCCCCGAGGAGTACGACCGTGAAGACCAAGGACCTCGCCTACGTCGCGCTGTTCGCCGCCATCACCGCCGTGCTGGGGCTCGTCCCGGCCGTGCAGATCGGCCCGGTGCCGATCACCGCGCAGACCCTCGGCGTGATGCTGGCCGGATCGATCCTCGGCGCGCGGCGCGGGTTCCTCGCGCTGCTGCTGTTCCTCGTGCTGGTCGCCATCGGGCTGCCGGTCCTGCCCGGCGGCGGTGGAGGGCTGGCCGTGTTCGCCGGCGCGACGGCGGGCTACCTGATCAGCTGGCCGATCGGGGCGTTCGTCGTCGGCCTGATCACCGAGCGGGTCTGGGCCCGGTACAACCTGGCCTGGGGCGTGCTCGCCAACGCCGTCGGCGGGATCGTCGTGGTGTACGCGATCGGCGTGCCCGTGCTCAAGGCCGTCACCGCCCTGCCGTGGACCGAGGCCCTGTGGTTCGGCGCCGCCGTCTTCATCCCCGGCGACCTGCTCAAGGCCGTGATCGCCGCGACCATCGCCGTCCAGGTGCGGCGCAGCTACCCGGTCATCGAGCGACCGCAGCGGGCCGTCGCCGCCCGGTGAGGTTCCGCCGGGAGGCGGCGTCCCCGGCCGCCGGCGACGCCGCGGGGGGCACCGACGCCGCCCGCGGCATCGAACTGCGCGGCGTCGGGCACGTCTACGGGGAGCGCCCGGTCCTCGCCGACCTCGACCTGCACCTGACCGAGAACCGGATCGGGGTCGTCGGCGCCAACGGCTCCGGGAAGAGCACGTTCGCGCGGCTGCTCAACGGGCTGGTGCTGCCCACGACCGGCCAGGTGCTGGTCGACGGCCTGGACACCCGCCGCCAGGTGCGGGAGGTCCGCCGGCGGGTGGGGTTCGTGTTCCAGGACCCGGACGCCCAGATCGTGCACCCCACCGTGGCCGAGGACGTGGCCTTCGGGCTGGAGAACCAGGGCGTGCCCCCGGCCGAGCGCGCCGAGCGGGTCGCCGAGGTGCTGGACCGGTACGGGCTGGCCGGGCACGCCGACCACCCGGCCCACCTGCTCTCGGGCGGGCAGAAGCAGCTGCTGGCCATCGCCGGGGTCCTCGTGATGCGGCCGGCCCGGATCGTGTTCGACGAGCCGACGACGCTGCTGGACCTGGTCAACGCGCGCCGGGTCGCCCGGGTCATCGGCGAGCTCCCCCAGCACGTCGTCGTCGTCACCCACGACCTGGACCTGCTCGAGGGGTTCGACCGGGTGCTGGTCATCGACGAGGGCCGGCTGGTGGAGGACGGCGCGCCCGAGGTCGCGGTGCGGGCCTACCGGAAGCTGATGGCCGACCGGTGACCCTCGCCCTGTACGTGCCCCGCGCGAGCCCCGTGCACCGGACACCGGCCGGCTGGAAGCTGCTCGTGCTCGCCGGCCTGGCCGTGCTGCTGTTCGTCGTCCCGACCCTGCCCGTGGTGGCGGGCGCGCTGGGCGGGGTGCTGCTGCTCGGGCTGGGCCTGGCCCGGCTGCCGGCCGGGGTGCTGGGCCGCCAGGCGCGGGCCGTGCTGTGGTGGCTGGTGGCGCTGTTCGCCGTCCACGCGCTGGTCACCGACCCGCTCACCGGCGCGGTGACCGTCACCCGCCTGCTCACCCTGGTGCTCGCCGCCGCCGTCGTCACGGCCACGACCCGGGTGACGGCGATGGTCGCGGTGGTGGAGCGGGTGTGCGCGCCGCTGCGCTGGGTCGGCGTCCGGCCGGCGCGGATCGGCCTGGTCCTCGCGATGGCGCTGCGGTTCATCCCGCTGGTGGCCGAGCGGGCCGACCGCATCCGGGAGGCCCAGGCCGCGCGGGGCGGCTCGACCCGCGGGCTGCGCGGCCTGCGGACGACGGTCGTGCCGCTGCTCGTGCAGGTCCTGCAACTGGCGCACACGGTGAGCGAGGCGCTCGACGCCCGCGGCGCCGACGACGAGCCGCCCGCGCGGCGGCGCACCGCCCTCCGGGAGGCCACGTGACCGGCTCGCTGACCGAGATCTGGCTGACCGGCGACACCGCCGCCCCGATGCGGCGGGTGACCTCGGCCCGGCTGCTGGCCGGCCGGGGGCTCGAGGGCGACCGGTACGCGCTCGGGGGCGGCACCTGGGCCGACTACCCGGCGCTGGAGAAGCAGCTCACGCTGATCGACCGGGACGACGTCGCGGCCGTCGCGCGGGAGACCGGCACCGACCTCGGGCCGGGTGACACGCGGCGGAACCTGGTGACCACGGGGATCGAGCTGCCCGGGCTGGTCGGCGGCTGGTTCGCCGTCGGCGAGGCGCTGCTGTTCGGGATGAAGCGCTGCCCGCCGTGCACCCACCTCGAGCGGTTGACCGGCGCGCGGCTGGTCAAGGCGATGGCCTACCGGGGCGGGGTCAACGCGGCGGTGTTCGTGGGCTCGGAGATCCGGGACGGCGACGTCGTCCGCCCGGTGACCGACGCCGAGGCCGCCGAGCGCGGGGCCCCGACCGGGCCCGACCGCCCGGTCCCCCGGGCGGTGTGACCGCGGGGGTGGCTGCCTGCGTCTCGGAGGCAGAGGGGGTTCGGCTGATGCTCGTGCTCTGCCCACCCTGGTGGGCAGAGCACGAGCGTCCGGGACCCACGTTCCCCTGACGGCCGAGTCAGCCGGCCGGTTCGTCGGTCCAGCGCTGCAGCCAGGCCTTCTCCTCCGGGGTCATCCGACGCGGGCGGTTGATCGCGAAGTCGAACGGCACGAGCACGGTGCTGCCGGTGACGGCGAGCTGGCCGTGGTCGAAGACCTCGTAGTGGCAGGTGAACGCGGCCGCGCGGATGCCCGACACCCAGATGTCGATGTCGAGCGGGTCGGCGTCGTAGACGACCGAGCGCTTGTAGGTGATCTCGTGCGAGTGCACGACCAGGCCGCGGCGCATGCCGGTCTTCTCGTCGTGGGTGGGGTGCTCGAAGAACAGGCTGACACGGGCCATCTCGAAATAGCCCAGGAAGGCCACGTTGTTGACGTGCTGGTACACGTCCATGTCCGACCAGCGCATCGGGACCTGCACGGTGTGCCTCACACCGGTCACCCTGCCGTACCGCCGGGGGCCCGCGCACGCAGGCCCCGGCCCTACCGTGGGCCGATGTCCGACGGATGGGACGACGCGACGCCCGGCGTGCTGACGCTGCCGTCGGGACGTCGGGTGCGCGGGCGCGCGTGGCGACACGTCCCGCCCGGACCGCTGCCCGACCTCGGGGTGTACCTGCTCACGCACCAACCGCGGGCCCCGGCGTGGGACAGCCGGTGGGTGCGCTGGCGGGACTTCTCGCTGCCCGCCCGGCCGGCTCTGTTGCGCGCCGTCCTGGTCGAGGTGTGGGCACGCGCGGCGGACGAGCGGGTGGAGGTCGCCTGCCGCGGAGGGATCGGCCGCACCGGCACCGCCCTGGCGTGCCTGGCGATCCTCGACGGCGTCCGGCCCGCGCAGGCCGTGGCGTTCGTGCGCGCCGGCTACCGGGCCCGGGCCGTCGAGACCCGGGTGCAGGCGGCGTTCGTCGCCGCCTTCCGCTGAACGACCGACGGCCGGCCGGGAGCAACGCCCCGGCCGGCCGCGGCCCCGTCCTTCTTCAGTCGCGCGTGAGCTTGCGGTAGGTGGCGCGGTGCGGGCGGGCCGCCTCCGGGCCGAGCCGCTCGACCTTGTTCTTCTCGTAGTCCTGGAAGTTGCCCTCGAACCAGAACCACTTCGAGTCGCCCTCGTAGGCGAGGATGTGCGTCGCGACGCGGTCGAGGAACCACCGGTCGTGGCTGACGACGACGGCACAGCCGGGGAACTCGAGCAGCGCGCCCTCGAGGCTGGTCAGGGTCTCGACGTCGAGGTCGTTGGTGGGCTCGTCGAGCAGCAGCAGGTTGCCGCCCTGCTTGAGGGTCAACGCGAGGTTGAGCCGGTTCCGCTCGCCACCGGACAGGACGCCGGCCGGCTTCTGCTGGTCCGGGCCCTTGAACCCGAACGCGGCGACGTAGGCGCGCGAGGGCATCTCGACGTTGCCGACCTTGATGTGGTCCAGCCCGTCGGAGACCACGTCCCACAGCGTCTTCTTCGGGTCGATGCCGCTGCGGTTCTGCTCGACGTAGGACAGCTTGACCGTCTCGCCGACCTTGATCTCGCCGTCGTCGGGCTTCTCCTCGCCGACGAGCATCTTGAACAGCGTGGTCTTGCCGGCCCCGTTCGGGCCGACGACGCCGACGATGCCGTTGCGCGGCAGTGTGAACGACAGCTCGTCGATCAGCACGCGGTCGCCGAAGCCCTTGGTGAGGTTCTTCGTCTCGACGACGACGTTGCCCAGCCGCGGGCCCGGCGGGATCTGGATCTCCTCGAAGTCGAGCTTCCGGGTCTTCTCGGCCTCGGCGGCCATCTCCTCGTAGCGGGCCAGCCGCGCCTTGCTCTTGGCCTGGCGGGCCTTGGCGCCGGAGCGCACCCACTCGAGCTCGTCCTTGAGCCGCTTGGCCCGCTTGACGTCCTTGGCGCCTTCGACCTTGAGGCGGGTCGCCTTGGTCTCGAGGTAGGTGGAGTAGTTGCCCTCGTACGGGTAGGCGCGACCTCGGTCGAGCTCGAGGATCCACTGGGCGACGTTGTCGAGGAAGTACCGGTCGTGGGTGACCGCGACGACGGTGCCGGCGTACTTCTCCAGGTGCTGCTCGAGCCAGGCGACGCTCTCGGCGTCGAGGTGGTTGGTGGGCTCGTCGAGCAGGAGCAGGTCGGGCGCCTCCAGCAGCAGCTTGCACAGCGCCACCCGGCGGCGCTCGCCCCCGGACAGGACGGTGACGTCGGCGTCACCCGGCGGGCAGCGCAGCGCGTCCATCGCCTGCTCGATGCGGGCGTCGAGCTCCCAGCCGTCGTGCTGCTCGATGGTCTCCATGAGCTCGCCCTGCTCGGCCATCAGCGCATCGAAGTCGGCGTCGGGCTCCCCCATCGCCGCGCTGACCTCCTCGAAGCGGGTCAGCGCGTCGCGCAGGGGCTTGACGGCCTCCTCGACGTTGCCGCGCACGTCGAGCTCCTCGTTGAGCGGCGGCTCCTGCTGGAGCATGCCGACCGAGTAACCGGGCGAGAGGACGGCCTCGCCGTTGGAGGCCTGCTCCATGCCGGCCATGATCTTGAGGACCGTCGACTTGCCGGCACCGTTCGGGCCGACGACGCCGATCTTGGCGCCGGGCAGGAACGCCAGGGTGACGTCGTCCAGGATCACCTTGTCGCCGTGCGCCTTGCGGGCACGGACCATGGAGTAGATGTACTGAGCCACTGGGCTTCGAAGCCTTCCGTCGTCTCGCGAACGGGGGCCGGGCCGGCCGACTGCCGGCCCGGCCCCCTGCGTCTGCCTCCGATCCTCCCAGCCCGGGGCAACTAGGCGTGCGCCGGCTCTCGCTGGAGGTCGGTGTCCGTCTGGTCGAACGCCTCCTCCTCGCTGATGTAGTCCCGGCCGGCCTGGAGGTCCTCGACCGACGGGAAGTCCTCCTCCGCGCCGTCCCGCGGCACCGCGGACTCGGCGGCCTCGGCCGCCGCCGGGTCGGCGGTGCGCGCGAACCGGTCACGGGTGAACATCGACCGGCCCTTCTTCAGGTTGGGGCCGACCGCGGCCGCCTTGATCCGCGGCTTGCTGCGGGTGCCGTTCTCCGACTCCCACTCGTGGGTGGTGAGCGTGCCGTGCACGATCACCGGGTCGCCCTTGCTGACGCTGGCGGCCACGTTCCCGGCGAGCTCGCTCCAGCACTCGACGTCGACCCAGAAGGTGCCGGAGTCGACGAACTGCTCGGTGCGGCTGTCGTAGCGGCGCGCGGTGGAGGCCATGCGGAAGTTGGTGACCGTTCCGGTGGCCAGGCTGGCGCGGCGGGGTGAGTCGACGACGTTGCCGACGACGGTGACGATGGTGTCGTTCACGGTGCTCCTCTGGGTGGGGGTGGCGCCGTGGTGGCGCCGCTGTGCCCTCACCGTGCTGCGATCACGCACCGACCGGGAGTCGTTCCGGAGAAACTGTGGACGGCGACGACGCCTGTGGACACGCCGATCGCTCGCCCCCGCGCGGGTGACACGACCGGGCACGCTCTGCCCGCCGAGCCCGCCACCGATGCGATCATCGACAACCGAGCGCCCGTAGCTCAGCGGATAGAGCAGGTGCCTTCTAAGCACTTGGTCGCAGGTTCGATCCCTGCCGGGCGCGCTCCGGTCTCAGTCATCAGCGGCGATGTCGAGCAGCCGCGCGACCGCCCGCCTCAGTTGGGGCAGGTCGTGGGAGACGGTGCTCGCGACGATCGCGTGGGTCGTGTCGAAGTAGCGGTGGGCCAATTGGTCGCGCATCCGGGCGATCTCCGTCCAGGGCAGGCCCGGCTCGCTGTCCAGCAGCTCCCGCGGCAGCGACTTGACCGCCTCCCCGATCTCGATCAGCCGGACCCGCACCGCGTCGAAGACCAGGCCGTCACTGAGTTCCCCTCGGTCGACGTGGGCGTCGATCGCGTCGAGGGCGGCTTGCACGTCCAGCAAGCGCTGCCGCTCGTGACGGCTCACAACCGCACCAGGTCGGCCTCGACCTCTGTGCGAACCTCGGGCTTGAGCCCGCTGGCCGGGATCACGTCGACCCGAGCGTTCAAGAGGCTCTCCAGGTCTCGGCGCAGCCGCCCCAGGTCGAACAGGCCCATGTCCTCGGGCAGGTCCATCAGCAGATCGACGTCACTGTCGGCGGTTTCGACACCGCGGGCGACGCTGCCGAAGACCCGCACGTCAGCGGCGCCGTACGAGGAAGCGATCTCCTCGATCCTCTGCCGGTGACGACGCACCCGCCGCCCCAGCGGACCCGCGAGGGAGGCGGGCCGCCCCGGATCGGCCGCGACCAGCGTTCCCTCGAGACGATGTCCGCTGGCGGCGATGAGGTCGAGCATCACGGGTAGAGAAGGCTGCCGGCGTCCCGACTCGTAGGCGCTGATCACGCTCTGGGTGATGCCGGCCCGCTCGGCGAGCTGGGCCTGCGTCATCCCGGCGCGCTGCCGCGCTTCCCGCACCAGACTGCCTGCGGACTCGATGACCGCCATCCCTGCACTATAGCGAATCGTCACTATCGATCCAGGGTGCCGGCAGCGGCTTCACCCGTCGGGGCGGGGGTTCGTGCCGGGGCGCGCCGACGGTTCGCCACCTCGCATGATCAACAGTGACGCGGGGTAGTGCCACGGCATGAGACTCGTGTCGCTGCTGGTCCTGATCTGGCTCGTCATCGGCGCGATCGCCGCCGGCCAGCGCGGCTACTACAGCGGCGACGACGCCAACTGCGCGACCATCGGCACCATCGCCGTGACGATCGTGGCCGGGCCGCTCAACTACCTGGGCGTCAACCCGAAGGTCGAGGACTGCGAACTGCCGCAGCCCAGCCAGTGACGGCGTCGGCGAGAACGCCGCACGACTCCGAGAACCGCCTATCCGGAACTTTCTCGCCCGCATCGAGGTGATTGACAACACCCGTCACGGGTAGATCTCGCTCGCCGGTAGCGGGGGGATCTCAAGGCCACCAGGCGACTCGTCGGGGGAGTGACACGTGCGGCGTTCGACGTCCAACGCGTTCGATCAGGATCAGCCATCGCAGGGAGCCCTCGAGGGGCCGCCGAGGACAGGGCGGCACGCGGCGCGCGCCACCCGGCCACCGCGGTCCCGGCCCTTCGGCCGGCGTCGCTGGCTGGTGGTCGCGGCAGCTGCGGCCGCGTTCACGGGGATGGTGTCCCCACCCCCGCACTCCGGCGCGCTCGACACCGACGTCGAGGACGCGTCGTCCGAGCAGAACCTCGTCCCCGGCCTGCCCCAGCTCTCCGCGGGCGCCCCCGAGGGCGCGATCGTGCTGGCCAGCGCCCCGGTGGAGGATCCCGACCCCTCGCCGGCCACGCCCACGGTGATCTCCGGGCTGGCCGCCAACGGCATCCCCAACGTCGCGCTCAACGCCTACCGCCTGTCCGCGGCGCGCATGGCCTCGGCGAAGCCGTCGTGCGGCATCGACTGGTCGCTGCTGGCCGGCATCGGCCGCGTCGAGTCCAACCACGGCCGCTACGGCGGCGCCGTCCTGCACTCCGACGGCACGGCGACCCCGCGCATCCTCGGGCCTGCCCTGGACGGCGTGCAGTTCGCGTACATCGCCGACAGCGACGGCGGAAAGTGGGACGACGACACCCGCTACGACCGGGCGATGGGTCCGATGCAGTTCATCCCCACGACCTGGCGGGCCTACGCGATCGACGCCGACGGCAACGGCGAGACCGACCCCTTCAACATCAACGACGCGGCACTCGCGGCCGCCAACTACCTGTGCACGGCGGGCGGCAACCTGCGGACGGTCGCCGGCCAGCGCGCCGCGGTGTTCGCCTACAACCACTCCGACAGCTACGTGAACCAGGTGCTGGCCCTGGCCAACGCCTACGCCTCCGGCATCCCGGTCGCCGACCTGCCGATCGTCGGACCCACCACCGGCGCTGTCCCGGCACCGGACTGGAGCGGCATCCCGGCCGCGCCCGGCCCGGCCATCGGCCTCGGCGACCGGACGACGTCGCCGCCCGACCAGACCGTCGGCGCCCAGCAGCAGCCGGCCGCCCAGCCCGGCGGCCAGCCGGCGGGCTCGGGCGCACCGGCCGGCGGGAACGCACCGACCGGTGGCACGCCGACCGGCGGCCAGCCGTCGAGCGGTGACGATGGCGGTTCCGGTCCGGCGCCGGCACCCGCGCCGGACCCGGCCCCCGCCCCGGCACCGGCGCAGCCGGCCCCCGCCCCCGCGCCGTCCAACCCCCTGCCCGTCCCGGCCCCGGTCCCGGCGCCCGCACCGGCCCCGGCTCCCGTTCCGGCACCCGCACCGGCTCCGGCCCCGCAGCCGCTGGTGGAGGGCGTGACCTGCAACGTGGTGGGCAACCTCGTCCCCGACCTGCCCGGCCTGCCCGCCTGCCCCTGAGGCGACGGCAGACGCGGGGGCGCCCCGCACGATGTCCCTGAGCCGGCCATTCCACACACGAGAATGGCCGGCTCGGGGCCATTGATCGGCCTGCGAGCGAGGGCAACGCAGCCGGGCGGCTCTCAGTCGTGGGCGGCCCGCGCCGACGGTGGCCGGAACACCGCGAACGGGTCGGTGACCTGGAGCGTCGGTGACGCGAAGCGGTACAGCGCCGCCGGCCGCCCACCTGCCCGGCCGGGCGGGGCCTGCTCCCCCGTCGCCTCGAGGACGCCCCGCCGCAGCAACACCCGCTGCAGGTTGGTCGCCGTCACGTCGTAGCCGAGCGCGGCCACGTAGATCTCGCGCAACTCGGCGACGGTGAAGGTCGGCGGGGCGAGCGCGAAGCCGACGTTGGTGTAGGACAACTTGGCCCGCAGCCGGGCCAGCGCCGAACCCACGATCGAGCCGTGGTCGAACGCCGTCACCGGCAGCGCCCCGACGGCGTGCCAGGCGGTGTCGTCGGGCAGCACCGGGTCCAGGTGCGCGGGGATGAGCCCGAGGTACGCCGTCGCGACGGTCCGCCCGCGGGGGTCCCGGGCCGGGTCGCTGCGGGTCTCGAGCTGCTCGAGGTGGGCGAGCTGCGCGACCTCGACCTTCGACGCCAGCTGGCGGGCGACCGAGGCGCCCAGCGTCTCGTCGGGCAGCAGTGGCCCGCCGGGCAGTGCCCACGCACCGGCGAAGGGCTCCGTGCCCCGCCGCCACAGCATCACGTCCAGCCGCCCGCCCCGGACCTGGAGGACGACGGCGAGCGCCTGGTGCGGATAGGCCGGTCGTTCGGGCGAGGACCACACGGAGGGCACGACGGGAATGCTAGGGTCACCTCCGTAGGTTTTCGACTGTGGATACAAAACCACGCTCCATGGAGGCCCCGGTGACCGCCACCCTTCCCGTCCCGGCCGCGACCGCTCCCAGCGAGCGGTGGACCGGCGAGCAGTGGGCCGACTGGCGCGCCGAGGTGCGCCGGCTCGCCGCCGAGCGCGACGCGGTCCTGCTCGCGCACAACTACCAGGCGGCGCAGATCCAGGACGTCGCCGACCACGTCGGCGACTCGCTGGCCCTCTCCCGCATCGCCGCCGCCAGCGACGCCTCGACGATCGTCTTCGCCGGCGTGCACTTCATGGCCGAGACGGCGAAGATCCTGGCCCCGGAGAAGACGGTGCTCGTGCCCGACGCGGCCGCGGGCTGCTCGCTGGCCGACACGATCACCGCCGACCAGCTGCGCGCCTGGAAGGCCGAGCACCCCGGTGCCGCGGTCGTCTCCTACGTGAACACCACCGCCGAGGTGAAGGCCGAGACCGACGTCTGCTGCACCAGCTCCAACGCCGTCGAGGTCGTCGAGTCGATCCCGGCCGACCGAGAGGTGCTCTTCCTCCCCGACCAGTTCCTCGGCGCCCACGTCCAGCGCGTCACCGGCCGGCAGAACATGCGCATCTGGATGGGCGAGTGCCACGTGCACGCCGGCATCTCCCCCACCGACCTGCGGGCCAGCGTCGAGGCCACCCCTGACGCCGAGCTGCTGATCCACCCCGAGTGCGGCTGCGCCACGAGCGCACTCTGGATGGTCTCCGACGGGCAGCTGCCCTCCGAGCGGGTGCACGTGCTGTCCACCGGCGGCATGCTCGACGAGGCCCGCCGGACGACGGCCAGGCAGGTACTGGTGGCCACCGAGATCGGCATGCTCCACCAGCTGCGACAGGCCAACCCGGTCACCGACTTCCAGCCGGTCAACCCCCGCGCCGCCTGCCCCTACATGAAGATGTCGACGCCGGAGAAGCTGCTGCGCGCCCTGCGCGAGGGCCGCGACGAGGTCACCGTCGACCCCGAGATCGCCGCCCGTGCGCGCTCCGCCGTCGAGGCGATGATCGCCCTCGGCACGCCGTCACCGGTCGGCGAGTGAGCACCGTCGTGGCGGCCGTGCCGCTCCCCGCGGCCGGCTGGGTGCGCCGCACCGACGTCGTCGTCGTGGGCAGCGGCGCCGCCGGGCTGATGACCGCCGTCGCGCTCGCCGACGCCGGACGCCGGGTCACCCTCGTCACCAAGGGCGCGCTCGGCGCCGGCAGCACGGCGTGGGCGCAGGGCGGGCTGGCCGCCGTCCTCGGTTCCGACGACGACGCCGACCTGCACGTCGCCGACACGCTGGTCGCCGGTGCCGGGCTGTGCGACGAGGACGCCGTCCGGACCCTCGTCGAGGAGGCGCCCGCCGCCGTCGCCCTGCTCCAGGAACTCGGCGCGCGTCTCGATCCCGGCCCCGACGGCCGCCCGGCGCTGACCCGCGAGGGCGGGCACAGCCGCGACCGCATCGTGCACGCCGGCGGCGACGCCAGCGGCGCGGAGGTCACCCGCACGCTCAGCGGCGCGCTGCGCACCCGCGGCGTCGAGGTGCTCGAGCACACCGCCGCGCTGGAGGCGCTGCGCACGGCCGACGGCGCGGTGGCCGGCCTGCGGGTCGCCCGGGTGGACGGCGGCGGTGCGCTGGTCGACGCCGGTGACCTGCTCGCGCGCGCCGTCGTCCTGGCCACCGGCGGGTACGGCCACGTCTACGCCGCCACCTCCGCGCCCGCCGGTGCGACCGGCGACGGGCTCGCCCTGGCGCTGCGGGCCGGCGTCGAGGTCGCCGACGTGGAGATGGTGCAGTTCCACCCGACCGTGCTCTGGACGGGTCCGGGTGCGACCGGCCAGCAGGTGCTGGTCTCCGAGGCGGTGCGCGGCGAGGGCGCCGTGCTCGTCGACGGGTCCGGACGACGGATCATGCCCGGCGCGCACCCGCTGGCCGACCTCGCGCCGCGGGACGTCGTCTCGGCCACCATCGCCGCCCACCTGCGCGCGACCGGGGCCGAGCACGTCTGGCTGGACGCGACCACCCTCGGCGCCGACTTCGTCGCCCGGCGGTTCCCCGGCATCGTCCGCGCCTGCCGCGCCGCGGGCTTCGACCTGACGCGCGAGCCGGTCCCGGTCGCCCCGGCGGCGCACTACACGTGCGGCGGCGTGCTGGCCGACCTCGACGGGCGCACGTCGGTCGAGGGTCTGTTCGCCGTCGGCGAGGTGGCGTGCACCGGGGTGCACGGAGCCAACCGGCTGGCGTCGAACTCGATCACCGAGGGGCTCGTGGCCGCGCGCCGCTGCGCCGCGCTCCTGGCGGCCGACCTGCCCGGCGGCGGGGAGCCGGTCGAGGCCGGCCCCGTGGCCGCGATCGAACCCACCAGGCGCGCCGCGATCGCCGCCGCGACCAGCCGGAACGCCGGCGTCGTCCGGGACGCCGACGGGCTGACGCGGCTGGCCGCCGGGCTCGCCGTCGTCCCCTGGTGCCCGGCCGACCGGCCGCTGGACCTCGCCGCCCTCGAGACGACCGCGCTGCACACCGTGGCCACCCTGCTGGCCACCGCGGCGCTGGCCCGCACCGAGAGCCGCGGAGCCCACCGCCGCTCGGACGCCCCCGGCACCCGGCCCGAGTGGGAGGTCCGGCTCGTGCACCGGATCGACCGCACCGGGCACGTGCACACGCGCCGGCAGCCGGTGCGGTCGCTCGTCGCCGCCGGGAGTGTGGCGTGACCGGCCCCGCGTTCGGTGCCGTGCACCGCGAGCATGCCGCCGCGCTGTCGGCGGCCGGGCTGGACCCCGCCGAGGTCGAGGGGGTGGTCCGCCGGGCGCTGGAGGAGGACCTCGCCCTCGGCCCGGACGTCACCACCGAGTCCACCGTCTCCCCCCGGGCGCAGGCGACCGGTGACATCGTGCCGCGCTCGCCGGGCATGCTCGCCGGGATCCCGGTCGCCGCGGCGGTCTTCGACCTCGTGGGCCGGGGCGAGGTCGACGTCGAACTGCTCGCCGTCGACGGCACCGCCGCGCGCCCCGGCGAACCCGTGCTCACCGTCGCGGGCCCCGCCCGCGCCCTGCTCACCGCCGAGCGGACCGCGCTGAACCTGATCGGCCACCTCTCCGGCATCGCGACGCTGACCCGGCACTGGGTGGACGCCGGCGTCGGCAGCAAGGCCGCGATCCGCGACACCCGCAAGACGCTTCCCGGCCTCCGCGCCCTGGAGAAGTACGCGGTGCGGTGCGGGGGCGGCGTCAACCACCGGATGGCGCTCGGTGACGCGGCCCTGATCAAGGACAACCACGTCGCCGCCGCGGGCGGGATCCGCCAGGCCGTCGACGCGGTGCGGGCGCACGCGCCCACGATCCCGCTGGAGGTCGAGTGCGACACGCTCGACCAGGTCCGCGAGGCGCTGGCCGCCGGGGTCCAGTTGATCCTGCTGGACAACTTCGGGCTCGACGACACCGTCGCCGCGGTTGACCTGGCGCGCGGCACCGGCTGCCGGCTCGAGGCCAGCGGCGGGCTGACGCTGGACCGCGCCGGCGAGGTCGCCGCCACCGGCGTGGACTACCTGGCCGTCGGCGCCCTGACCCACAGCGCCCCGGTGCTCGACCTGGGCTTCGATCTCCGCGGCTGATCCGACGCGCTCCGGGGGTCCCGCTCGTGCTCCCGGGGTGCCGCAGGAGCCCCGGAGCGCGAGGAACACCCCCGGAGCCGCGGGGCCGGGGGCCGCGGGGCGGGGGTGTCCCCTGAGGCAACTGGTCCCTCTGATCACTGGGTGTGACGAGACGACCACGACTCTCCGTGCGCGGGTTCCCCGGATTCGCGGCTCCGATGCCTGACCCTGTTCAGGTGAGCCTTCCCGCCTCCGAGACGCCGCGTTGCGACGCGGGCACGCCCGGGGCCGCCGGGCAGCGCATGAGGGCCATCGACACGCTGCTCGCCGATCGCGGCCAGCTCTTCCAGGCTCTGTTCCTCTCCGCCCCGATCGCCAAGGCGCTGGTCGACCTGGACGGCCACGTGCTGGTCGCCAATCCCATGATGTGCGCCCTCACCGGGCGGACGGCCGAGAACATCGCCGGGCGGCACGTCGACCTGCTCGCGCACCCCGACGACCCGCCGGTCGGCGACCTCGGCCTGGCCCCGCGGGCCGGTGAGCCGGTGCTCGACCCGAACCTGCTCCTCGACGGGGAGCGGCGGCTGCGGCGGTCCGACGGCACCGAGCTCTGGGTGGTGCAGTCGCACGAGGTGGTGCGGCACAACAACGGCGACCCGCAGTTCGTCGTCCTCTCGCTGGTCGACGTCACCGACCGGCGCCGGGCCGAGGACGACCTGGTCCGGCGAGCCTTCGTCGACCCGCTGACCGGCCTGCCCAACCGACGCGCGCTGACCGACCGGCTGCGGCACGCCGTCGCGCTGTCCCGGCGCCGCGGGTTGCAGGTCGGGCTGGTCCACCTCAACATCGACCGGTTCAAGGCCGTCAACGAGACCCTCGGCCACGAGGCCGGCGACCTGCTGCTCAGCCAGATCGCCGACCGGCTGCGCTGGAGCACGCGAGTCGAGGACACCGCCGTCCGGCTCGGCGCCGACGAGTTCCTCGTCGTGGCCGAGGACGTGGAGGACCTCGACGGCCTGCGCGCCCTGGCCGACCGGCTGCTCAGCGTCCTGGACGAGCCGTTCGTGGTGCACGGCCGCGAGATCAACCTGTCGGCCAGCGTGGGGCTCACCCTGGGCGCCGACATGTCCCCCGACGACCTGCTGCGCCAGGCGCAGAGCGCCCTCACCAAGGCGAAGGCCGACGGCAGCCGCGCCCGCATCGAGGTGCACGAGGGCGTGCTCAGCCACGACGACGTCGACGCGCTGCAGCTGGAGACCGACCTCCGGCACGCCATCGACAACGAGGAGCTGCGGCTCTTCTACCAGCCGATCGTGCACCTCGGCGACGAGTCGCTGCTCGGCTACGAGGCGCTGATCCGCTGGCAGCACCCCACGCGCGGGCTGCTCCCCCCGGCGGCCTTCCTCGACGCCGCGGAGAACAACCGGCTCACCTCCAAGCTCGGCGCGTGGGTGCTCCGGCGGGCCTGCAACGACGCCGCCACCTGGCCCGAGGACCTCCGGGTGCACGTCAACATCTCCGCGCGGCACCTCGCCGAGGAGGGGTTCAGCGACCTGGTGGCCGACGCGCTGGCGGAGTCCGGCCTGGAGCCGGGCCGCCTCGAGCTGGAGATCACCGAGTCGACGGCGCTGTTCGCCGCCGAGGCCACCCTGCACTCGGTCGCCGTCGTCACCGACGCCGGCGTCACGCTGGCCCTCGACGACTTCGGCACCGGGTACTCGGCCATCACCGCCCTGCACCGGCTGCCGATCCACACCGTCAAGATCGACCGCTCGTTCGTCGCCGACGTGGTCACCGAGCCGGCCACGGCCGCGCTCGTCCAGGGCCTGCTGCAGCTCGGCCGCGGCATGGGCCTGCAGGTGATCGCGGAGGGCATCGAGGACCTCGACCAGGCCGACTGGCTGCTGCGGCACGGCTGCGCGATGGCCCAGGGTTACGCGTTCGGCCGGCCGGCACCGCTGCCCAGCCCGGCCGCCGTGTTCATCGGCGAGATGACCGACGCCCCCGCCGAGGAGACCGCCGGCGAGCTGCTGCCCCCCGAGCTCGAGACCCCGGTCGTCCCGCAGCCGCGGGACGAGCCGGCGCCGCGGCTGACCCGGGAGACCGACGACACCGGCCGGTTCGTCACCACGGGCACGCTGTTCGACGAGCTCGCCGACCCCGACGAAGACTGAGGACCCCCTTCAGGGTCCCGCCCGCGCGGCTGACCAGCGGAGACGCGACGATGCCCGCATGCGCATCGACGTCGCCGCCTCCCTGACCCTCTCCTCCCCCGCCCCGGCGACCGCGCTGCTGCAGATCGCCGTCGGCGATCCGGTCGAGGAACGGCTCACCGTCCTCTCCGGCGGCGAGCCCGCCGAGGTGGCGGAGTTCGACGTCGACGGCGCCCGGGTACACCGGTTCGTGGTCGCCGAGGGCGACACGACGGTCGCCTACACCGCCGCCATCGAGACCGGCGGCGCGCCCCGGCGGGTCACCCCGGCCGAGTGGGCGACGGCGTTGCGCCCGAGCCGCTACTGCCCCTCGGACCAGCTCGAGGGATTCGCGAACGCGGAGTTCGACCGCACCGCCCCGCGCGCCGCGCTCGTGCCGGCCGTCGCCGACTGGGTGCACCGGCGCCTGGTCTACACCTCGGGCGCCAGCCGGCCGGTGGACACCGCCGTCGACACCCTGCTGCTCGGCCAGGGCGTCTGCCGCGACTACGCGCACCTGACGATCACGCTGCTGCGCGCGCTGGAGATCCCGGCCCGCCTGGTCGCCGTCTACGCCCCCGGCCTGTCGCCGATGGACTTCCACGCCGTCGTCGAGGCCGACATCGACGGCACGTGGTGCGTGGTCGACGCGACCCGGCTCGCGCCGACGAGCTCGCTGGTGCGGATCTGCTCGGGCCGCGACGCCGCCGACACGGCGTTCCTCACCACCCTCGGCGGCGTCGCCCGGTTCGAGTCGATGACCGTCACAGCGACCACGGCCGGAGCCCTGCCGGTGCCCGACGCGGCACCGTTCCCGCTGCCCTGACCGGCGGCGTCCGGAGTCCTTGCGCTCCGCACCCGTCCGGTTCAGCCTGGGGGTTCCAGGGTGCGGGCCGCGCTCGGGAGGGGGACGTCATGTCAGGGGAAGGCTCCACGACGGCGAACGGCGGCGGCGCGAAGGACCTCTCCGGGCAGTTCGCGCGCGTGGTCGGCGTCGTCCACTCGTTCCCCTACGCGGTGATCCTGACCGCCGGGATCTTCGCCGTGCTCGCCGCGTTCGTGCGCAGGGTGGGCAGCTGGGAGCTGGTCACCGAGGGGTCGCAGTTCCTGGTGCTCACGGTCGGCGCGGTGCTGATGGCCATCGGGCTGGGCGGCCCGCTGGTCGAGTCGCGCCGGATGAGCCGCTCGCTGGCCGGGTACCGGCTCGACGGCAAGCCGCTGCCGCCCGAGGCCAGCGACGTCGAGTTCCTCTTCCAGGTGTTCTACCTGTGCATGCCCCCGGCGTTCGTGAAGCGGTTCGGCCCTCCCCGGCCCGACGGCACCCGCGAGGCCGTCGACATCATCTACAGCCGGGAGCTCGACCGGTTCCAGCGCTCGGGACTGACCGCCGAGGTGGGCGACGACGCCCGGCACCGGGCGATCATGGCCGACCACGTCCGGGGCGACCAGGAGGCGCTCGCCCGCGGGTTCTCGCTGATCGTCGAGTTCCCCACGTCCTACGTCGACGGGCGTCTCTCGCCGATCCTGACCTACAAGACCCCGTTCACGTACAAGAACCAGACCTACGTCGCCGGCTGGTACCTGCCGATCGAGCTGCCCGCCGACCAGCGCGCCGCCGAGGTGCTCACGATGCGCGACGAGGTCGGCCAGCCGGTGCTGCGGCCCACCCTGGTGCGGGAGGGGCAGGGCATCCGGGTGCCCGTCGGCGCCGCGGTCCGCGCCGACGCGCTCGTGGAGGCGTCCCGCACGATGCCCTACGCCGGCCCGCTGCCGCTGCCCCGCCCGGGTCCCTGACCGCGGGTCCCTGGCCTCGAGCCCTGGACCTCGAGCCCGCCCGCCCTCACGGCTGGATCGGTTCCTCCTCGTGCTTCTGCCGGATCTCGTCGGGCAGCAGTTCGAGCAGCTCCCCCGGCAGGAACGGCAGGTCGAGCAGCGACAGCTTCACCCGGCTGCGCGCCGCCGCCCGCGAGCCCTCGATCCGGACCAGCTGGCCGGCGTCGGGCCGGTAGGAGACCTCGATCTCGTCGCCAGGGCCGACCCGGCCGCCCAGGATGCCGTCGAACTCCATCGCCGGCTGCCCGCCGGTGAGGGACAGCCGCAGGGACTCGGTCGGGGCCAGCATGATGGTGCGGTTGATGCCCGACATCGGCGCGGCCGGGGTGACCAGGATCCCCTCGACGCCGGGGCTGACCACCGGCCCGCCGGCGGCGTAGTTGTAGGCCGTGGATCCCATCGCCGTCGCCAGGATCACCGCGTCGCAGCGGAAGTGCCCGTAGGGCCGGCCCCCCACCGACAACGTCGCCCGCACCATGCCCTCCCCCGGCACCCGGGCCAGGACGGCGTCGTTGAAGGCCAGCCACTCCCAGTCGCCCTTGCGGACCACCAGGCAGCCGCGCATCTCGGTGGTCACCCGTTCCTCGGCCATCGCGGTCAGGGCCTCGTCGAGCTCGCGGCCCTCGACCTCGGCGAGGAAACCCAGGTGCCCGAGGTTCACCCCGAGCACCGGCACCGGCCGGGCGCTGACCAGGCGCATCGCGCCGAGGATCGTGCCGTCGCCGCCGAGGGCGATGATGCCGTCGCAGGTGCCGGCCAGCTCCTCGGCCGGCACCGCGACCACGCCGGTCAGGCCGAGCCGGGCGACGTCGGCCCGGTCGGCGACGAGCTCGACGGCGCGGCCACCGGTCCAGGCGGCGACCTGGGCGACCGCGGCCGAGGAGTCGCGATACGGGTGGAGGACCAGCCCCATGCGCACCACCGGGCGGTCAGCCCCGGTAGTTCTCGAGCAGGCGCAACCAGACCTCGCTGATGGTCGGGTAGGCGGGCACCGCGTGCCACAGGCGGGCGATCGGCACCTCACCGACGACGGCGATCGTCGCGGACTGCAGCATCTCGCCCACGTCCGGCCCGACGAAGGTGACGCCGAGCAGCACCTCGCGTTCGGTGTCCACGACCATGATCGCCGTCCCGGTGTAGCCGTCGGCGTGCAGCGACGACCCGGCGACGGCGATCGGGATGTCGACGACCCGGTGCGGCAGGCCCTTCTCGGCGGCCTCCATGGTCGTGAGCCCGACGGAGGCGACCTGCGGGTCGGTGAACACGACCGACGGCGTCGCGGCCCGGTCGGCGGTGGCCACGAACGGTGACCAGTCGGCGAGGGAGACCTGCTCGCCGGTGGCCCGGGCGACGATCGCGGCGCCCGCCTGCCGCGCCTGGTACTTGCCCATGTGCGTGAGCAGCCGGCGGCCGTTGACGTCGCCGACCCCGTAGAGCCACGGCACCCCGCGGACCTGCAGGGAGTCGTCGACATCGAGGTACTTGCCGGGTTCGAGCCCGACGGTGTCCACGCCGATCGCGGCGGTGCCCGGCCGGCGGCCGACCGCGACGAGCACCTCGTCGCCGCGCACCTCGCCGTCCCCGGTCACGAGGACGACGTCGTCGCCCTCGCGGCGGGCGGCGGTCACGCCGACGCCGAGCCGGACGTCGACGCCGGCCTCCCTCAGCGCCGCCGCGACGGCCTCGCCGGCCTTCGGCTCGAGGGCCGGCAGCAGCCGCTCGCCGAGTTCGATCAGGGTCACCTGCGACCCGAGGGCGCTCCACGCGGTCGCCATCTCGCAGCCCACGACGCCGCCACCGACCACGAGCAGGCGGCCGGGCACCTGCTTGGCGCTGGTGGCCTCGCGCGGCGTCCACGGGGAGATCTCGCGCAGCCCGTCGATCGGCGGGACGGCGGCGGTCGAGCCCGTGCAGACCGCCACCGCGTGCCGCGCGGTCAGCCGGGTCTCGCTGCCGTCGGCCGCCGTCACGACGACGGTGCGCTCGCCGTCGAGGCGGCCGGTGCCACGCAGGAGCCCGATGCCGGAGTCTTCGACCCATTTGACCTGCCAGACGTCGTCCCAGTTGGACGTGAACGAGTTGCGCCTCTCCAGGGTCGCGGCGACGTCCTGCTCCCCGGTCACCGCCTGCTTGGCGCCGTCGACGGCGCGGGCGGCGGCCAGCGCCTCGGTGCCGCGCAGCAGCGCCTTGCTGGGCATGCAGGCCCAGTAGGAGCACTCACCGCCGACGAGCTCGGACTCCACGAGGACGGCGGACAGACCACCCTTGACGACGATGTCGGCGACGTTCTCCCCCGTGGATCCCGCCCCGAGGACGACGACGTCGTAGGTGTTGTCCGCTTCGCTGGTCACGCGCCCCATCCTGGCGGTGTGGTCGACTCAGTGCCATGCCCGTGGACGCCGATCAGTTCGCCACCGCCTTCCGGCAGTACGCCGCCGGTGTGTGCCTGCTGACCGTCCAGGACGACATCGACGACGTCGGCGTCACCGTCAGCTCGGTCATGAGCGTGTCGGCGGAGCCGCCGCTGCTCGCGGTCGGGCTCACCGCCGGCCACTACCCGGCGGAGGTGCTCGGCGACGTGGGGCGCTGCGGGCTGACCGTGCTGGGCGTGCAGCACGCGATCGTCGCCAGCCGGTTCGCCTCGGCGGGGCGGCCCAGCGCGCGGCACCTGCTGGAGTCGGTGCCCTGGTCGCGGGCGCGCAGCGGCGCGATCGTGCTGGACGAGGGGGTGGCCGCCCTGGACTGCCGGCTCCAGCAGCTGCTGCCCGTCGGCGACCACGTGCTCGCGCTGCTGGAGGTCGAGGACGTGCCGGTGCTCAACCCGTCGACCCGGCCGCTGATCCGGCTGCGCGGCCGCTTCGTCGACGAGGAGGGGCACCCCGCCGGCCGCCCGTGACCCACGGGATCGGGTGGACATCCCTTGTCACATCCGGCGTCCCGGCGGTGCTCTGTCAGTGTGGACCTCGTACGGCACGGCGGACCGATGACCGCGACCGCTCCGGTCGGGCGCGGGCTGCGGACGACACGGGAGGACGGCGTCGTGGCGGTTTCGACGGCCCGGGACGCCGTCCGGGACGATCTCGGCGAGGTGTTCCGCCGCGACTACCGGCGGGTCGTCGCCGTCGCCGGCCGGGTGCTCGGCTCCCGCGACGAGTGCGAGGACGTCGCCCAGGAGGTCTTCCTCGCCTTCGGCCGGTCGGCGGTGCCCGCCGACGAGGCGAGCGGCTGGCTGACCGTCGCCGCCGTCCACACCGCCCTGAACCACATCCGGTCGGGGCGTCGCCGCGCGTCGCGCGAGGAGTCCGCGGCCGTCTCCGACGCCGCCGTCCGGCCCACGATCTCCCCCGACGTCGCCGACGTCGTGGTCACCGCCGAGGAGCGGAGCCGCGTCCGCGCGGCCCTCGGTGCCCTGCCGCACAAGCAGGCCGCCGCCCTGGTCCTCCGTCACAGCGGGCTGTCCTACGCCGAGGTCGCGACAGCCCTCTCCATGTCCCCCGGCAGCGTCGGCACGACCGTCCGACGCGCCGAGTCCGCACTGCGCAAGGAGTTGACCCGTCATGCGTCATCCGACTGACGGCGTGCTGCGCCGGCTCGTCGACGAGCCGGTCGGCGTCGCCGACGCCGACCGCGAGCACGTCGCGGCCTGCCCCGTCTGCCTCACGAGCCTGGCGAGCGCCCGTGCCGACGCGGCCGCCGTCGGCGCCGCGCTCCGGTCCGACTCCCTCGCCGACCCCGTGACCGACATCGACGTCGACGCCGCCTGGGCCCGGCTCACGGCGGCCCAGTCGCGGAGCACCGCCGTCCGCGCTCCCGCCCGGCGCCGTCGCTGGGGGGCCGCGCTGCGCCGACCGGCGGTGGCCGCGCTGGGCTTCGCCGTCGTCGTCACGGGCGCCGGCGTCGCGGCCGCGAACGACTGGCTGCCGATCTTCGCCACCGAGGAGATCGAGCCGATCGCCATCAGCACCGACCTGGACCTCAGCGCGGTACCCGACCTGACCGACTACGGGACGCTCGAGGTGACCGGCGCCGAGGAGCCGGCGCCGGTCGCGGACGAGGCGGCGGCCGAGGAACTGACCGGCCTGGACGCTCCCGAGGTGGCCACCCTGCCCGACGGCGTGAGCGGGCAGCCCCAGTACATGGCCATCGGCGAGGTGGCGGCCACGTTCACGTTCTCGGCCGAGCGCGCCGAGCAGGCCGCGGCGGAGGCCGGCGAGGAGCTGCCGCCCGTGCCGCCGGGGCTCGACGGCGCGCAGGTCCGGCTGACCGCCGGACCCGGGCTGGCCGCGGTCTGGGCCGGCGACAGCGGCGTCCCGGCGCTCGTCGTCGCCCGCGCGGTCGCTCCGGCGGCCTTCGCGTCGGGCGCCGACTTCGAGCAGCTGCGCGACTACCTGCTCTCCCTGCCCGGTCTGCCGGAGGAGGTCGCGGCGCAGCTGCGCAGCTTCTCCCCGGACGCCTCGACGCTCCCGCTGCCGGTGCCGGCCGAGTACGCGACCAGCACCCCGACCGAGGTGGACGGCGAGGACGCCACCCTGCTCGCGTCCCGCGACGGATTCCTCGCGGCAGTCGTCTGGGTGGAGGACGGCGTCGTCACCGCGGTCGCCGGATCGCTGTCGGAGGGCGAGGTCCTCTCCATCGCCTCCGGCCTGCGGTGACCAGGGCTCCGGAGGCGAGGGCACCCGAGACGGCGGCGGCGGAGCTCCTGGCGGGGCTGCCGCCGTCGCCGGCCGTCTGGTGCACCGGGCTGCGCAAGCGGTACGGACGTCGCCCCGCGGTCGAGGGCGTCGGTCTGACCGTGGGCCGCGGCGAGGTGGTCGGCCTGCTCGGCCCCAACGGCGCCGGGAAGACCACCGTCATCAAGATGCTGCTCGGCCTGGTGCGTCCCGATGCGGGCGAGGTGCTGCTGCTCGGCCGGCCCGCCACCGATCCGGCGTCGCGGGCGCGCGTGGGCTACCTGCCCGAGCTGTTCCGCTACCAGCCGTGGCTGACCGCGGCCGAGGTCGTCGACCTGCACGTCCGGCTGTCCGGCGCCGACGTGTCCGCGGCCGACCGCCGCGCGGTGCTGACCCAGGTCGGGCTGGGCGCCCGCACCGGCGACCGGGCGGGCACGTTCTCCAAGGGCATGCAGCAGCGGCTCGGGCTGGCCGTGGCGCTGGTCGCCCGCCCGGACCTGGTGATCCTCGACGAGCCGACCAGCGCGCTGGACCCGGTGGGCCGCGTCGAGGTGCGCGACCTCGTTCTGTCGCTCAAGGCCCGTGGCGTCGCCGTGCTGCTGAACTCGCACCTGATCGGCGAGGTGGAGCGCGTCTGCGACCGCGTCGTCATCCTCGACAAGGGCCGGGTGGCTGCCGCGGGCACGCTGCTCGAGCTGCTGGGCCAGCACGAGGTGCGGCTGCACCTCACCGACGTGCCGGCCGGCGTGGAGGCCCGGCTGGCCGCCACGGGAACGGTCACCCGCGAGGGCAACTGGTTCACCGTGGCCCTGCGCGACGACGACGAGGGGGCCGTGCCCGACCTCGTCCGCGACCTGGTCGGCCTCGGCGTCCGCGTGCACGCGGTCGAGCCCGGGCGGATCAGCCTCGAGGAGCGCCTGCTCGGCATCCTGCGCCACGACCCCGAGGAGGCCACGCCATGACCGCGCGCACGGTCCTGACGATCGCCGGGCTCACCCTCCGCGAGGCCTCCCGCCGGAAGGTGCTCCGCTCGATCGGCGTGCTGACGGTCGCCCTGCTCGCGCTCAGCGCCTGGGGCTTCTCCCGGCTGGCGGCCGAGGCCGAGTTCGGAACGCTCACCAGCGGCGAGTCCCGGTTGGTCGCATCGCAGCTGCTCAACCTGGTCATGTTCGGGATGAGCCTGATCACGGCCCTCGGCACGGCATTCCTGGCCGGTCCGACGGTCTCGGGCGAGATCGAGTCCGGCATCGCCCTCTCGGTGCTCGCCCGGCCGGTCCGCCGATGGGCCGTGCTGCTCGGCAAGTGGCTCGGGCTGGTCGCCTTCGGCAGCGGCTTCGTCGCCGTGGCGGGGCTGGCGCAGTGCGTCGTCGTCCAGCTGACCGTCGGCTACTGGCCGCCGGAGCCGGTCGTCGCCCTGCTGTTCCTGGCCGCGCAGACCGTCGTGCTGCTCACGCTCGCGCTGCTGCTCTCCAGCGCCCTCTCCCCGATGGCGTCGGGGGTGGTGGCGGTCGGCCTGTTCGGGGCGACCTGGATCGCCGGCGTCGTCGGGGGCATCGGCCAGGCGCTCGGGAACGACGGCGTGGCCCAGGTCGGCGTGATCTCGCGGATCATCCTGCCCACCGACGGGTTGTGGCGCGGTGCGATGCACGCGCTACAGGACCCGGCCGCGCTCGCCCAGTTCGGCTTCGAGATGGAGGGCTTCCCGTTCCTCAGCGAGGCGCCGCTGACGCCGGTCTACCTGGCCTGGGTGGTCGTGTGGGTGGCGATGGTGTGGGGCCTCACGGCGCTCGCCTTCTCCCGCCGCGACGTCTGAGCGGCTCCGACGACTAGCGTTCTTCCCGATGAACGCTCTCCCCCCACCGTCGGAGTCCGCGCTGCGCCGTGCGCTCGTGCGCGCCGAGCGGGGCGTGACTCTCGACGCGACCGAGGCCGAGACGCTCCTGCACGCCCGCGGCCTGGGCGAGGGCGAGCCGCTGGACCGACTGCTGACCGCGGCCGGGCGGATCAGGGACGCGGGCCTGGCCTCGGCCGGGCGGCCCGGCGTCGTGACCTACAGCAAGAAGGTCTTCATCCCCCTGACGCACCTGTGCCGCGACCGCTGCCACTACTGCACGTTCGTGACGACGCCCGGCCAGTTGCGCGCCGCCGGCAAGGCCCCGTTCCTCTCCCCCGACGAGGTGCTCGACATCGCGCGGTCCGGGGCGGCGATGGGCTGCAAGGAGGCGCTGTTCACCCTCGGCGACCGGCCGGAGGACCGCTGGCCGGTCGCGGCGTCGTGGCTGGAGGCGCACGGGTTCGACTCGACGCTGGGCTACCTGCGGGCGATGGCGATCCGCGTGCTCGAGGAGACCGGGCTGCTGCCCCACCTCAACCCCGGCGTCCTGACCTGGGAGGAGATCCAGCGGCTCAAGCCGGTGTCGGCGTCGATGGGGATGATGCTCGAGACGACGGCCACCCGGCTGTGGTCCGAGCCCGGCGGACCGCACTTCGGTTCGCCCGACAAGGAGCCGGCACTGCGGCTGCGCGTGCTGGAGGACGCCGGGCGCTCCGCCGTCCCGTTCACCACCGGCGTGCTGCTCGGCATCGGCGAGGACTACGCCGAGCGGGTCGAGGCGATCGGCGCGATCCGGGCGTCCGCGCAGCGCCACGGGCACGTGCAGGAGGTCATCGTCCAGAACTTCCGGGCCAAGCCGCGCACGGCGATGGCCGCGCACGACGACCTGGACCTGCAGGAGTACGTGGCGGCGGTCGCGGTGACCCGGCTGCTGCTCGGCCCGAAGGCACGCGTGCAGGCCCCGCCGAACCTGTCCGACTCCACTGAGCTCGGGCTGCTGCTGCGGGCCGGAGTCGACGACTGGGGCGGGGTCTCGCCGCTGACGCCCGACCACGTCAACCCGGAACGGCCGTGGCCCAACCTCGAGGAACTGGCCAAGCTGACCGATTACGCCGGGTTCGAGCTGCGCGAGCGGCTGGCCGCCCAGCCGCCGTACGTGCTGGCCCCCGAGCCGTGGCTGGACCCGCGGGTGCGCCCGCACGTCGGCGCGCTCGCCGGGCCGGACGGCCTCGCTGTCGAGGAGCGGATCCCGGTCGGGCTGCCCTGGCAGGAGCCCGACGAGGCCTGGACGTCGTCCGGGCGCACCGACCTGCACGTCGAGGTCGACACCGTGGGCCGCACCACCGACCGGCGGTCGGACTTCGACGCCGTGTACGGCGACTGGTCGGAACTGCGGTCGCGCACCGAGAGCGCCCGCGACGGGCACTCCACCGCGCTGGCCGCCGGCGACCGCGACGTGCTCGCCGCCCTGCTGCACGCCGAGGTCGATCCCGCCGGGCTCTCCGACGCCGAGTACCTGGCGCTGCTGGGCGCCGACGGCACCGACCTCGAGAACCTGTGCGCCCTGGCCGACGCGGTGCGCGCCGACGTCAACGGCGACTCAGTCACCTACGTCGTGAACAGGAACATCAACTTCACCAATGTCTGCTACACCGGCTGCCGGTTCTGCGCCTTCGCCCAGCGGCGCACCGACGCCGACGCCTACACCCTGTCGATGGAACAGGTCGGCGACCGGGTCGACGAGGCGTGGGCGGCCGGCGCCACCGAGATCTGCATGCAGGGCGGCATCCACCCCGACCTGCCCGGCACCGCCTACTTCGACCTGGCTCGCGAGGTGAAGCGCCGGCAGCCCGGCATCCACCTGCACGCGTTCTCACCCATGGAGATCGTCAACGGCGCCGCCCGCACCGGGCTGTCGTTCGAGGACTTCCTGACCGCTGCCAGGGAGGCCGGGCTCGACAGCGTCCCTGGCACCGCGGCGGAGATCCTCGACGACGACGTCCGCTGGGTGCTGACCAAGGGCAAGCTGCCGAGCGCGACCTGGCTGGAGATCATCGGCACCGCGCACCGCATCGGCCTGCCGACGACGTCGACGATGATGTACGGCCACGTCGACACCCCGGCCCACTGGGTCGCGCACCTGCGCACGCTCGCCGCGCTGCAGGACGAGACCGGCGGCTTCACCGAGTTCGTGCTGCTGCCGTTCGTGCACCACAACTCCCCGATCTACCTGGCCGGGGTGGCCCGGCCCGGCCCGACGGTGCGGGAGAACCGGGCGGTGCACGCCGTCGCCCGGCTGCTGCTGCACGGTCGCATCCCCAACATCCAGACCTCGTGGGTGAAGCTCGCTGACGCCGGCACGAAGGCGGTGCTGCAGGGCGGGGCCAACGACCTCGGCGGCACGCTGATGGAGGAGACCATCAGCCGCATGGCCGGCAGCGAGAACGGCTCGCTGAAGACGATCGCCGAGCTCGAGGCGATGGCCGCCGCGATCGGCCGGCCCGCCCGGCAACGGACGACGGAGTACGGGACGCCGTCGGCCGAGCGCCTGGCCACCGCCCGCTCCGACGAGGGCCGCCGCCGGCTCACTCTTTCGATCACGCCCGCGTGAGGACGACGCGGCGCCTGCTCTCCTGCGCGGCCGTCGCACTGCTGGCCGCCTGCGGCTCGGTGCTGCAGCCCTCCGGCGACCTCGCGGAGGCGCTCGTGGTCGAGCTGCCCGGCTACGTGGCGGCCGCGCCGGGTCAGATTCCTCTGACGCTGTGCGACCCGCTCCCCTCGGGCACGGGGCCCACGCCGCCGCCGCTCTCCGGGGAGCTCGGCGAGCCGGCGGCCGCGTTCTACCAGACGGCCCCGGCGACCCTCGAGGCCTACGCCTGGCGTGCCTCCGCGGAGGCGGCGCGAGCAGCCGACCCGGATGCGGCCCCGGACTCCGACGAGGAGGCGGCCCGGCTGTTCGTCGAGGACGCGCGGTCGGCGGCCGCCGGATGCGAGTTCGAGCTGTTCACCGACGCGGACACCGACGGCGACGGCATGCTCGACACCGGGACGAGCGACGTCCAGTCGGTCGAGCCGTGGTCCGGGTCGGGCTGGGAGGGCGTGCGCATCCACCGGGTGGTCTCCGGCCAGGAGCAGACCGACCGCCGGCTCGTGTACGCCGGGGACGTCGTCCTGCTGGTCGTCATGCGCGCCGATCGCGACGATCCGGAGATCCTCGCGCCTGCGGACGACTTCCTGGAGGCGGTCGCCGAGCGACTGGGGTGACGGGGGATGAGTCTGGCGGCGCCGAGAGGTCTACCTCTCGACCGGGTCGGCCAACCCATCGGGAGCACGGCATGGGCCTCATCCACATCGAGTTGTTCGCCACCCTCGACCTCGTCGGGCAGGCGCCCGGCGGCCCCGACGAGGACACCGAGGGAGGGTTCCCGTTCGGCGGCTGGCAGGCGCCCCTGATGGACGACGTCGCCGGCGCGCAGGTCGGTGCCGCGTACGAGGGCACCGACGCCCTCCTGCTCGGCCGGCGGACGTACGACATCTTCGCCGCCTACTGGCCACACCAGGAGGGCGGCGAGGACGACGGGATCGCCACCCTGTTCAACAGCGTCCCGAAGTACGTGGCCTCCCGCGGCAGACCCGACCTCTCGTGGGCCGGGTCCACGCAGCTCGGCCCTGATCTGGCCGGCGCGGTGCGCGAGATCCGGGACCGGCACGAGCACGTGAAGGTCGTCGGGAGCCTGAACCTGGTGCAGACCCTCCTGCGCGAGAAGCTCTTCGACCGGCTCGACCTCTGGGTGCACCCGATCATGCTCGGCGTGGGGAAGAAGGTCTTCGACGGCGGCGCGGTGCCCACGAACGTCACGCTCCTCGAACCGCCGGCGGCGGGTCCGAAGGGCACCGTGTACCTGCGCTACGGGCTCGCAGATGGCACACCGGCGACGGGCGACATGACCGGGCCCGATCGCGGGGCCGGGCGCGAGGTCTGAAGCCACCCGCGCCTTCCGATCAGAAGATCGTCGCGTCCAGGCGGGCGGCCAGCCGGGCTGCCTTCTCCGCTCGCCGGGCTGCTCGTCGAGCGGCGGTGAGGCGGTGGGCGCGCGAGGCGGCCGCGGCGCGGGCCTGCAGCTCCGCCATGCGCCCGGCGACGAACTCGTACTCGGGGCCGATCACGGGACTCTCCTCTGGATGGTGACGGGGTGCCGGACGGGGACGGCAGGTGCAGGCCGGCGCGGCCGGCGGCGTGTGGACCGATCGCGGCCGGTCACGGGCGGGCGGGGATGCCGTAGGTGAAGAACAGGACCGGCTCGCGGCGCTCGGTGGCGTCGGACTGCTCCCGGTCGTTCCAGCGGGCGAGCAGGTCGGCGACCTCGCGGGACAGCTCGCCGAGCTCGTCCGGGGTCAGGTGCAGCCACTTCTCCATGGCGAACGCGGTCGACCGCCACGGCTCGCGCTCCTCGTCAGCGGCCGCGAACCAAGCGCGCACGTGCCCGCTGTGCCGGTCGATGGTCAGCGACTGGACGGCCTGTGCGATGGCCTCCTCGGCCGGGTCGTCGGAGAGCGCCGCGCCGGACCAGCGCAGCGAGCGGGCCACCAGGCGCCACCAGCGCTCGCGCCGGTCCTTGGCCAGCTCCGGGGCCTCCTCGACCAGGCCGACCTCCGCCAGCGCCCGGATGTGGTGGCTGACGTTGCCGACGTGCTGGTCGGTGCGCTCGGCCAGCACGCTGGCCGTGGCCGGGCCGTGCACCCGGAGCACGTCCATCAGCCGGCGGCGCAGCGGGTGAGCCAGCGCGGCGAGCACCCGCGCGTCGGTGACCTCGCGGACGTCCCGTCGATCGCTCATGGCACCACTATGACCGCACAAGTGACATTGCACAAGACTTCTTGCACAATGATTCCTGCGGATGCCTCCCGGCCCGGCGCCGCCCGGATGGCTAGCCTGCGGGCGTGGGGTACTTCGGGAAGCTCGCGTTCAGCGCCGGCCGGTGGACCGCAGGGGCCCCGACCGCCGTCCCGTTCCTGCTGCTCGACGTGCACGACAGCGACATCGCCACGCTCGACTACCGCGCCGCGGACGCCTCGGGCGGCCGCTTCTTCCTCGGCCACGAGCCGCGCATCTACTTCGACGAGCCCGACGCGGCCGCCCCGGTCGACGTCGCTGCCGAGGCCCAGGGGTTCGCTCGCTGGGTGCACGAGACCACCGGGGCCGAGGTCGACCCGGCCGCGGTGGCCGACCTGATGGCCGCACCGGACGGTGCGCCGCCCCGCGACGAGGTCGTCGAGGAGACCGTCGAGCGGCTCCTCGCCCTGGCCGGGCTCCCCCTGCCCGACTGGCCGAGCGACGACGACGCGCCGGCCGGGTGAGTCAGGCCCCTGCCGGCACCGCCACCGCCGGCCGCGCGCCCCGCGCCACCCGGTAGACGATTGCCGCCTGCATCGCGTACGCGACCGCCATGCCGACGAAGAGCGGAACCAGCAGCGCCCACTGCCCGGTGGTGAACGGCCCGACGGACTCCAGATCGGTCGTCGCGATGCCCGCCGCCTGCACCGGGATGGCGAGCGCTCCGGCCCCGAGGACGAACCGCGTCCAGCGGGCCCGGCTCCAGGCCACGGCGATCGCGCCCGGCAGGAGGAAGACGACGTAGAACAGCGCGATGAAGGCCGTGCCGGTCCAGGTGAACTGCGGGGACCCGCCGGCGACGAGGATGACCAGGCGCATCAACCCCCGCGTGAGCGCCGTCCCGACCAGGCCGCCGAGCACCGCCGCCGCGACCCCCTGCGCGCCGGCGCGCACCAACCGGTGCCAGTCCATCCCTGCCTCCGTCCGCCCGGGTCGCTCGACCCGGCCGAGGGAGACTAGAGCCCCCGGGGCGCCCGGTGGCGCAGCGGACTCATCTGGCGGGAGCCGGGGCAGAAGTCTGTGACCGTGATCACGCCAACTCCTTGTCCGGTCACGTGCGCACCGTTAGCGTCCGGCCATCTGGCCGCGCTCCCGCGCCCCCAGCCCGGTTCGAACTCCTCGAGGAGCGCCCGTGGCAGTCCAGGCCCCCGACATCGACACCCTCACCCGCAACCCCCTCGAGCCCTTGAGCCCGGACGAGATCCGGCGGGCCTCGGAGCTCCTGCGGGAGCAACGCGACCTCGGACCGCAGGTCCGCTTCGTGACCATCGGGCTGCACGAGCCGCCGAAGCAGGCGGTCCTCGAGCACGACCGCGACGGCGGCCCGGCACCGGACCGGGAAGCCTTCGCGATCCTCTACGACCGCGAGCACCAGCAGACCATCGAGGCCGTCGTCTCGCTGTCCGGCGGCTCGGTCACGTCCTGGCAGGTCATCGCGGACGTGCAGCCCAGCGTGATGCTGGAGGAGTTCTTCAGCAGCGAGGAGATCACCCGGGCCGACCCGCGGTGGCAGGAGGCCATGCGCAAGCGCGGCGTCACCGACTTCTCCCTCACGATGATCGACCCGTGGGCCGCCGGCTACGACATCGACGACCCCAAGGGCCGTCGCCTGGTCCGCCCGCTGACCTTCGTGCGGTCCCGGGAGGACGACAACGGCTACGCGCGCCCGGTCGAGGGCCTGATCGTCCTGGTCGACCTCGACCTCATGGAGGTCATCGACGTCCGCGACCACGGCGTCGTCCCGCTGCCGGAGAAGGCCGGCAACTACATGCCGGAGCTGATGTTCGACGGCGACAACCGCCCCGCGCACACCCACCTGCGCGACGACGTCCGGCCGCTCGAGATCACCCAGCCCGAGGGCCCGAGCTTCACCGTCGACGGCCACGCGGTCAGCTGGCAGAAGTGGCGGCTCCGGGTCGGCTACAGCCCCCGGGAGGGGCTGGTGCTGCACCAGATCGGCTACGACGACCGGGGCACCCTGCGCCCGGTTATCTACCGGGCATCCCTGTCGGAGATGTACATCCCCTACGGCGACCCGGCACCCACCCACCGGATCAAGAACGTCTTCGACGAGGGCGAGTACGGGGTCGGGCTGCTGCTCAACCCGCTCGAGCTCGGCTGCGACTGCCTCGGCGAGATCCACTACTTCGACGTGACGGCCAACGACCAGGACGGCCAGCCGGTCACCATCCCGAACGCGATCTGCATGCACGAGGAGGACTACGGGGTCGGCTGGAAGCACACCGACTTCCGCACCGAGAAGGTCGAGGTCCGCCGCTCCCGGCGGCTCGTGGTGTCCTGCTTCGCCACCGTCGGCAACTACGAGTACGGCTTCTTCTGGTACCTCTACACCGACGGCACCATCCAGTACGAGGTCAAGCTCAGCGGCATCATCTCGACCGGGGCACTGGCCGACGGCGAGCAGCCGCGGCACGGCGTCGTCGTCGCGCCCGGCCTCTACGGCCCGCACCACCAGCACTTCTTCAACGTCCGGCTGGACATGCAGGTCGACGGCGAACGCAACTCCGTCTACGAGGTCGACGCCGCGGCACTGCCCCCGGGCCCCGACAACCCGTACGGCAACGCATGGGAGACGAAGAAGACGCTGCTGGCCCGCGAGAGCCAGGCGCAGCGGCTGATCGACCCGTTCGTCGCCCGCAACTGGTACATCGTCAACCCGAACCGGATCAACGAGCTGGGCCAGCCCACCTGCTTCAAGCTCATGCCGGGCGACAACGTGCTGCCCCTGCAGCAGGAGGGCTCGCAGGCCTTCTCCCGGGCGCAGTTCGCCTACAAGCACCTGTGGGTGACGGCCTACGAGCCGCGCGAGATGTTCGCCGCGGGCGACTACCCGAACCAGCACGGCTCCCCCGGCGGGCTGGTGGAGTACCAGAAGGCCGACCGACCGCTGGAGAACGAGGACCTCGTCGTCTGGTACTCCTTCGGCGCCCATCACGTGGTCCGCCCGGAGGACTGGCCGGTCATGCCCGTCACCTACGCCGGGTTCATGCTCAAGCCAGTCGGGTTCTTCGACGGCAACCCCGCCCTCGACATGCCCCGCTCGACCCCCGCCTGCCACACCGGCAACGGCCACGACAGTCATGACCATGCCGCGCACGGGGACGGGCACGGCAACGGGTCGGTGACCCGGTGAGCGCGGAGGCGGTCCAGCCGCACGCCGTCCAGTCCGACACCGGGCTGGCCCACGGATCGATGAGCCAGCTCGACGTGATGGCCCAGTCGGTGGCCGCCATCGCACCGAGCGCGGCCGCGGCCACCACCCCGGCCCTGATCGCGATCTACGCCGGGCACGGCACGTGGATCTCCTACGTGGCCGCGACCGTCGTCGTCCTCCTGGTCGGGCTGGTCGCCACCAAGTTCGGCCGGCGGTTCGCCTCCTCGGGGTCGCTGTACAGCTACGTCGCCCGTGGGCTGGGCTCCGGCGGCGCGTTCGCCGCGGGGTGGGGCCTGGTCATCGGCTACACGTGCATCTCGATGATCGGCGTCGTCGGCACCAGCATCTACTTCTGGAGCTTCCTCGGCACCATCGGGCTGACCGTGACCGGCACGTTCGCCATCTGCGTGATGCTGGCGATCGCCGGGATCGCCGCGGCGGCGTTCGCCATCATCGGCATCAAGATCTCCACCCGGGTGGGGCTGGTGCTGGAGATCATCTCGGTGGCGGCCGTGGGGATCGTGCTGATCACCGTCCTGGTCAAGAACGGTTTCACCGGGGACACGTCGCAGTTCACCCTGGAGGGCCTGTCCTTCGACGGCGTCACGTTCGGCATCGTGCTGGGCGTGCTCGGCTTCGTCGGCTTCGAGAGCGCGGCGAGCCTGGGCGCCGAAGCCCGGGACCCGCACCGCGCCATCCCCCGCGCCGTCCTCGGCAGCGCGGCGCTGGTCGGCGTCCTCTACGTCGTGGCGGCGTACACGATGGTCGTCGGCTTCGGCACGCCGGAGGCGCTGACCGAGAGCGGCGCACCGATCAGCGACCTGGCCGAGCGCAACGGGCTGGGCAGCATCGCCTGGATCGTCGACCTGGGGGTCATGGCCTCGTTCTTCGCGGTCACGATCGCCTGCATCAACGCCTCGTCCCGGATCCTGTACACCATGGGCGAGGAAGACATCCTGCCCACGGCTCTCGGCCGGGCGCACCGCTCGTACCGGACGCCGCACGTCGCGATCGCGGTCGTCGCCCCGGTCATGATCATCGTGCCGATCGTCATGGTGGCGAGCGGGGTCGAGCTGCTGAACGTGATCGGCTACACCGGCACGATCGGCACCTTCGGCTACATGCTGGGCTACCTGCTCATGGCGACCGCCCTGCCGTCCTTCCTGCGCAAGCGCGGCGAGGCCAGTCCTCTCTCCACCGTGCTCGCCGTCGTCGTCGTGGCCGTTCTGCTCTACGTCTTCTGGAAGAACGTGTACCCGGTGCCCGACTACCCGTTCAACCTGATGCCGTGGATCTTCCTCGGCCTCGTCGTCCTGGGGATGGCCTGGTACACCGTGATCCGCCTGCGGAAGCCCGAGATCGTCGAGGAGGTCGGCTCGTTCGAGGAGGAGCCGGTCCCCCCGGGCGAGCTCCGGTCATGACGGCCGGCTGACCGGTGCCGGGCATCGCGCGGCCGCTGCTCGCGGAGGCGGGCGCGGCCGTCGGCGCCCTGTGCGTCGCGCTGCACGTGGTCACCGCCGTGGCCCCCGGTCACGGCGGCCCGCTGGCGCGCGGCGTGCTGCTGGCCATGGCCGCCGGGTGCCTGCCGTGCATCCGGGGGCTCTGGCTGGCCCCCACCTCGCGGGTCTGGGCCATGACCGGCGTGATGTACGCGGCCATGCTCGTCGCCCACCTGGTGCTGCTGTCCCCCTGGGCCGCCGCGACCGGCCTGCACCACGGCGCGAGCGGGCTGACATGGGCCGACCTGGGGATGTGGGGCGGTCTCGCGCTGGCCGCCGTGCAACTGGTGCTGGTCTCCGTCGTCCTGGTGGCCCGGCTGGGCACGGTCGCCGCGCCCGGCCCGGCCCGTCGCTAGCCCGGGAACCCGAAGCAGGGATAGAAGCCCTCGACGCCGGGCCTCGGGTTCTCCACGCAGCGGGACTTCGTCCGCTCGAGCACCGCCTCGGCGGCCGGCACGGATCGCAGGTCGACCCCGGTGCCGACCTGCAGCGTCACGACGGCGTCGGCCGTCCGGCGGAGGTCGTTCGCCGACGAGCTGATGACGCCCTCGCCGGGGAAGCGGTCGTGGATGTGCGTCGTCGTGTGGTCCAGCGGCCCGGAACCGGTCCAGCGGACGACGACGGTGATCGGCACGGCGGGGTCGTCGACGTCCTGCATCCGTGCGGTGACCGACGCCTGCCGCAGCCGGGGGTCGCTCTGCAGCGGCACCGCGGCGCGGCCCGAGTACTCGGCGACCACCACACCTCCGCCGGGGGCCGCCGCCGGCGCCGCGCACACGTCGCGCACGATCACCTGCACGTCGGTGAACCCCTGCTTGGTCACCGGACCGGGCTGCGCGGCGGACCGGCGCTCGCCGGCCCGGCCGTCACGAGGGGGGCGACGAGCGCGAGCACCACACCGCCTGTCGTGCGCCGCACCGCCGCCCCCTCTGCCTCACTCGTGACTCAGAACGGCGCGCCGGCGAACCACTCGTCGCGCAGCTGGTCCTGCGAGTGGCCCTCCCATTCGGTGTAGATGGAGAACAGTTCGCGGCCGCTCTCGTAGAAGGTGATGAACCGCCACGCGATGGCCGCGTCAGCGGCACTCACCCACAGGTCGCCCTGGGCGGCACCCGAGCCGTAGGACCAGGTGCCGGTCTGCACGCCGGCCTGGCCGGTGACCTCGGCCACCCGCGCATCGCGCTGACCGGTGTCGGCGTACTGGACGACCACCATGAGGATGCCGTTCGGGTAGTCGCAGGAGATCGCCGCCTGGCCGGGGTCGGGCGTGGCCGTCGCGCAGGACGCACCGTTCCAGGCGTCACCGCCGGGTGAATCGCCCACCAGCTCCGGGAAGGCCGTGGCGATCTCGTTGGCCTCCACCCACGGGCCCGGCGCGGAGACCTGCACCGAGCCGCTCGCCGAGCTGCCCTCGCCGTCGGCGTCCACGGCGGTCACCTCGTACGCGTGGTCACCGAAGGACGGTTCCGGGTCGAGGTAGGTGGTCTCGGTGAGGTCGCCGGCCAGGGACTCGCCGTCACGTGTCACCGCATAGGTCTCGGCGCCGGTCACCGGCTCCCAGGTGAGCTGCACCGCGGCACCGTCGACGGTCGCCACCGGTGTCGGGGCGTCGACGGTCGTGATCACGGCAGGTCCGGCGGCGGAGGCCTCGGAGCGGTCACCGTCCTGGTTGGCGGCGACGACCGTGTACCGCACCTCGGTCCCTCCGGGTGCCTCGGTGTCGAGGAACGTCGTCTGGTCGGTGGTGCCCACCGACGTGTCGCCACGGAAGACCTCGTAGCTGCTCGCGCCCTCGACGGCCGTCCAGGTCACGGAGACGCCGTCCGGCTGCACGGTCGCGTTCACGCCGGTCGGTGGTTCGACGCCCCCCATGAGCACGAAGAACAGCACGCCACCGGCGACCAGGAGCGCGACGACGGCCGCACCGATGGACCACCACAGGCCCTTGCGGGATCTCGCGGCGGAGGGGGGCGGGGCGAACGGACCGCCCGGGGGCGGACCGGCCGGCGGACCGGGGCGCTGCTCCCATGCCGGGGCGCCGGGCTGGGGCGGCACCAGCGGTGCCCCGGGTGGCTGCCAGGCCTGCGGCCCGGGCGGCGCCCCGACCGGCGGACCCACCGGCATACCGGGCCGGCCCCACGGTGACGGCTGGACGGGTGGCTGGGTCATGGCGATCCCCCGATCGGACGGCGTTGTCCCCGAGTCTTGGGGCCGAGCCGTGGCGCACGTTAGAGCCGCAAGGCCCTCGTGGGAACGGCCGTACGCACCGTCACGGATCCGCAATACGGAACGCCCGGCTCCCGCACCGACGGATCAGTCGCGCGCAGACCTCAGCAGCCGGGCGAGGACGCCCACGTCGGGCAGATCCAGGTGCGGTCGCAGCTCCACCGGCAGGTCCGAGAACGACTCCGCGGAGCCGATCCCGGTGTGCACGGCGACGGCGGTCGCTCCCCCCGCGTGGGCCATCGGCACCTCGAGCTCGGGGTCGTCGCCGACCACGGCCAGGTCCGCGGGTGACAGGCCCAGCCGGCGGGCCGCGGTCTGCAGGGCGCGGAGCGAGGGCTTGCCGACGACGGTCACCTCGCACCCGGTGATGTCACGGACGACGGCGCTGATCGCCCGCGAGGTGCCCAGCGACCTCCCCTCCGCCGTCGCGAAGAACAGCGACTGCGAGGCGCTGTACATGGCCGCCCCGTCGAACACCGCGAAGACCGCTGCCTCCAGCGCGTCGAAGGTCAGCTCCTGGCGGTACCAGCCGGCCATCACGGCGTCACACTGCGTGCCGCGCAGCGGGGGCAGCGTCTCGATGCCGGCGGCCTCCAGCGGCTCGGTGATGCCCTTGCCGCCCAGCACCATGACCCGGCGGTACCCGAGCTCGAGGAAGAGGTCCAGCGCCGCCGACGTCGGCGTCAGCATCCGCTCGGGGGTCACCGGCAGCCCGGCAGCCTGCAGGGTGTCCGCGTACTGCTCCGGCGTCCGGGTGGTGCCGTTGGTGAACAGGCAGAACGGGATCGCGAGGTCCTCGAGCGTCGTCAGCAGCTCGGCGGCGCCGGGCAGCGGCGCCAGGCCCTTGTTGTTGCGGTCGCCCAGCACGAGCGTGCCGTCCATGTCGAGGACGACGCCGCGCACCTCGCGCAGGCGGTCCGGGGCAGCGGGGTCAGGCAACGGGTGTCCCTTCGGCGGAGCGACGCACCGACAGCCGGAGGCCCGGCTTGGCGATCGCGAGATCGTGGACGGCCGGTCGCGAGCCGAGCTCACCGAGCAGCGCGAGGACCGGGGCGAGGGCGGGGTTGTAGTGCCGGGGCGCCGGTCCGGCCGCCAGCATGGCGTCGACCTGCTCGGCAGGCATGTGCGCCCGCAGCAGCAGTTCCTCGTCGCTGATCCCCTTCGGGAAGCGCTTCCGCAGTTCGGCCGGTGACGCCGGGGGCGGTTCGGAGGCCAGCTCGCGGGCCCGCGGCCGGTCGAGGATGCGGTCCAGCACCTGCGCGTCGATCGGGGCGGTGGGCCGGCCGAAGCTGCCCATCGCGTACCGGATCACCTGGTCGGGCACGGTCGCGTACCGCTCGCCCATGACGTTGAACAGGGCCTGCGACACGACCATCTGCGGGAACGGCGTCACCATGATCGGGTAGCCCAGCTCGGCCCGGACCCGACCCACCTCCTCGACCAGGGTCTCGAAGCGGTCCTCCATGCCGATCTCGCGCAGCTGCCGCCGGGTCGTGGTCATGACCCCGCCGGCGATCTGGTGGTGCAGGAACCCGGCGTCGAAGTCCTGCGGCCGCCCGACGGGCAGCTCGTCGGCGGCGGCCAGCCCGTCGAAGAAGTCGCACACCAGCCCCAGGGCGCGGTCGTCGACGTCGACCGTGTGCCCCATCTCCCGCAGGTTGGCCACCGTCCGCCGTGCCTCGGGCAGCGACGACCCGTTGCCCAGCGCCCCGCTGCCGACCTGCACGACCTCGACGCCGAGGTCCGGCGCGATCGAGTAGGTCAGCGGGGACAGGCCGATCGTGGCGTGCGAGTGCAGTTCCAGCGGTGTCGTCCCCAGGGCGGCCTTGATCGCCGGCAACAGCGTGCGGGCGCGCTCGGCCGAGAGGATGCCGGCCGGGTCCTTGACGTAGACCCGGTCGAAGTGCGGGTCGGCCGCGTACTGCCCGGCCAGGCCCACGTAGAAGGCGTCGTCGTGGACCGCGCTGATCGTGAAGGTCAGCGCACCGACGACCTCGTCGACCCCGGCCTGCTTCAGGCGGCGGGCGGTCTCCCGGGCGGCGTCCATGTCGTGCATCGGGTCCAGGACGACGACCCGGTCGATCCCGTTGGCGACCAGCCGGTCGTAGACCAGCTGCATCGTCTCCGGGTGCGAGGTCTCCCACGAGATGAACCGGAACCCGGTGCCGATGAACTGCAGCTTCGTCGTGGGCATCGCCGCGCGGGTCAGGCGCAGCCGCTCCCACGGGTCCTCGCGGTGGTTGCGGACCGCGACCCCCATGGCCGTGCTCGAGCTGTAGTCCAGCGCCCGGAACCCGACCCGCTCCATCAGCGGCGCCACCTGCAGCACGTGGCCGGTCCGCAGGCCGGTGGCCCCCCACAGGCTCTGGTTGCCGTCGCGCAGCGAGACGTCGACGAGCTGCACGTCGCTCATCGGTCCGCCCCCACCAGGCGGCCTGCGAGGAAGCGCTCGAAGAACGTGGTGTCCACTCCCCCGGCGGCGAACTCGGCGTCGGCCAGCAGCGCCCGGTGCACCGGGGCGGTCGTCGTCACGCCCTCGATCCGCAGCAGGTCCAGCGCCGCCCGCGCCCGGGCCAGGGCGTCGGCGCGGTCGGCGCCGTGCACGATCAGCTTGGCCAGCAGCGAGTCGTAGAACGGGGGGACGACGCTGCCGCCCTGCACGTGCGTGTCGACGCGGATACCGTCGCCGGCCGGCAGCACGACGCGGGCGATCCGGCCGGGCGACGGGCGGAAACCGTGCTCGACGTCCTCGGCGTTGATCCGGCACTCGACGGCGTGGCCGGTGACGACGACGTCCTCCTGCCGGATCCGCAGGGGCTGCCCCTCGGCGACGGCGAGCTGCTCGGCGACCAGGTCGAGGCCGGTGACCAGCTCGGTGACCGGGTGCTCGACCTGGATGCGGGCGTTCATCTCGAGGAAGTAGAAGGTGTCCCGCTCGCGGTCGACGAGCATCTCCACCGTGCCCAGCCCGCGGTAGCCCAGGTGCGCGGCCAGGCGCAGGGCGGCGTCGGCCATCTCGGCGCGGAGCCGGTCGGACAGGAGCGGGGCGGGCGCCTCCTCGAACAGCTTCTGGTAGCGGCGCTGCACCGAGCAGTCGCGGTCGCCCAGCGCCACGGCACGGGCGCCGTCGCCGAGTACCTGCACCTCGACGTGCCGGCCGGAGGCGACGAAGCGCTCCAGGTACACCCGCGGGTCGCCGAAGGCGGCGGCCGCCTCGGAGACGGCGAGGTCGAGGGTGTGCGCCAGGTCGGCCGGGTCGCGGACCAGCTTCATCCCACGGCCACCGCCACCACCGACCGCCTTGACCAGCAGCGGGTAGCCGACCTCGGCGGCCACCGCCCGGGCCCCCGCCACGTCGGCGGCCTCCCCTCCCGGCACCACCGGCAGGCCGGCAGCGACGGCGTGCGAGCGGGCGGTCAGCTTGTCGCCGACGGCGTGCAGCGACTCGACCGACGGGCCGACGAAGACGATCCCGGCCGCCTCGCAGGCCCGCGCCAGGGCCGGGTTCTCGGACAGGAAGCCGTACCCCGGGTGGATGGCGTCGGCGCGCACCGCCCGCGCGGCCCGCACGACCGCGTCGGGGTCCAGGTAGCTCTGCGCGGCGGGAGCCGGCCCGAGCCGCACGACCCGGTCGGCCAGCCGCGCGGGCAGCGAGTCGAGGTCGGCGTCGGAGGCGGCGAGCACCGACTCGATGCCCAGCCGGGCGCAGGTGCGGATCACCCGGGCCGCGATCTCGCCGCGGTTGGCGATCAGCAGCCGGCGGATCCTGCTCACGGTGCTAGCCACCCGCCCCGCCGCCCCCGACCGGATCCACCACCAGCAGGACCGCGTCGGCGTCGGCGAACTCGCCGTTGCCGGTCCGGAACTCGACGACGGTCCCCCGGACGCCGGCGTGCACCGGCGTCATCATCTTCATGGTCTCGACGATGCCGACCACGGTCTCCTCGTCGACGGCGTCACCGACGTCGACGAACGGGGCGGCGCCGGGCTGCGGGGCCCGGTAGAAGGTGCCCAGCAACGGCGGGTGCACCGCGACGAGGCCCTCCCCCACCTCCGCGCCAGAATGGCCAGTCTGGCCCGTTCCCGGCTCCTCCTCGGCGCCAGAATCGCCATCGTGGCCCGACTCGAGCACCGGCTCGCGGGTGACCTGCTGCTCCGCCGTCCAGCCGGCCGCCCCCTCCCGGCGGACGGTCAACGTCAGGTCGGCCAGCTCCAGGTGCAGCTCGGAAAGGCCGCTGGAGTCCAGCACCCGGAGGACGTCGCGGACGTCGTCGGGAGTGAGCTCCACGCGGCTCAACTCCCGGCGGGGCGCTTGCCCCCGAGCAGGTTGAGCACGTGGTCGAACGGCCGGGCGGCCGGGGCGGCGACCTTGGCGCGGTCCTTCTCCGCCCAGACGGTCTCCGGCCGGCTCTGCAGGAGGAACACGTTCTCGCCGGCCGGAGCGTCCGAGACCGCCCACTCGATGTCCTGCGGGCAGCCGTAGTGCGCCTCGACCCGGCGGGCGGTGGCCACGAGCTCGGCGATCTCCTCGTCGGAGATCGACGGTCGGTCGCGCAGCTCCGCCGGGACGTCGTCCTCGACCACCCCGTAGCCCGACGGGTCGGGCCGGTGCCACCGGGTCTTGGTGGCCACGGTCCGCTTGACGTCGCCGGTCACCTTGCTGACGACGAACGAGTCGGGCGTGACGTCGCCGCTGACCACCGCCGAGCCCAGACCCCAGCTGGCGTCGATGGCGACCACCGACTTGTCCCCGGTCAGCGGGCTCCGGGTGAACATGACCCCGGAGCTGCGGGCGCCGACCATCCGCTGGACGACGACGGCCATGCCGAGGTCGGTCTCCGGGATGCCGCGGCGCAGCCGGTAGGTCACCGACTCGACGCTGTAGAGGCTGGCCCAGCACCGGCGGACGTGCTCGAGCACCGAGTCGGCCCCGCGCACCCACAGGTAGGTGTCCTGCAGCCCGGCGAAGCTGGCCTCGGCGCTGTCCTCGCTGGTGGCGCTGGAGCGCACGGCAACCGGGAGGGACGGATCCCCGCACTCCTCGCAGAGCGCGGCGTAGGCGGTGCTGACCGCTGCGGCCACCTCGTCGGGCAGGGGGGCGGACTCGACGGCCTCCCGCAGCCGCGCGGTGGCCACGGCCAGCCCGTCGGCGTCGGCCGGGTCGAGGCCGGCGACGACGTCCGGGATGCTGCGTCCGCCGTCGGTGAGGTGCGCGACGGACTGCCGGAAGGCCGCCGTCGTGACGGCGAAGCCCGTGGGCACGCGGATGCCGGCGCGCAGCAGCTCGCCGAGGCTGGCGCCCTTGCCACCGACGGTCGCGACGTCACCGAGCCCGACATCGTGGAAGTGCAGCGTCGGGCGCGTGGTCATGCGGGTTCCCATCAGCTCAGGACGGTGACGATGCCGCGGTCGCCGTCGACGCGGACGCGGTCGCCGGTCTTGATCCGGGTGGTGGCCATGCCGGTGCCGACGACGGCCGGCATGCCGTACTCGCGGGCCACGATCGCCGCGTGCGACATGGTGCCGCCGATGTCGGAGACCGCCGCGGCGATCTTGCCGAACACCGGCCCCCAGCTGGGGGCGGTGACCGGGCAGACGAGCACCTCGCCCTCGCGGATCTGGCCGATGTCGTTGACGTTGAGCAGCACCCGGGCCACGCCCTCGACCACGCCCGGCGAGGCCGCGTAGCCGCGGACGGTCGACTCGTCGTCGTCCTCACCGCCGAGCCACGTCTCGACGGTCTCCTGGGTGATGCCCCAGAGCATCTTCACCGCGGGATCGTTGAGTGCCTCGGGGACGGCGCCCAGCGCGGGCGGCGGCGACCAGCCCGACAGCGCCTCCACGATCTGCTTGCGCCGGGCGACGATCGGCTGCCAGTGGCGGGCGCCGAGCTCGGTGCCGCCCGAGGCCCAGGCCAGCATGACGTCGGCGAGTGCGTCCTCCACCTCGACGTGCCGCAGGTGGAAGACGTCGTCGGCCTCGCGCAGCACCCCGCGGTCGGCGAGCAGCGTGCCGAAGGCGCGGATCTTCTGGAAGAAGCGGGTGGTGAACCAGTGCTCGCAGTAGAACTTGTGGCTCTCGATGTAGGGGAACACCTGCCGGCAGAGGCCGAGCATCTGGTCGAAGGCCCCCTTCTCCTCGTCGGAGTCGAGCAGCGCCCGGTACTCGTCGGCGATGCGGTCGCGTTCCTCGGCCAGCCGTTCGGTCGGGCGGGTGAGGTCCTCCCCCGCGGCGATCTGCTCGACGTAGCGGGGCAGCGCCGCGAACGGCACGGTGAGGTCGTCGGCCCAGGACAGGTGGTGGTGGTAGAAGCCGTCACCGACCGAGACGTTGAACCACGGGTCCTTCGCCGCCTCGAGCGCCGCCAGCCAGCGCGCACCCGCGTCGCCGCGCTCGCCGAGCGCCGCCAGCACCTTCGCCGGATCGCTGCCCTCGACGAACAGGTCGGAGAGGTCGAGGTCCACGGCGAGGGCGGCGAGCTTCTTCAGCTCGTCGTCGGGTCGGTACATGGTCACGTCCATGCCGGCGACCATGCGGGCCACCATCTGGTCGCCCATCTCCGGGAAGGCCTGCTTGCAGAACTCGAAGAAGACGACGTAGGCGCCGTAGCCGAGCATCAGGAACTCGGTGTGGTGGTGCCACATCTTCGAGTAGAGGTCGATGCAGCGGTGGAAGTTCTCCCGCAGGAAGTGGTTGGAGGCGAACCCGCGGCCGCTGGTGACGACCTCGATCGGGTCCAGGTCGCCCAGCTCCGGCACCTCCACGGCCTCGATCTCGGCGATCAGCGCCTCGATGCGCTGCTGCCACTCGCCGTAGAGCCGGTCCCAGTTGTCGTAGTAGTGGCCTGCCCGCTCCTGGAAGTCGGCGAAGCGCTTGCCCTGCTCGGCCTCGTCGAGCACCGGGTTGGCGGTGATGTAGACCCGCCCGTTCACGATGCGGTACTCGATGCCCATGGTGGTCGGGAAGCTGAACAGCCGGGCGGTGTTCGCGCCGATCGCGGTGTAGGGGATCTCCGAGGTGAGGCCGTCGAACGCCGGCACGACCTCGGGGAAGTGCATCGAGTTGTAGAACCAGAAGCGCTGGTCGTCCTCGGGCTGGAAGCGCGTGAAGTAGGGGTACATCGCCTCCCAGCCCTCGGCTCCGTCGACGGCCTCGATCTGCGACGGCAGGGGGAACGAGCGCTCGGTCATGGGATCTCCTGTCGGCTGAGCGAGTAGTCGGTCTGGGTGCGGGCGTAGGTGACGATGTCGGCGAAGGAGGCCGGGTCGGCCATCGCGTTGGGGTCGGCGACCTGGGCCGGGTCCGCGCCGAGCAGGACGCGGCGAACCGGGATCTCCATCTTCTTGCCGCTGCGGGTGAGCGGGATGGCCCCGACCGCGATGATCCGGTCGGGCACGTGGCGGGGTGTGTACTCCTCGCGGAGCGCGCGGCGCAGCCGGGCGACGGTCGCGTCGTCGAGCTCGGCCCCGGGCTGCAGCACCACGAACAGGGGCATGAAGAAGCCGCCGCCGGGCAGGTCGAGATTCACCACGAGCGACGTCCGCACCGCCGGGTCGTCCTCGACCACGCGGTAGATCTCCGCCGTCCCGATCCGCACGCCCTGCCGGTTGAGGACGGCGTCGGAGCGTCCGCGGACGAAGCAGCCGCCGCGCTCGTCGAGCTCGAAGAAGTCCCCGTGCCGCCAGACGCCGGGGAAGGTCTCGAAGTAGCTCGCCCGGTAGCGGGCGCCGTCCTCGTCGCCCCAGAAGCACACCGGCATCGACGGCATCGGCGCGGTGATCACCAGCTCGCCGACCTGGCCGACGACGGGGTGCCCGGTGTCGTCCCACGACGCGGCCGCCACGCCGAGGGAGCGGGCCTGGATCTCCCCGGCGCGGACCGGCAGGGTCGGCACCCCGCCGACCAGACCGGTGCAGATGTCGGTGCCGCCGCTGCCGGTCGCCACCCACAGGTCGCGCTTGACGTTCTCGTAGAACCAGGCGGTGATGGCCGGGGAGACCGGCGAGCCCGCCGGCATGATCGTCTCGATCGCGCCGAGGTCGAACCGCTCGCGGGGCACCACGCCGGCCTTCTGCATGAGCTCGACGAAGGTCGGGCTGGCCCCGAACAGCGTGGCCCGGCTGTCCTGCGCGATCCGCCACAGCGCATCGACGTCGGGGTGGCTGGGGTTGCCGTCGTAGAGCACCGGCGTGACCCCGAGCAGCAGCATGCTGACCAGGAAGTTCCACATCATCCAGCCGGTGGTGGTGTAGAAGAACGCGCGGTCGCCCTGCTGAAGCCCCTGGTGGAAGCTCAGCCCCTTGAGCTGCTCGAGCAGGATCCCGCCGTGCCCGTGCACGATCGCCTTGGGCAGCCCGGTGGTCCCCGAGGAGAAGAGCACCCACAGGGGGTGGTCGAAGGGCACCTGCTCGCAGACGAAGTCCTCGGCGGGCACGGTCGGCCCGGAGACGACGTCGGCCCAGGCGACGCCGTCGACGTCGAGACCGAGCACCGGCACGTGCACGACCTCGCGCAGGCTCGGCAGCCCGGCGACCAGTTCGGCCACCTCGCCCCGCCGGTCGAACTCCTTGCCGCCGTAGCGGTAGCCGTCGCAGGCGAACAGGACCTGCGGCTCGAGCTGGCCCAGCCGGTCCAGGGCACCGCGAGGGCCGAAGTCGGGTGACACGGCGGCCCACACGGCCCCGAGGCTCGCCGTCGCCACCATCGCGACCATGGCCTCCGGCACGTTCGGCAGGAAGGCGACCACCCGGTCCCCCGGACCGATGCCCCGCTCCCGCAGGTGGGTGGCCACGGCGCGCACCTGGCGCGCGAACTCGTCCCAGCCGAGCTCCTGCAGGTCGGTCCGCTCGCCGGCGTACAGGAGAGCCGGTGCGTCCGGGCGCTCGTTGCGCAGGACGTGCTCGGCGAAGTTGAGCCGGGCGCCGGGGAACCAGCGGGCGCCGGGCATGGTGCGCTCGGCAAGCACGGCGGTGTGCGGGGCCGAGGACCGGACGTCGAAGAAGTCCCAGACCGCCTGCCAGAAGCCGTCGAGGTCGGTGGTCGACCACTCCCAGAGCGCGGCGTAGTCGGGGAACCGACGGCCGCTGCGCTCCTCGGCGAACCGGGTGAACGCGGTCAGCCGCGTGCTGGCGACCCGCTCGGGCGACGGCGTCCAGAGCAGGTCGCCCTCCCGCACCGGAGCGGGCGGCACCTCGGTCTGCGCTGCGGACACCGGCATGAGCTGACAGTGGCGCAGACCACGTGTGATGGGCAACACTCGAGAGCCTGCTTTTCACGGTGCGAAAAGCAGCAGGCGAGAGGGGTGCGGGTGCGCGAGTACCGGGTCAAGCCGATCGAATCCCTCGGCCGCGGGCTGCAGGTGCTGCACGTCCTCCAGGAGGTCCGGTCGGCCAGCCTGCACGACCTGCACCTGGCCACCGGCATCCCCAAGCCCACCCTGACCCGGATCCTGTACACCGCTCACCAGCACGGGCTGGTCTGGCAGCGCATGGTCGACGGCGCCTTCCTGCCCAGCCACACCCAGCGCCGGCTCGAGCCCGACGACGACGCCTGGCTGGTCGAGATCGCCTCCCCCGTGCTCGACGACCTCTCCCGCCGGCTGCAGTGGCCCTCGGTCCTCGCCGTGCCCCGCCTGGACTACATGGAGACGCTGGAGACCAACAGCTCCCGCACCTACTTCGACGCCCTGCCACCGCGGCCCCGCGGATTCCGGGTGAACATGCTCGGGTCGGCATCCGGCCGGGCCTACCTCGCGTTCTGCAGCCGGCAGGAGTTCGACGCCGTCATCGCCCGGTTGCGGCACAAGGAAGGCGCGGCGCACGGCCTGGCGTCCGACGACGAGGCCCTCCGCCGGCTCGTGCAGAGCACCCGGGAACGCGGCTACGGCATCCGAGCGCCCGACTTCGGCGGCGACTACTCCCGGCCCCGCTCCGAGGTGGACGACGGCCGGGAGTCCATCGCGATGCCGGTGCGTCCCCAGGAGCGGGTGGTGGCCACGATCAACCTGACCTGGCGCCGGCAGGTGATGTCGACGACCGGCATGGTCCAGCGACACCTCGGCGACCTGCGCGCCGCGGTCGCGGCGGTCGAGGAACGCGCCCGCGCCGCCGGCCTGGGCGGCTGACGCGCCGCAGAGGTTTCCCACGGCCCCGCTCTCCGGTATGACCCGGGCATGCGCGCGATCGTCTACGACCGGCCCGGTGCCCCCGACGTCCTGCGGTTGACCGACCGGCCCGTCCCCGAGCCGGGTGACGGCGAGGTGCGGGTCCGCCTCGCCCTGGCCGGGGTGAACCCGACCGACTGGAAGTCGCGCAGCAAGGCGCAGCCCGGCCCCGAGGGCCAGGTCCCGGGGCAGGACGGCGCCGGCACGGTCGAGGCGGTCGGCGCCGGGGTGGATCCGGCCCGGGTCGGCGAGCGGGTCTGGGTGTGGGAGGCGGCGTACGGCCGCCCCCACGGCACCGCGGCCGAATGCACCGTCGTCCCGACGGCCCAGGCCGTCCGCCTGCCCGACGCTGCCCCGTTCGACCTGGGGGCGGCGCTCGGCATCCCGTTCCTCACGGCGCACCGCTGCCTCACGGTCGCCGAGACCGGACCCGACCGCCTGGTCCCCGGTGCGCTGGCCGGCCGCGCCGTCCTGGTCCAGGGCGGCGCGGGAGCAGTGGGCAACGCGGCGATCCAGCTGGCCCGCTGGGCCGGCGCGACGGTGATCACCACGGTCAGCAGCCCCGAGAAGGCCGCGCTCGCGACGGCCGCCGGCGCCCACCACGTCGTCGACTACCGGCACCAGGACGTCGTCGCCGAGGTGCGGCGGATCGCGCCGGACGGCGTCGACGCGGTCGTGGAGGTCGCCGCCGCCGCGAACGCCGCCGCCACGGCGCAGGTGCTCGCCCCCTTCGGCGCGGTCGCGATCTACGCCGACGACGGCGGGCCCGAGGTGACGGTCCCGGTCCGCCCGCAGATGGTGCTGAACGCACGCTGGCAGTTCGTGCTGGTCTACACGGTGCCGCCGCGGGCGAAGGAGCTCGCCGTCGAGGCGGTCGCGGCCGCGGTGGCCGACGGCGCGGTGCGGGTCGGCGAGGAGGCCGGGCTCCCGCTGCACGTGTTCCCGCTGGACCGGGCCGCCGCCGCGCACCAGGCGGTCCAGGACGGCGTCGTCGGCAAGGTGCTCGTCGACGTGACCGCATGAGCGGCACCGTCGTCTTCGACCTCGACAAGGTCCTGCTCGGCGGGGACGCCTCGACGCTGTTCCTGCACGGCCGGTTCCGGCAGGCGCCCGGGCGGACCCTGGCGATGGTGCTCGCCGCCCCCCTGCTGCTGCCCGGCTCCGCCGTGCCGCACCTGCGCCCCCTGGCCGCCCGCGTGATGACCCGCCTGGCCGTGGGCGGCTCCCCGGACACGGACGTGGACGACGTGGCCGCGGCCTACCGCTGCGCGCTGCAGCTGAAGCCCGAGGCGGCGATCGCCGACGCCATCGCCTGCGTCCGCCGGCACGAGGCCGCGGGTGAGCGCGTCGTCGTCGCGACCGGCTGCGAGGAGACCCTCGCCCGCGGCTTCCTGAGCGCGATCGGGCTCGGGCACCTCGACGTCGTCGGCTCGACCGGTTCCTACCGGCCGCCGCGGATCCGCCGGGCCATGGGCGAGGGCAAGGTCGAGATGCTCACCGACCGCGGGTACCCGCCCCCGTGGACGGCGGTCTACAGCGACGCCCCGTCGGACCTCCCGCTGTTCGCCGGCACCGACCGGCCGGTGCTGGTGAACGCCGACGAGAAGGCCACGGAGAAGGTCGCCCGCAGTCTCGGTCGCCGGCCGGAGACCGTCACCTGGCGCTGAGTCCCGGCGGCCGCGGTCTGGCTGCGGTCTTGCGCCGTTTCCCGCAGTCTTGCGGTGCTGCAACGGGGCAAGAACGCGCACAACCGCGCAAGAGCAGTTCTCACGGGGCGACCCGCGCCGCCGACGCTCGGGTCACCTGGCGCTGAGCGGGCCTGCGGATCCGGCACGGGCCTGCTCCCAGCTGTCCATCGCGTCCCAGTCCGCGCCGTCGAGGGTGGCCAGCGCGGCGGGGAACAGCCCGAAGTCCTCCTTGAACATGTGCGCGTCCAGGTCGTGCAGGACCCGGGCCACCCCGTCCCGCCAGGCCTGCACTCCCGCGTCGTCGAGGTCGTCGACGTCGTCGTAGAGCCCGGCGTGCTCGCCCTCGAGCACCGCCACGTGCCCGGCGAGCTCCTCGTGCCGGCGCAGCATCGGGAACAGGGTGCTCTCCTCCTCGGCCACGTGCGGGCCGAGCACGACCAGCAACTCCTGGAAGTGGTCCCGCGCGGCCGCGTCGTCGCCGGCGGTCAGGTGGCGGCGGATGTGCTCGCTGAGCTCCCGCAGCCGGTCGTGCTCACCCATCAGGCGGGCGACGGGGGTCAGGTCGCGGCAGCCGCAGTGGTCGCACATCTCAGCGCGCTGCCGTGCGGCCGACCGACCGCATGCCCCAGAACGTGTAGACCGCGGCCACCAGCGCCGTCGCGGCCAGCAGCCACAGGCCGGGCTTGTAGTTGCCCTGCCAGCCGTAGATCGCGCCCATCACCAGCGGCGGGACGAAGCCGCCGAGGCCGCCGGCTGCCCCGACGATGCCGGTGACCGACCCGACCTTGCCCGCGGGTGCAGCGATGGCGACCAGCGCGAACACCGCGCCGGAGGCGGCCCCCAGCGCGGCTGCCATGGCGAGGAAGGCGACGGTGCCGATCCACTCCAGCGGGCGCTCCAGGGCCGACACCGCCGCGAACACGGTCACGACGGCGAAGCAGCCGACGAGCACGGGCACCGGGTGGAACCGGTCGGAGAGGATGCCGCCGATCGGCCGCATGATGACCGCGAGGACGACGAAGCCTGCGGTGCGCAGCGCCGCGTCGCCGGGGGTCAGGTCGAAGGTGTCCTTCAGGTACGTGGGCAGGTAGACGCTGAACGCCACGAAGCCGCCGAAGCCGACGGCGTAGAGGAACGACATCTGCAGCGTGACCGGCAGCGTGAAGGTGTCCCACGTCCGGCGGACCACGCCACCGGTCGCCACGGTCCGCCCGGGCGCATCACGGAGCAGCAGGTAGGAGCCGACCGCGTAGGCGGCGAGCAGGACGGCGACCACCGTGAACGGGAACTGCAGGCCGAACGTGTCCTTCAGCCAGACCGTCGTGAACGCCGAGATCGCGGTGCCGCCCATGCCGGCCCCGAAGATGCCCAGCGCCGTGCCCCGCTTGGCCGGTGGGAACCACGCGTTGACCAGCGGCACACCGATGGCGAACGTCGTGCCGCCGAGGCCGAGGACGAAGCCGCCGAGCAGCATCATCGGGTAGGAGTCGTTGCCGACGAAGCCGATGAACAGGACCGGCAGGATCGTCAGCGCGCTGATCAGCGGGAACATGACCCGCGCCCCGAACCGGTCGGTGAGGGCACCCACCGGGATGCGTCCCAGCGAGCCGACCACGACCGGGACGGCGACGAGCAGCGACTTCTCGACCGCACTGAGCCCCAGCTCGTCGGTGAAGAAGGCGCCGAGCGGGCTGATCAGCGCCCAGGCCCAGAAGTTGACCGCGAACCCCGTGGTCGCGAGGGCCAGCATCACCCACGCCTGGCGGGGGATCTGCACCTCCGCTCCGACCGACACGGGGGTGGTTGCTGCCGTCCTACCGCTGCTCATGGGCCGTGCTCATCTCCTCCGGGCGCTCCCCGCGCCTCCGCTCTCTGTGCGTCATCCCGTTCCTACGGGCGGTGACCGAGCCTGTCCGGAGCCGGACGTCACCTACCCCGGGGCCAAGGTCCCGATCGGCGGCAGACACATCACCGACGACATCAGCACCACCCTCACCGCTTGCCGCCGCCGACCCGGTCCCACCCGCGGGCCGTCGGCCGGGTGCCCAGCTGGGTGTCGCGGCTGCGGTAGACGATGTAGGGACGGGTGAAGTAGCCGATCGGCGCGCTGAACACGTGCACCAGCCGGGTGAACGGCCAGATGGCGAAGAGCAGGAGCGCCGAGAGCGCGTGCAGCTTGAATCCCAGCGCCGCCTCGGCCATCAGCTCGGGCTCGGGCTGGAACAGGAAGATGCTGCGGAACCAGGGCGAGACGGTCTCGCGGTAGCTCCCGCCCACTCCGGCCGCGCCGAGCACGGTGTTGCTCAGCCCGAACAGGATCGTGGCGGTGAGCACGACGTACATGAACTTGTCGTTCTTCGTGGTCGCCGAGAACACCGGGCCCACCGTGCGCCGCCGGTAGATGAGGATCGCCAGGCCGGTGAGCGTGCAGGCACCCGCGATCGCGCCGATGCCGACCGCCACGGCGTGGTAGGCCGTCTCGCCGATGCCCACGGCCTCGGTCCACGACTCGGGGATGCCCAGCCCGATCACGTGACCGCCGAGGGCGAAGAGGATGCCGAAGTGGAACAGCGGGCTCCCCCACCGCAGCAGCCGCCGCTCGTAGAGCTGGGTGGACCGCGTGGTCCAGCCGAACTTGTCGTACCGGTACCGCCAGTAGTGGCCGACGACGAAGATCGCCAGGCTGATGTAGGGCACGACCACCCACAGCAGGATGTCGAGGGTCTTCATGGGGACGCTCCGGACGCGGGCTGGGGGATGAACTCGGGCGGGGCGAACGGGAGGGCTCCGTAGGGGTCCAGACCGACGTCCTCGGCCGGCGGGCCCTGCTGCGCCAGCCGCAGCACGGCCTCGCGGTCGGCGGCGTCGACCGGGGGCAGCGTCGCGCTGACCGCGTGCAGCACCGAGGCCCACGGTGAGGCCCGCTCCTCCAGCGCCACCCGGACCAGCTCGAGACCCGGGCGGTACTCCTGCAGGAGCCGTTCCCCACGGACTGCGTCCCCGAGCGCGGCGAACTCCAGGACGACGGCCAGGTGGTCGGGCAGCTCGCCGTCGGCGAGCGTCATGCCGGCCCGGGAGTACAGGTGCTTGAACTGCAGCAGTGCCATCCCCCGCTTGCGGGTGTCCCCGTGGGTGAAGTACGTCAGGTAGAGGCAGCAGCGCCGGCGCAGGTCGAAGGTGTCGACGTAGTCGGTCTGCAGCTGCGCGAGCGGCGTCGTCTCCAGGTGGTCGAGGAACCGGCCCAGCGGCCCCGCGAGCGCCGGCGGCAGAGGTGCGACGGCGGCCCGCAGGAGCGGCAGCCGCGCGAGCAGCTCCTCGTCGGGGTAGCCGAGCAGCAGCGACGCCGCCTGCCGGGCGGTGGCCAGCTCGGCCGGCGTGGCGGAGGGAGCGGCGAACGGACGGCGCCTCACGGCCGTGGCTCCACGCTGCCCGCGTCGCCGGGCGGCACGCCGCCGGCGTCCTCCGTGCGCGGCGGGAACATCCCCTCGGGAGCGCTCTTGCCGTCCCAGTTGAGGAGATTGACCCGCTGGGCCTTGTCCCCCGGCGCCGCCATGGTGTCGCTGGTCTGCCGTGCCGCCAGCATGTGGAAGTTCTCGACCGCGATCGGGGTCGACCCGCCCGAGGTCTCCCCGAACGGACCCCATCCACCCATACCGGGGCCCTCGTCGTAGTCCAGCGAGCAGCCGGTGTCGAGCTCCTCCTGACCGGGCCCCTGCTCGGCGTGCGCGAGCGGGATCACGTACCGCTCGTCGTACTTCGCGATCGCCAGCAGCCGGTGCATGTCCTGGATGTCCCGGCCGGTCATGCCCACCGCGGCCGCGATCGACTCGTCGGCCGGCCGGCCCAGGTTCAGGTCGCGCATGTAGGAGCGCATCGCGCCGAGCTTCTTGAGCACGCCGGTGACCCGGTCGGTGTCGCCGGCGGTGAACAGTTCCGCCAGGTACTCCACCGGGATCCGCAGCGACTCGATGGCGCCGAAGATGTTGCCGACGTCCTCGCCGTCGTGCCCGGTGTCGGTGAGGGCGTCGACCACCGGCGACAGCGGCGGGATGTACCAGACCATCGGCATGGTGCGGTACTCCGGATGCAGCGGGAGGGCGACCTCGAAGCGGTTGATCAGCGCGTAGATCGGGGAGCGCTGGGCCGCGTCGATCCAGTCCCGGGAGATGCCGGCCTGCTCGGCGGCGTGGACGACCTGCGGATCGTGGGGGTCCAACAGGATCGAGCGCTGGGCCGCGTAGAGGTCCCTGTCATCGGGGGTGGACGCCGCCTCCAGCACCTTGTCGGCGTCGTACAGGACGATGCCGATGTAGCGCAGCCGCCCGACGCAGGTCTCCGAGCAGACGGTCGGGATGCCCACCTCCACGCGCGGGAAGCAGAACGTGCACTTCTCCGCCTTGCCGGTGCGGTGGTTGAAGTAGATCTTCTTGTACGGGCAGCCGGTGACGCACATCCGCCAGCCCCGGCACCGGTCCTGGTCGACCAGGACGATGCCGTCCTCAGCCCGCTTGTAGATGGCCCCCGACGGACAGGAGGCCGCGCACGACGGATTGATGCAGTGCTCGCAGATCCGCGGCAGGTAGAACATGTAGGTCTGTTCGAACTTCTCCTTGATCTCCGCGGAGATCTTCTTCAGGACCGGGTCGTCCTGGGTGAGCTCCGGAGCACCGCCGAGGTTGTCGTCCCAGTTGGCGCTCCACTCGATGCTCATCGGCTTGTTGGTCAGCAGCGAGCGCGGCCGGGCGACCGGGGTGTGCTCCTGGACCGGAGCGTTGGTCAGCGTCTCGTAGTCGTAGGTCCAGGGCTCGTAGTAGTCGTTGATCGAGGGCTGAACCGGGTTGGAGAAGATGGTGAGCAGACGCTTGAGCCGGCTGCCGGTGCGCAGCTGCAGCTTGCCGTTGCGGCCGACCGTCCAGCCGCCCTTCCACTTCCCCTGGTCCTCGTAGGTGCGTGGGTAGCCCTGTCCGGGACGGGTCTCGACGTTGTTGAACCAGACGTACTCGACGCCGCTGCGGTTGGTCCACGCCTGCTTGCAGGTGACCGAGCAAGTGTGGCACCCGATGCACTTGTCGAGGTTCATCACCATGCCCATCTGAGCCATGACGCGCATCAGACCGACACCTCCACGTGGCTGGGGCGCATGGCACTGCCCATTTGCGCCATGACGCGCATCAGTACTGCACCTCCTGGCTGCGGCGGCGGATCACGGTCACTTCGTCGCGCTGGTTACCGGTCGGCCCGAGGTAGTTGAAGGCGAACGACAATTGCGCGTAACCGCCGATCAGGTGGGTGGGCTTGAGGAACAGTCGGGTCAGCGAGTTGTGGATGCCGCCGCGCCTGCCGTTGGTCTCGGTGAGCGGGACGTCGATCAGCCGGTCCTGCGCGTGGTGCATGTAGACCGTCCCCTCCGGCATGCGCTGGGAGACGATCGCGCGGGCGACGACGACCCCGTTGCGGTTGACCGCCTCGATCCAGTCGTTGTCGCGCACCCCGATCTTGGCGGCGTCCTGGGTGCTCATCCAGATCGTCTGGCCGCCCCGGGACAACGACAGCATGAACAGGTTGTCCTGGTACTCGGAGTGGATCGACCACTTGTTGTGCGGCGTCAGGTATCGGACGGTGATGCCCAGCTCCCCCTGCTCGCCGACCTGCGGCTCACCGAACAGGGTGTGCATGTCCAGCGGTGGTCGGAACACCGGCAGGTTCTCCCCGGCCTCGGTCATCCAGTCGTGATCGAGGAAGAAGTGCATCCGGCCGGTGAGGGTGTGCCACGGCTTCAGCCGCTCCACGTTGATGGTGAACGGCGAGTAGCGCCGCCCGCCGGTCTCGCTTCCGGACCACTCCGGTGAGGTGATCACGGGCGTCGGCCGCGACTGGGTGTCGGCGAACGTGATCAGCTTGCCCTCGTGCTCGGCGGCCAGGTCGGCCATCTGCATGCCGGTGCGTTCCTCGGCCCGGTGGAACCCCTGGGTCGCCAGCCGCCCGTTCGTCGTCCCGGACAGCGCCAGGATGGCCTCGCACCAGTGCACGTCGCGGGCCAGCGCAGGTCGATCAGCCGCGACGCCGTCGCGGATGACGCCGTTCTTGTGCTTGAGGTACTCGACCTCCTTGTCCGGCATGGTGGTGACGCCCTTGGTCGTCAGGCCGAGCTTCTCCACCAGCGGCCCGAGTGCGGCCCACTTCTGCGCGACCGCCGCGTAGTCCCGCTCCTGGACGACGAACTTCGGCATCGTCGTGCCAGGGACCGGGTCGCACTCGCCGGCCTTCCAGTCGCGCACCACCCCGCGCGGGTTGGCCAGCTCGTCGGGCGTGTCGTGCATCAGCGGCAGCGCCATCAGGTCCTTGCGGACGCCGAGGTGCGTGGCGGCCAGCCGGCTGAACTGGCGGGCGATGGTGCCGAAGGCGTCGAAGTCGGTCCGGGTCTCCCACGGCGGCGCGATCGCCGGGTTGAACGAGTGCACGTACGGGTGCATGTCGGTGGTGTTGAGGTCGTGCTTCTCGTACCAGGTGGCGGCCGGCAGCGTGATGTCGGAGTAGATCGTCGTGCTCGTCATCCGGAAGTCCAGCGCGAGCAGCAGGTCCAACTTCCCGGTGGGGGCCTCCTCCCGCCAGACGAGGTCCTGGGGGCGGGACTCCGGTGGCGCCTCCTCCGCCCGGACGGCGTTGTCGGCACCGAGCAGGTGCTTGAGGAAGTACTCGTTCCCCTTCGCCGACGAGCCCAGCAGGTTGGCCCGCCAGATCGTCAGCACCCGCGGGAAGTTCTCCGGGGCGTCGGGGTCCTCGGCGGCGAACCGGAGGCTGCCGTCCCGGAGCCCGTCGATCACGTGCTCGTCCGGTGCCTTCCCGGCGGCGGCCGCCTCGTCGGCCAGGTCGAGCGGGTTGCGGTTGAACGTCGGGTGCGACGGCATCCACCCCATGCGCGCGGACTGCGCAAGGACGTCGGCCGGTGTCTTCCCGTCGAAGCGGCCCTCACCCAGCGGCGAGGCGAACCCGTCGAGCGTCGTCCGGTCGTAGCGCCACTGATCGGTGTGCAGGTACCAGTAGGCGGTCTGGATCATCTGCCGCGGAGGGCGGGCCCAGTCCAGGGCCGAGGCCAGCGTCGTCCAGCCGGTCACGGGCCGGCACTTCTCCTGGCCGACGTAGTGCGCCCAGCCGCCGCCGTTCACGCCCTGGCAGCCGGTCAGCGTCGTGAGGGTGAGGAACGCGCGGTAGATCGTGTCGGAGTGGAACCAGTGGTTCGTTCCCGCACCCATGATGATCATGGAGCGCCCCTTGGACTCGTCCGCGTTCTGCGCGAACTCCCGTCCGATCCGCGCCGCAGCCGCGGCGCTCACGCCGGTGAACTGCTCCTGCCAGGCCGGCGTGTAGGGCTGCGAGGCGTCGTCCAGGCCGGCCGGCCACTCGCCCGGCAGACCCGGGCGTCCGACGCCGAACTGGGCGAGCAGCACGTCGTACACCGTCGTCACCAGGTGCTTGCCGACCTGGCGGACCGGGACGCCGCGGCGCATGGTGGCGCCCTCTCCGCGGGCCGTGTCGAAGCGGGCGAGGTCCACGGTCACCGTCTGCGCATCAGCGCCGTGGAGGCTCAGCAGCGGATCGATGTCGCCGAGGTCGAGGTTCCACTTGCCCTTGCCGGCCTCGCCGAAGCGGAAGCCCAGCGACCCGTTCGGGACGTGCGGCTCCCCCGTGGCCGAGTCGACGAGCACGGTCTTGAACTCCGCGCCCTCGTCGAGGTCGCCGAGGTCGGCCGCGGTGAGGAACTTGCCCGGGACGTAGCTGTCGCCGCGCGGGGTCAGGGTGAGCAGGAAGGGCAGGTCGGAGTACCGCTTCACGTACTCCTGGAAGCGGGGCACCTGCCGGTCGACGAAGAACTCCTTGAGCACGACGTGCCCCATCGCCATCGCCAGGGCGCCGTCGGTGCCCGGGTGCGGCGCGAGCCAGTCGTCGGCGAACTTCGTCGCGTCGGAGTAGTCGGGGCTCATGACGACGACCTTCTGGCCGCGGTAGCGGGCCTCGGTCATCCAGTGCGCATCGGGCGTCCTGGTCACCGGGACGTTCGAGCCCCAGAGGATCAGGTAGGCCGCGTCCCACCAGTCGCCGGACTCCGGCACGTCGGTCTGGTCGCCGAACACCTGCGGGGACGCGACCGGGAGGTCGGCGTACCAGTCGTAGAACGACAGCATGGGCGCGCCGATCAGCGACATGAACCGGGCGCCGGCCGCGTGCGACACCATCGACATGGCCGGGATCGGGGAGAACCCGGCGATCCGGTCGGGGCCGTACTTCTTGATCGTGTGCACGTGCGCGGCGGCGATCATCTCGGTCGCCTCGTCCCAGGTGGCGCGGACCAGGCCGCCCTTGCCGCGCTGCGACTTGTAGGTGCGGGCCTTCTCGGGGTCGTCGACGACGTCGGCCCAGGCGAGCACCGGGTCGCCCAGCCGGCCCTTCGCCTCGCGGTACATCTGCAGCAGCGAGCCACGCACGTACGGGTAGCGGACCCGCGTGGGCGAGTACGTGTACCAGGAGAAGGCGGCGCCCCGCGGGCAGCCGCGGGGCTCGTACTCGGGGCGGTCGGGGCCGGTGGTCGGGTAGTCGGTCTGCTGGGCCTCCCAGGTGATGATCCCGTCCTTGACGTAGACCTTCCAGGAGCACGACCCGGTGCAGTTCACCCCGTGCGTCGAGCGGACGACCTTGTCGTGCGCCCAGCGGTCCCGGTAGAAGCTGTCCGCGTCGCGGCCGCCGATCTGGTGCAGCGAGCGCAGGTCGGCGCTCACCTCACCCTTGCGGAAGAAGCGGGAGGTGCGGACCAGCGCCTCCGAGATCCCGCTGTCGAACCCGGCGTGCCCGCCGGTCGTCCCGTCCTGACGCGTGGCGGTCACAGCCCTGCCCCTCCGGGGAGGCGCCGCCGGGCGAACCGACGCCGACGTCCCCCTCGTCGCTTGGTCCGTGCCAATATGGCACAGGTCACGTGCACGTGATCATGGGGGTCGCGGACCGCCCCCGGAGCAGAGGAGCCCCGCGTTGACGACCCCCGGAGACGTCACCGACCTGCAGGAACTCGCCGATCAGCTGCTGCAGGCCCCGGGCGATCGCGCCGCCCGCACCCTCCCGCACCCGGTCGACGGGCTGCGGCAGACCGTGCTCGCACTCAAGGCCGGCGCGGCGCTGCACGAGCACGAGAGCCCGGGGTCGGCCAGCCTGCTCGTGCTGCGCGGCCGGGCCCGCCTCGTCGCCGGAGACGACACCGTCACCCTGGCCGCGAACCAGGTCGCCCCGATCCCCGACCGGCGGCACAGCCTCGAGGCCGACGAGGACACCGTCGTCCTGCTCAGCGTCGCCGTCGACCGGACCCCCGTGGCCGACTGACTCCCGGCTGCGCCGCTCAGTCCGGCCGGCCCCAGACGCCCCACGTGAGCTGCACCTGACCGGTCGGACACTCGTCGACCCAGATCCGGACGGCCATGCGGCGCCCCGGCACCGGCAGCGTCGTCCGCATCTCCTGGTACGACGTCTCGGCGACGTTCTCCTCGAGCACGATCGGCGTCGCGGCGTCCTCCACGTCGACGACCTTGATCATCAGCCCGCCGCTCTCGGTGTAGGCGGTGACCGCCACCCGGACGGCCGCGAAGCCGGAGACGTCGCCCTCGAAGAGGGTGATGTCGCCGCTGGTCCAGGGGACGGTCTGCACCCCGCGGGCCAGCTGGACCGTCGTCGTCTTCGCGGCCGCCGGTTTCGCGCGCCCCGGCCCGGTGACGACTGCAGTTCCTGGCACGGTGCCTCCTCCTCGCCCGCCGCCCTGTCCGGTGCGGGACGGTCTGCACCCGATGCTGCTGGGCGGTTGCGGACCGTCACAGGGACCAAGGTCAGGCGCGGCGGGCCGGTCGGCCCCTAGGGTTCTAGCCGACGCCGAGGTCGCGGGCGATGAGCATGCGCTGCACCTCGCTGGTGCCTTCGCCGATCTCCAGGATCTTCGCGTCGCGGTAGAACCGGGCGACCGGGAACTCGTTCATGAACCCGTACCCGCCGTGCACCTGGGTGGCGTAGCGCGCGTTGTCCATGGCGACCTCGGAGCTGTACAGCTTGGCGATCGAGGCCTCGCGCTTGAACGGCTCGCCGCGGAGCATCTTCTCGGCCGCTCGGTAGTAGGCCAGCCGCGCGGTGGAGGCCCGCACCTCCATGTCGGCGATCATGAACGCGATCGCCTGGTTCTTGCCGATCGGCTGACCGAAGGCCTCGCGTTCCCCCGCGTACTTCACCGACTCGTCGACGCAGCCCTGGGCCAGGCCGACCGACAGCGCCGAGATCGCGATCCGGCCCTCGTCGAGGATGGACAGGAACTGGGCGTAGCCGCGCCCCCGCTCCCCCACCAGGTTCTCCTCGGGCACGCGCACGTCGCTGAACGACAGTTCGCGGGTGTCCGACGCGTTCCAGCCGACCTTCGAGTACCGCTGGCCGACGGCAAAGCCCTCGGTGCCCGACGGGACGATGATCGAGCTGATCTCCTTGCCGCCGTCGGGACGGGTGCCGGTGACCGCGGTGACGGTGACCAGCTGCGTCAGCTCGGTGCCGGCGTTGGTGATGAACGCCTTCGAGCCGTTGATGACCCAGTGCCCGTCCTCCAGGCGCGCGGTCGTCCGCGTCGCGCCGGCGTCCGAGCCGCCGCCGGGCTCGGTCAGGCCGAACGCGCCCAGCGCCTCGCCGGAGCACAGCCGGGGCAGCCACTCCTGCTTCTGCTCCGGCGTGCCGAACCGGTAGATCGGCATCGCGCCGAGCGAGACCCCGGCCTCCACGGTGATCGCCATCGAGGAGTCGACCCGGGCCAGCTCCTCGAGTGCCACGCACAGGTCGAAGTAGGTGCCACCGGCGCCGCCGTACTCCTCCGGGAAGGGGAGCCCGAACAGGCCCAGCTCCCCCATCTGGCGCACGATCTGCACCGGGAACTCGTCGCGCTCGTAGAACTCCCCGATCTGCGGGGCGATGACCTCCTGGGCGAACTCCCGCACGGTCTTGCGCAGCGTCTCGGTCTCGTCGTCGAGCCGGTAGTCCAACATCAGTTCTCCTGCTGCTCTCCGGCGGTGGCCGATGGGGTCACCACGGCCACCCGCTCGTCCAGCGCGACCGTCTGGCCCGCCGTCACTCCGAGCTCGGTGACCGTCCCCGCGACGGGGGCGGTCAGCACGTGCTCCATCTTCATCGCCTCGACGACGAGCAGCGGAGTCCCCGCCTCGACCTCGTCGCCGACGGCGGCCTGCACCAGCGTCACCGTGCCCGGCATGGGCGCGGTGACGGCGCCGTCGCCGCCGGTGCCCTCGGCCTTGACGCCGGCCCGTTCGTGCTCCCGCAGCGCGGCGACGTGCCCGTCGGCGGCCAGCCAGACCGTGCCGCCCTCGTGCTGCAGGAAGTAGGAGGTGGTCAGCCCGTCGAGGGTCGCCGTCAGCCGGTCGCCGTCGCGCACCGCCCGGGCGGGCACCGGCTCGCCGTCGCCGACGGCCACCTCGGCGGCGCCCGACCGGCCGCGCACCCGCACGACCACCGGCTCGCCGCCGGATGCCTGCAGCTTGCGCACCGTCCAGGCCGGCTCGCCCAGCCGCCACCCGTCGGGCACGTCCCACCGGTCGACGACGGGACCCGCCGGCTCGGTCTCGAGCAGCAGCGCCAGGGCGGCCGCGGCGTACACGTGCGGGGGCGGCGGCTCGGGCAGCGTGAGGTCGTCGCCGCGCCGCTCGATCAGCCCGGTGTCCAGCTTCCCGGCGACGACGTCGGCGTCGGACAGCAGCGCCCGCAGGAACGGGGTGTTGGTGGCGACCCCGAGGACGGCGGTACGCCCGAGGGCCCCGACCAGCCGCGCCCGCGCGGTCTCCCGGTCCGGCGCCCAGGCGATGACCTTGGCCAGCATCGGGTCGTAGTCGGTGCCGACGACGGTGCCCACCCGCAGCGAGCTGTCCACCCGGATGCCGGGGCCGCTCGGCTCGACCAGCCCGAGCACGGTGCCCGCCTGCGGGAGGAAGCCCCGCGCCGGGTCCTCCGCGTAGACGCGGGCCTCGATCGCGTGCCCGTCGAGCGAGACGTCGCTCTGGTCGACCGGCAGCCGCTCCCCCGCCGCGATCCGCACCTGCTGCTCGACGAGGTCCATGCCGGTGATCGCCTCGGTGACCGGGTGCTCGACCTGCAGCCGGGTGTTCATCTCGAGGAAGAAGAAGTCGCGCGGCCGGTCGGCGTCCACGATGAACTCCACGGTGCCCGCCCCGGTGTAGCCGACCGCCTTCGCCGCATCGACCGCGGCCCGGCCCATCGACGCGCGGGACGCGGTGTCGAGCAGGGGCGAGGGCGCCTCCTCGATGACCTTCTGGTGCCGCCGCTGCAGGCTGCACTCGCGCTCGCCGAGGTGGATGACGTTCCCGTGGGAGTCACCGAGCACCTGCACCTCGATGTGCCGGGAGTTGCCGACGTAGCGCTCCACCAGCAGGGTGTCGTCGCCGAAGGAGTTGCGCGCCTCGCGGCGGGCCGAGGCGATCGCGTCGGGGAGCTCGGCCTTCGACCGCACGACGCGCATGCCCTTGCCCCCACCGCCGGCGCTGGGCTTGAGCAGGACGGGGAAGCCGACGGCGACCGCGGCGTCGGCGACCTGGTCGTCGGTCATGCCGGGCTCGGTCCGCCCGGGGACGACGGGGACTCCCGCGGCCATCACCGTCTGCTTGGCGCGGATCTTGTCGCCCATCGCCTCGATGGCGGCGACCGGCGGGCCGATGAAGACGATGCCGGCCTTCTCGCAGGCGCGGGCGAACTCGACGTTCTCCGACAGGAAGCCGTAGCCCGGGTGGATCGCCTGGGCGCCGGTGCGGGCGGCCGCCTCGAGCACGCGATCGATGGACAGGTAGCTCTCGGTCGCCGCGGCGGGCCCGATGGGCACGGCGACGTCGGCCAGCACGGTGTGCAGCGCCCCGGCGTCGGCCTCGCTGTGCACGGCGACCGAGCGGATGCCCATCGTGCGCAGCGTGCGGATGACCCGGACGGCGATCTCGCCCCGGTTGGCGACGAGCACGGTCTCGAACACCTACGCCACCGCCCCTGCGCAGCTTTCGGTACAGAAAGCTGAGGCGCAGCCGCCAGCTTTCTGTACCGAAAGCTGGACGTCACATGCGGAAGACGCCATAGCCGACCTCCTCGAGGGGCGCGTTGGCGCAGGCGGACAGGGCGAGGCCGAGCACGGTGCGGGTCTGAGCCGGGTCGATCACGCCGTCGTCCCAGAGCCGGGCGGTGGCGTAGTAGGGGTGGCCCTGCGACTCGTACTGCTCCCGGATCGGCGCCTTGAAGGCTTCTTCCTCCTCGGCCGGCCACTCCTGCCCGCGGGCCTCGAGGCCATCGCGGCGGACCTGGGCCAGCACGCTGGCCGCCTGCTCGCCGCCCATCACCGAGATGCGCGCGTTGGGCCAGGTGAACAGGAACCGCGGCGAGTACGCCCGGCCGCACATCGAGTAGTTGCCCGCGCCGAACGAGCCGCCGATGACCACGGTCAGCTTCGGTACCCGGGCACAGGCCACGGCAGTGACCATCTTCGCGCCGTGCTTGGCGATGCCGCCGGCCTCGTAGTCGCGCCCGACCATGAACCCGGAGATGTTCTGCAGGAACAGCAAGGGGATCTTCCGGCGGTCGCACAGCTCGATGAAGTGCGCGCCCTTGAGCGCCGACTCGGCGAACAGCACCCCGTTGTTGGCGATGATCCCGACCGGGTGCCCGTGCAGCCGGGCGAAACCGGTGACCAGGGTGTGCCCGTACAACGGCTTGAACTCGGCGAAGCGGCTGCCGTCGACCAGCCGGGCGATGACGTCGCGGACGTCGTAGGGCGTGCGCGAGTCCGGCGGCACGACCTCGTAGAGCGACTCCGGCGGATAGAGCGGGTCCTCGACCGGGTCGACGTCCCACGGCCGCGGGCTGCGCGGCCCCAGCGTGCCCACGATCTGCCGGACGATCTGCAGGGCGTGCGCGTCGTCGTCGGCCAGGTGGTCGGTGACCCCGCTGACCCGGCTGTGCAGGTCGCCACCGCCGAGCTCCTCGGCCGTGACGACCTCACCGGTCGCCGCCTTCACCAGCGGCGGCCCGCCCAGGAAGATCGTGCCCTGTTCGCGGACGATCACCGCCTCGTCGCTCATCGCCGGCACGTAGGCGCCGCCGGCGGTGCAGGACCCGAGGACGGCGGCGATCTGGGCGATCCCGGCCTTGGAGAGGTTCGCCTGGTTGTAGAAGATCCGGCCGAAGTGCTCGCGGTCGGGGAACACCTTGTCCTGCATGGGCAGGAACGCGCCACCGGAGTCGACCAGGTAGATGCAGGGCAGCCGGTTGTGCAGCGCCACCTCCTGCGCGCGCAGGTGCTTCTTCACCGTCATCGGGTAGTAGGTGCCGCCCTTGACGGTGGCGTCATTGGCCACGACGACGCACTCCCGGCCGGCCACCCGGCCGACGCCGGTGATGATGCCGGCGGCCGGCGCGTCGCCGTCGTAGAGACCGTGCGCAGCCAGCGGCGACAGCTCGAGGAACGGGCTGCCCGGGTCGAGCAGGGCGTCGACCCGCTCCCGGGGCAGCAGCTTGCCGCGCTCGACGTGCCGCTGCCGCGCGCGCTCACCCCCGCCCAGGGCCACGCGGCGGAGCTGGTCGGCGAGGTCGGCGGAGAGCGCGGCGTGCGCCGCGGCATTGCGGGCGGCGGCCTCGGGATCTGCCGAGACGGCTCGCGGGAGCACCGGTGCGTCCACGGAGCAGAGGTTAACCGCCGTTCACTCCGATGGTCCACATCTCGCCCGGATTGGTTAACGGCGGTTCACACCCGGGGCTAGCATCCTCGGCATGACCTCTGCGCGGGCCGGGCAGGACGCGGCGCTGCACGCCGACGCCGAGCGCCCCTCGCGGCGGGAGCAGATCCTCCAGGCTGCCGCCCAGCTGTTCGCCGAGCGGGGCTCGCGGGCGGTCGGCGTCGACGACGTCGGCGCGGCCGTCGGCGTGACCGGCCCGGCCATCTACCGGCACTTCGCGAGCAAGGACGCGATGCTCGCCGAGATGCTGCTGCGGATCAGCGAGCGGCTGCTCGAGGGCGGCAGCGAGCGCGTGGCCGACGCCGGGGACGACCCCGCGGCCCAGTTGCGGGCCCTGGTCGCCTTCCAGGTCGACTTCGCCCTCGACAACCCGGCGCTGATCACCGTCCAGGACCGCGACCTCGGCTCGCTGACCGAGGCGGACGCCGCGCAGGTGCGCCGGTTGCAGCGCCGCTACGTCGAGGTGTGGGTGGGCGTGCTGGCCCGGCTGCACCCCGGGGCGGACGCCGCGACCTGCCGGGCGCGGGCCCACGCGATCTTCGGGTTGATCAACTCCACGCCGCACAGCGCCGGCCGGCTGAACCGCCCCGCGATGGCCCGACTGCTCGCCGACATGGCGCAGGCCGCCGCGACCGCCTGAACGGTCAGCCTCCCGGGAACGGGGGGACCTGCAGCACCAGGCCGTTGGCCGCCATCCGGTCGATGTCGGCGGCGCTGCCTGCCGCGGCGGGATCGACCCAGGCGCTCTCGACGATCGTCACCGTCGGCCCGGACACCGCGCTGGCGTACTCGGCCCCGGACAGCTCCTCGGGGCCGCCGGGGTAGCCGACGCCCTCGCGGAGCAGGTCGTTGACGTTGCCGCTGCCGTTCCGGTCGGTCAGCGCCCGCAGGTCGCGGGCCGACGCCGTGTCGGGCATGGCGACGCGCGCCACCGACACCACGACCGCGCCACCGTCGAGCTGCGCCGAGTACAGGGCCCGGGACAGCCCGCTGCAGTTCGTGGTCTCGAAGAACGCGGCCGTCTCGCCGTAGGCGTGCCCGACGCAGGTGTCGTCGACCTGCACGGCCTGCACCGTGTACTCGACCCCCTCGACGTCCTGGGTGTCGCCGACGGCCGGTCCGGCCGCGGGTGTCTCGGGGGCCGCGGATGCGGTGCCACCGCCTCCGGGGCCGCCGCTGTCCGGGTCGCGCAGCACGAGCCAGCCACCCACCGCCAGCGCGGCCACCAAGGCCAGCGCCAGGGCGACCAGCAGGCCGGTGCGCCGCCCGGTTTCCTCGTCGTCCTCGTCGTCATCGGGCTTCGCCGACGGGACGACCGGGGCGTGCGGCTGGGCGAACACCGCCGTCCGCGGCCTCGCCGACGCCGACTCGGGCACCGGCTCGGACGCGCCGAACAGCCCCCCGATGCCGCCGGTCTCGTCGTCCGACGCCGCGTCCGCGGGCACCGTCGGCGGCGCGGTCACCGGGGTGGGGGGCGGGTCGATGGCCACGGTGTCCCGCCGGACCGGCTGGGCCGGGGGCGCTGCGGGGGGCGCCGCCTCCGCGGCCTGGGCCGCCTGCCCGGCCGCGGCGGACGCCGCGACGGCCTGGGCGATCGCGGCCGGGCTCGGCTGCTCGCGCGGGGGCGCGGCGTCGGGGGCGACGGCGGGCGGAGGCACGGTGGCCGTGGGCGGCGGCGTGTACGGGGGCGTGGCCGGGACCGGATCGGCCGGCATCGCCGCCATGGCCGCCGGCGCGAGCAGCTCGGGGCGACGGAGGACGTACGGCGAGTACGGGAACCCCTCGCCGTTGAGCTCCTCGACCGTCGGCCCGCGGCCCTGCAGGCCCAGCGCCTCGAGCGCGGCCCGGATGTCGGCCGTCGTCCAGAGCCGTGGGTTGTCGACCTGCGAGTACCGGCTGCAGCGGGCGATGCCGAGCAGCAGCGACCGGGGGTCGAGCAGTGCCACCTGGTCGCCCTCGCCGAGGTCGCCGTCGGCCGGGACGAGGCCGGTGATGTCGCCGACGAGGACCGTCAGCCGGGCGATCCGCCCGGGCTCGAGACCGGCGCGGCGGAGCCGCATCGCGGTCTCCATCCCCGCGCGCATCAGCCCGTCCAGGGGGGTCGAGCCACCACCGCCGAGCTGGAGGACGTCGCCCGGTCCGGCCTGGGGGGCGATGGTCCAGGCGCCCTCCGGCGTCGCGGTGACGACGCCGGATTGCCGCGACACCTCGGCCACGCGGACGACGGCGATCCCCTCGGGCACGAACAGGACGGCGTCGGAGATGCGCCGGTCGAGCTGCCCGTCGGAGAACGGGATGGAGGCCACGACCGCCGCTCGGACCGCCCCGCCGGTGTCCCAGCGGCTCAGCTCGGCGAAGAAGGCGCGCTCCCCCGCCGTCTGCAGCGGCGTGGGGGTCAGGGCCAGCAAGGAATGTCCTCCGCGCGGTCGTGGTCGGGTTCCGGCGGCGCCGGCCGCAGGCTGCGATCTGCGCTGCGGCACGGAGCGGGCACGGCCATGGGTGGCGCCCGGCCCGGCGACGTCGTCTCGACGCTACGTCATGGACCGGGGGCGCAGCCGAAGTCCGCGCCGTAGCGTAGCGATCAGGCTGCGGTCGGTGACACCGATGCCGGCTCGTCCGCCGTCCGCCAGTGGGCGAGCCATGCGCTGCGCTCCAGCAGGTCGACCGCCGCCCACAGCAGGGCGAAGCCGACGGCCGCCGGCAGGGCCGACCACCAGTTCCAGGGCGGCAGCAGGCCGACGGACTCCTGGGCGAAGCCCACCCCGTACACGACGCCGGTGGTCAGCAGGCCGGCGAGCCAGCCGGGCACCCGGTAGGTCACGCACAGGTCGACGACGACGGCGCCGGCGAGGAGCACGAACGGCAGCACCGAGGGCGGGAAGCCCATGCCGACCAGGATCAGCCACATGACCGCCCGGTAGGCCAGGTAGACCGCGACGATCGTGGTCGCCGTCCAGCGCAGCCGGACCATCTTGCGGGCCACCACCAGGGAGAGCAGGCCGGCGCAGATCAGCCAGGTCGGGTGCACCCAGGAGGGCACCGGGAGCATGAACATCGCCGGTGACTGGCCCTGGGCCGCGGCGAAGTCGAGCAGCTGCGGCTCCGCCGTCGTCTGCCCGGCGTTGTAGGCCCGCAGCGACAGGACGCCGTACTCCTGGTGCTGGTTGGGGAACAGCGCGTTCTCGACGAAGAACAGCCACAGGCCCAGCGCGACCAGGTCGCGGACCCGGCCGGGCGCCGCGTACAGCCACCAGCCGCGGATCGCCCCGGCCAGCATGATCGCCGTGCCGAGGTAGAGCAGTGCGTGGCTGGGGCTCCAGCTGGTGATGTCGAGGCCGTTGATCCGGTGGTTGAGGATGTCGATCGGCACGGCGATCAGGAACGCCCCGATCCCCCACTGCATGAGCCGCAGGGCCTTCTTGTCGACGCCGTAGCCGGTGTAGCTGTGGAAGACCACCAGGCCGATGACGATCGCGGTGCCCGCCGAGTTGAGCAGGTGCGGCGGGGCGAGGTCGTCGCGCAGCCAGCGGAAGTGCCAGCTGACGTCCCAGCTCGAGCCGAGCATCTTGAGCAGGAAGGCGCCGAGCCACGCGAGGTAGATCCAGTTCAGTTCGGTCTGTGCGGTCGCCCGCCCCGGGCGGCCCGGCGTCATGTAGGCCAGCCAGAACCACTTCACCAGGGCGATCGGGTGGGTGATCCCGCGCCACAGCGACCCGGGCGCCGACGGCGTGGCCGGGCGGGTGCGGGCGGGCGGTGCTGAAGTGGACACGACGGAACTTCCTCGGCTCGTTGGACTGCCGCCAGCGACCCTAGCGGCGGCGACGCCGGATTCCGACCTTTCGAATGGCGCCGTCGCCCGGTTCGCGGTAGGCGGGCGGGGCGGGCGGGGCGGGCGGTACGGACGGTGCGTACTGTCGGGCGACGTGGCGGAGAGCGCGGGGCACCTGGTCTGGATCGACTGCGAGATGACCGGGTTGGATCTGACCCGGGACAAGCTGATCGAGGTCGCGGTGCTGATCACCGATTCCGAGCTGAACGTCCTCGACCCGGGCATGGACCTGGTGATCTCGGCGGACGACGCCGACCTCGACGGCATGAACGACGTCGTCGTCGAGATGCACGCCAAGTCCGGCCTCACCGACCTGGTCCGCGCGTCGACGCTCACCATGGCCGAGGCAGAGCAGCAGCTGCTCGCCTACATCAAGCAGTTCGTGCCCGACCGCCGGACCGCGCCCCTGTGCGGCAACTCGATCGGCACCGACCGCGGCTTCCTGGCGCGCGACATGCCCGAGCTCGACGACCACCTGCACTACCGGATGGTCGACGTCTCCTCGATCAAGGAGCTGGCCCGCCGCTGGTTCCCCCGGGTCTACTTCGCCCAGCCGCCCAAGGGCCTGGCCCACCGGGCGCTGGCCGACATCATCGAGTCGGTCCGCGAGCTGGCCTACTACCGGCGCACCCTGTTCGTGCCGGCCCCGGGCCCGAACGGCGAGCAGTCCAAGGCCGCCGCCGACGAGGTGATCGACGGGTTCGCGGGGCTCCTGGCAGCCGACGACAGCAACGGGGACAGCGCCGCTCCCCCGGCCGCGTCGGGAGCCTGACCCCCTCCGGTATCGTTGCTCCGGTTCCCCTCCGGTGGTTCTCATCGGCCGGGACATGGTGGGTGTAGCTCAGCTGGTAGAGCACCAGGTTGTGATCCTGGGTGTCGCGGGTTCGAGCCCCGTCACTCACCCCACGCAGAGAGGCCCTGGTCAGTTCGCTGACCAGGGCCTCTCTGCTGTTCAGGGGGCCCGCTGCCGGGCACGCCTCCGGCGTGGCGCGACCGGGCGGCTCGCAGGCGGAGCCCGGGGTGGGCCCGCTACGGTCCGAATGCGAGAATGATTCTCATGACGACTTTCGTGACGGGTTCGCGCAGCACCGCTGTGCTCGCCGCGCTGTCCGCCGGTGCCGTGGTCCTGGCCGGCTGCGGCGGTGCCAGCGACTCAGAGGGGCGAGAAGGCGGGCAGGCCGGCGTGACGGTGGTCGCCGGGTTCTACCCGCTGGAGTGGGCAGCGGCGCGCGTCGGCGGCGACCGGGTCGACGTCTCGTCGCTGACCCCTCCCGGCGCCGAGGCGCACGACCTGGAGCTGGCGCCGCAGGACGTGGCCGCCGTCGCCGAGGCCGATCTGATGGTCTACCTGGACGGCTTCCAACCCGCGCTGGACGAGGCCGCCGCGTCCGAGGCCGGAGATTCGGCCTGGGACGCCGGCCTGGCCGCGGACCTGACGCGGGCCGCCGCGCCGCACGAGGGCGAGGACGAGGACGAGGCGCACTCCGACGAGGACGCGGTCGACCCGCATTTCTGGCTCGACCCCGTCCGGCTCGCGGCCGTCGGTGACGCGCTGGCCGAGCGGCTGACCGAGCTCGATCCCGACGGCGCGACCGCCTACGAGGAGAACGCCGCCGCCCTGCGCGCCGACCTCGAAGACCTCGACAGCGAGATGCAGGAAGGGCTGGCGACCTGCGCCACCGACACCCTGGTCACCGCGCACGACGCCTTCGGCTACCTGGCCGACCGTTACGGTTTCGAGGTGGTGGGAATCAGCGGGCTGAGCCCGTCGCAGGAGCCGGAGCCCGCCCAGCTCGCCGAGATCGCCGAACTGGTGAGCGAGCGAGGGGTGACGACGGTCTACACCGAGACGCTCGTCGATCCCGCGGTGGCCGAGACGGTGGCCGCGGAGGCCGGGGTGCAGACCGCCGTCCTCGACCCGCTCGAGGGGCTGACCGACGAATCGGCCGGAGACGACTACCTCGCGGTGATGCGGGCCAACCTGGCGACGCTGCAGGAGGGCCAGACCTGCTCATGACCGGATCAGAGGTCAGCGGCGACGCGATCCGACTGCGCGGAGCCAGCATCGGCTACGGGGACGTCCCCGTCGTCCAGCGAGTCGACCTGACCGTCCGGCGCGGGGAAGCGGTCGCCGTGCTGGGCTCCAACGGGTCGGGCAAGACCACGCTCGCACGCGGCCTGCTGGGGCTCGCCACCGTCCTCGGCGGGGACGTCGAACTGCTCGGCACCCCGGTCGGGCGGCTGCGCGAGCGCGGCCGGGTGGGCTACGTCCCGCAGCGGCACACGGTCAGCGGTGCCGTTCCGGCCACGGTCCGGGAGGTCGTCGGCGTCGGTCGACTCGCCCGGCTCGGTCTTTTCCGGAGGCTCGGCGCGGCTGATCGGGCAGCGGTCGCCGCTGCCGTCGCGGCCGTCGGGCTGAGTGACCGGCTGAACGACCCGGTGGGATCCCTGTCCGGCGGACAGCAGCGCCGGGTGCTGGTCGCGCGGGCACTCGCGGCCGAACCGGAACTGCTGATCATGGACGAGCCGACCGCTGGGGTGGACGCCGCCAGCCAGGAGACGCTCGCCGCCCTGCTCACCGAGGTCTCCGCTGCCGGCACGACCCTGGTCGTGGTGACCCACGAGGCGGGCCCCCTCGCGGGCGTGCTGCACCGGGCGATCGTGGTGGACCACGGGCGGATCAGCTACGACGGGCCCCTGGCCGGCGTGGATGCGCACGACCAGACGGGCGGGCACCACCATGCCGACGACACCGAGGACCGGCCGGGCCCGGGGTACCGGCTCGACCAGCCCCGGGTGACGGCGGACGGGCCCTCGCGCCGCAGCGGAGGTCAGTGACATGGAGATCCTGCAGTACGGCTTCATGCAGCGGGCGCTGCTGGCCTCGCTGATGGTGGGCCTGGCGGCCCCCGCGGTCGGGGTGTTCCTCGTCCAGCGGCGGTTGTCGCTGCTGGGCGACGGCCTCGGCCACGTCGCCCTGACAGGGGTGGCCATCGGGGTCCTCACCTCCACCGTCCCGGTCGGGACCGCACTGGTCGCCGCCGTCCTCGGCGCTGTGCTGATCGAGCTGATCAGGGCCAGGGGACGCACCAGCGGGGATGTGGCGCTCGCCGTCCTCTTCTACGGCGGCATCGCGGGCGGCGTCGTCCTGCTCAGCCTCGCGCCCCGCGGCCAGGCGACCAACCTCGACGCGTACCTGTTCGGGGCGATCACCACGACGAGCACCTCCGACGTCGTGGTCTTCGGAGTCATCACGCTCGTCGTGCTCGCCGTCGTCTGGTTCCTCGGTCAGCGGCTGTACGCGGTCAGCGATGACGAGGAGTACGCGCGCGCCGTCGGGCTCCCGGTGCTCGCGCTGAACGTCGTGCTGGCGGTCCTGGTGGCCTCCACCGTCGTGCTGTCGATGCGCGTCGTCGGTCTGCTGCTGATCAGCGCCTTGATGATCGTCCCCAGCGCGGTGGCGCAGGCGGTGGCCCGCAGCTTCCGGCAGACGGTGTACCTGGCCTGCGGCGTCGGCCTCGTGGTCAGCGTCTCCGGCACCGCGGCGTCGTATTACACCGGGACCCCCTCGGGGGGAACGATCGTGCTGCTGGCCATCGCCGTGTTCCTGGTCGTCACCACGGTGGTGGCCATCCGGGAGGCGACGGCGCGCCGACGTCACCAGCGCCGCGCCGATGTCCACGCGGCGCATCCGCACGAGCACGGCCCCGGGTGCGGCCACCCGCCGGTGCCGCACGGCGACCACGTCGACTACGACCACGACGGCCACCTGCACGCACCACACCGCACGGGCGGCGGGGTCCACTACGACGAGCACGGCGAGCACGCGGCCCCCCGCCCGGCCGCCGGCAAGGCGGGGCGACCGTGACCGCGCCCGTGCCGGCCCGCCGCCCCACGCGGCAGCGCAGCGCGGTCCTGGCCCTGCTCGAGGAGCTCGACGATTTCCGGAGCGCCCAGGACCTGCACGCAGAGCTCCGTCGGCGCGGTGACTCGGTGGGACTGGCCACGGTCTACCGGACGCTCCAGGCGCTGGTCGACGACGGGCAGGTCGACGTCCTGCGCAACGCCGACGGCGAGGCGGCGTACCGGCGCTGCTCCGCCGTCCACCACCATCACCTGGTCTGCCGTGCGTGCGGCCGCACCGTGGAGGTCAACGATCCCCCGGTCCAGCGCTGGGCGGCCCGAATCGCCGCCGAGCACGGCTTCGCCGATGTCCAGCACCAGCTCGAGGTCCGCGGTACCTGCGCCACGTGCCGCGGCCCCGGCTCATGACCTCCTGCACCTCGGCGCACCTCGACCGGCGGGCGTCCGCCGAACGTGTCAGGTCGGCCCGACGTGCCCGGCGTCGGCCGCGGCTCGACCGGCAGCGGGTCGCCCGTCGTCGATGACGGTCGCGCCGGCCTCGATCTTTCTGTCGTCCTTCCCGCTGCGTGCCCACCGGAGCTCCCCGAGGTGGGGAAGGCCGAGGTCGGCTGGGTCGGGAAGGAGCCGGGCAGCGAGAACGGCGACGTCGTCGTCGGCGACGCCGTCGAGCATGTCGGCCAGCACGCCGTCGACGAGCGCGGTCAGCGACGCCGTCCGCCCCGCCGCGACGGCGGCGGAGAGCCGCTCGAGCCCGACGTCGAGGGGGGCATCGCGTCGCTCGACCAGGCCATCGGTGAACAGCAGCAACGACGCCTCGGCCGGCAGGGTGATGGCTGCTTCCGTCCGCTGCCCGACGCGGGGCACGCCGAGCGCCGGGCCGTGCCCGCCGTCGAGGTAGGTCACGGGCCCGCCGGGAGTGACCAGCAGCGGCGGGGGGTGGCCGGCGAGGCTGTAGGTCAGCCGGCCGGTGGCGGGGTCGAGCAGCAGGCAGGCGACCGTGGCCAGGCCGGCCCCGTCGATCTGCCCGGCGAGCCGGTCGAGCAGCTCCAGGGCCTGCGCCGGGCGGTGCCCGGCGAGCAGCAGCGCGGACAGCGCGCTGGACAGCCGTCCCATGACCGCGGCGGCGGTCGCGCCGTGGCCGACCACGTCGCCGACGACCAACGTCACGCAGTCGCCGTCGACGGTGCGCACGTCGTACCAGTCACCGCCGGCGGCGGTGCCGACCACGGCGGGCAGGTAGCGGGCGGTGACCGTCAGGCGCGCGTGGTCGGGCAGCCGGTCCGGGAGCAGGCTGCGCTGCAGGGTGTCGGCCATCTCCCGGCGCACGTCGGCCAGTGCGGCCCGCTCGAGCGCGGCGGCGACCTGCCCGGCGACGGTGAGCAGGAACGTGCGCTCGGCTGCCTCGAAGCGCCGTGGCCGGTCGAACACCACGGCCAGGGCGCCGATCAGGCGAGGGCCGACCAACAGCGGTAGTGACGCGGTCGCCTGGGTCTCTGGCTGCAGGAACGGCGCCACATGCGGATGGCGGTCGAGCAGGGTCGCCCGGTCCGGTAGCCACACGGGTTGGCGGGTGCGGGCGGCCTCGGCCAGCGGCACCGGCGCCGACAGTCGGATGGCGGCGAATCGGGCTTCCCACCCGGGCGAGTGGCCGTGCACGTCGACGGTGTGCAGTTGGCCGTCGTCACCGAGCGTGCACACCGCCACCACCGACGCGGCCAGGGCCTCGTGCAGGCTGGCGGTGAGCGCTGCGGCGGCCTCGGCGGCCGTGCCGGCCGCGGCCAGCGCGGCTGTGAGCCGGTGCAGCTGCTGCTGCTGCGCACTCACGCGTTCGGCGGCGACCATGGCCGCGATATGCCGACCGAGCTCGCCGCCGAGCGCGACATCCTCGTCGTCGTAGCGATGGGCGGGGTCGACGGCGGCCAGGGTCAGCAGGCCGACCCGCTCCCCGCCGCTGATCAGCGGCACCACCAGTCGGGCCCCGCCGGCCCAGACCGTGGGCAGCCGCTCCGGGGCGATGTCGGTGGCATCTCGCCGCAGCTGCTCGGTGAGCTCGTCGATGGCGAACGGCTGGCCGGCCTCCACGCGTGGCGCCAGCTCCTCGGGAATGCGCAGCAGGGGCACGCCGATGACGTCGGCGGCGTCGTCGGCCGGGGCGGCGGCGACGATGCGGTACCGGTCGTCGTCACCGCGGAGCCACACCAGGGCCCGGTCGGTCCACTGCGCGACCACGTGTGCGGCCACCGCCGCCAGCCGCTCCACCATCGCGCCCGGGGCGGCCAGCGCCTGGCCCGCGGCGGCCAGCAGCGCCGCGGAGTGCTCGCGGCGCTTGGCGTCGGTGACGTCGAACAGCACCGCGTGCAGGGTGTGGGCGACACCGTCGTCGTCCCGCGCGACGTGGCCGAGGTGCTGCAGCCACACCCAGCGGCCGTCGGCGGCGCGCACCCGGTAGGTGAGGGTGAAGTCGACCGCGTCGGAGTCGATCGCGGCCCGCACCCGGGCCAGCGCCTCGACCCGGTCGTCGGGGTGCAGGATCGACTCCCACAGCCCGTCCTCGGTCCGCCACCGGGAGGCCGGGTAGCCGAGCAGCTCCTCGGCCCGCTCGTTGACGAACGTCAGCCGCAGCGTGGCCGGGTGCCGTTCCCAGACGATGGCGTTCAGGCCGGCGACGGTCGCCTGCAGTCGGGCCACGCTGTCCTCGGCGCTGCGCCGGGCCGCCTGCTCGGCGGCCCGGCGTGCGGCCTGCTCGGCGAGGGCGGCTTCAGCGGCCCGCCGGTCGGTGATGTCCAGGATGCTGCCGCGCACCAGCCGCCGGTCGGCCGAGGGCAGCCGCAGCAAGGTGACCTCGCACGGCACGTCCATCCCGTCGGCCCGGCGGTGCTCCCACTCGAACCGGGGGCGCTCTCCGGCCAGCGCCCGGTCGAGGTACGCCACCGCCGCAGCCGGCGACGGTCGCCCGTCCGGCTGCACAGGCGGGCTGACCTCGACCGGGCCGACCCTCAGCAGCTCGGCGCGGGACATGCCGAACAGCGCCTCGGCCGCGGCGTTCACCGTCTCGAAGTGCCCCGCGTCGACGTCGAGGATGACGATCGCGTCGGGCGCGTACTCGACCAGTGCCCGGTACCGCTGCAGCTCCCCGGGCTGCGCCGCGTCGTCCTCGGCGGGCCCGGCGCGCGTCCCGGGGCCCGGCGCCTCCGGTTGGTGCCGGTGCGCCGCGGACTCGTTCACCACGTCTCCCCTGCAGGGCGGTGGCATACCCCACGCTGGAGCCCGCCGAGCGCAGTATCCAGCCATCAAGGTCACCGAGGCAGGTCCCGAGCGCCGTATCTCTCTCTCGGTCCGAGTCGTCGGTGCCCGGCTGCCCCCGGTGCCGGCGGGCGGCTACCGCCCCTGCGGTGTCCGATCACGGGGACTGCCGCCGGACCGGGGCGGAGGAACCGACGGGTCCGTGGCGGCGGCGGTGAACCGGATTCGAGCCCACACCTGCTTGCGCGACCCGCGCACGGTCCAGCCGTGCTCCGAGGCGACCCGGGCCACCAGGTGCAGACCGAGCCCCCCGCCGGCGGGGTCCCGGCCGATGGCCGCCGCGGGCGGCTGGTCCGGCGCGGCGTCGGTGACCTCCAGCAGCCAGCCGTCAGCGCCGGTGCGCAGCGTCACCTGGACCGGTGGCCGCCCGTGTCGGAGGGCGTTGCTGGCCAGCTCCTCGAAGGCCAGCAGCAACCACTCCACCTCCTCGTCGGTCGCCGCAGCGGGACGGCCGCCGTCGCGCAGCGTCTCGCGCAGGCGCACGCGCAGCGCGGTCAGTTCAGCGGCGGTGGCCGGTCGCACCGTCCACGTCGGCGGCAGCCCCGCCTCCGTTCCCGGCCGCAGCCGGTCCGCCCACAGTGCCTCGCTCATCTGCCTCGATCCCGCCGGCCGGCGCTGCTCCACCGCTCAGCATGCCCTGTCGCCGGCCCCGGCGCCGGGCAGGCGGCATGCCGGGTGATAACCGTCCTCACCCGGCCCCCACATGACAGATCTGTGACGTCGGGTCAGGACGGCAGTCGCCGGGGTAGGCGGTCTGCATAGCGGACGCCTTCCGGACGTCCGGTGCCAACCCGAAGGAGGACACGATGAGCGTGGCCGCTCAGATGCTCGACACCTACCCGAAGGACCTGGGAGGGGTGGACCGCGACAAGCTGGCCGCCTGCATCGAAGCGTGCATCGAGTGCGCCCAGGCCTGTACCGCCTGTGCCGACGCCTGCCTGGCCGAGGACATGGTCGCCGAGCTGACCACGTGCATCCGTACCTGCGCCGACTGTGCTGATGTCTGCGATGGCACCGGCCGGGTGCTGTCCCGGCACACCGGGTACGACGCCAACCTCACGCGCGCGGTGCTCGAGGCGTGCGCGGCAGCGTGCAAGGCGTGCGGCGACGAGTGCGCCACACACGCGGAGATGCACGAGCACTGTCGGGTCTGCGCCGAGTCGTGCCGGCGGTGCGAATCCGCCTGCCGGGACCTGATCGCCGCTCTCGGCTGACGCGCTGACCTGCCGCCGGCCGTGCGGGCGGTTGCCTTCGGCGCCGGCGGGACGGGCACGGCAGCCCGCCCCGCCGGTGCCGGCTCAGCCGCCGAGCTCGGTGAGCAGCTGCTCCATCTCGGCGATCTCGGCGGTCTGGCTGTCGCGGATCGACTCGGCCAGCGCGATCGCGTCGGGGTTCTGCCCGTCGGCGATCTCGGCCTCGGCCATCTGCACGGCACCCTTGTGATGGGTGATCATCTGCTCCAGGAACAGCCGGTCGAACTCCGCGCCGGTGGCGTTCATGAGCGCGTGCATGTCCTGCTCGGACATCATCCCGCCCATCCCGCCCATGCCGCCCATCCCGTCGTCGTCCATGTGACCGGTGTCGGCGTCCCAGTCCTGCAGCCAGCCGGACAGCGTGTCGATCTCCGGCTGCTGCGCTGCCTCGATGCGGCCGGCGAGGTCGAGGACGCGCGGGTCCTCGGCCTGGCCGTCCGCCAGCCGGGCCATCTGGATGGCCTGCTGGTGGTGCGGGATCATGTCGCGGGCGAACGCGACGTCGGTGTCGTCGAAGCTGCCCTCGGCGTCGCCGGAGGAGCTGTCCGAGCTGTTACTGCTGCCCATCATCGGGCCGTTGTGCGTGGTGTCGGAGCCGTCGTCGGCGCAGCCGGCCAGCAGCAGCGTGCCGGCGACGAGGGCGCCGGCGAGGCCGGTGAAGCGTGCGGTGGTGCGGGTCATGTCGTTCTTCTCCTGACTGGGTGGGATCGAAGGCGTGCCGGAGACCGCGCCGGGCCAGCGGGTGCTGGGGCGGGGCGGTCGGGCGGTCGCCCTAGATCCGCAGCAGGCAGAGAGCGGAGAGATCCGGTGGTCGCGGGGGCGCCAGCGATCGGAGCCGGGCCCGCGCGTACCCGAGGGCGGGTGCGCTCAGGTGCCTCGCGCGGGGCACGAGCCACGCGAGCAGGACGGCGAGGGCGGCGGCCAGCACCGCCAGGCACAGCGTCCACAGGTGCGCGGCCGTGTCGTGCGGCGTGCCGCCGCCATGGCCCGGCATCGGCTCGTCGGGGATGCCGGCGACGGACATCTCGCCGACGTGCGCCGGGCCCGGTGCGGTCGCGACGACCGCGCCGAGGTGCGCCGGGCTGATGACGTGCGCCGATGCCGCGGCGGAACCGTCCCCGTCGCCTGCCGCGCACTGCAGCCCGTGCATGGCGAAGACTGCGGCCAGCACGAGCAGCGCCGTCCACAGTCGTGCCCCCATGAGCCCCCCTTCGCCCTTCGAGCCTACGAATGTCGAACCCTCAGCGTGAGACGGGTTCCGGCTCGGGCGCCGTGGCAGCCCGGGGCGCGGGCGCCTCGGGGACGGCGGGCAGCCGCAGCCGCTTGAGCAGCAGGGCGTTGACGGCGACCAGGAAGCTCGAGCCCGACATCGACAGGGCGGCGATCTCCGGCCGGAGCACCAGCCCGAAGGCCGGTTCGAACACGCCGGCCGCGATCGGCAGGGCGATCGCGTTGTAGCCGATCGCCCAGCCGAGGTTCTGCCGCATCTTGCGCAACGTCCCGCGCCCGATGGTCAGGGCGATGGGGACGTCGAGCGGGTCGGACCGCATGAGGACGACGTCGGCGGTCTCGATCGCGACGTCCGTGCCGGCGCCGATCGCGATGCCCAGGTCGGCGGCGGCGAGCGCCGGTGCGTCGTTGACGCCGTCGCCGACCATCGCGACCCGCTTGCCCGACCGCTGCAGCTCGGTGATCGTGGCGGCCTTGTCGCCGGGCAGGACCTCGGCGATGACGGTGTCGATGCCCAGCTGGCCGGCGATGCGCCGGGCGGTGGCCTCGTTGTCGCCGCTGAGCATCACCACCTCGACGCCCGCCTCGTGCAGGGCAGCCACCGCCGCCGCGGACGTCTCGCGGACCGCGTCGGCCAGGCCGATCACCCCGACGGCACGGCCGTCGACGGCGACCAGCACCGCGGTCCGTCCCCCGCCGGCCAGCTCATCGCGCCGCGCGGCCAGCGCCCCCAGCTCGACACCCTCGTCGGCCATCAGTCTGGCATTGCCCACCAGCACCCGGCGCCCGCCGACGGTGGCGCCGGCACCGTGGCCGGGTACGTTGCGGAAGCCCTCGGCGCGGAGCGCCGGAGCCCCCTGCTCGGTCGCGTGACGGGCGACCGCGGCGGCCAGCGGGTGCTCGGACTCCCGCTCCACCGCGGCGGCCAGCGCCAGGACGTCGTCGGCGGCCATGCCCTCGACGAGGACGTCGGTGACCTCCGGCTCGCCCTTCGTCAGGGTGCCGGTCTTGTCCATCACCACGGTGTCGATGCGAGCCGACGTCTCCAGAGCCGTGGCGTTCTTGAACAGCACGCCGCGCTGCGCGCCGAGACCGGTGCCGACCATGATCGCCGTCGGTGTGGCCAGGCCGAGCGCGTCGGGGCAGGTGACCACGACCACGGTGATGGCGAAGAGCATGGCGGTCGCGAAGGTGGCGCCCGACAGGAACCAGACGGCGAAGGTCAGGCCGCCGCCGAGGAGGGCGACGAACACCAGCCAGAAGGCGGCCCGGTCGGCCAGTCGCTGCCCCGGGGCCTTGGACGCCTGCGCCTCCTGCACCAGCTTGACGATCTGGGCCAGCGCGGTGTCGGCGCCCACCTTCGTCGCCCGCACCCGCAGCGCGCCGGTGGTGTTCACCGAGGCGCCGATGACCTCGGCGCCGGCGGCCTTGTGCACCGGCAGGCTCTCACCGGTCACCATCGACTCGTCGACCTCGGACTCGCCGTCGTCGACCAGCCCGTCGACCGGGATCTTGGCGCCGGGCCGGATCAGCAGCAGATCGCCGACCACGACCTCGGCCGTGGGCACCTCGACCGGCTCGCCGTCGCGCAGCACGAGTGCCCGGGGCGGGGCGAGCTCCAGGAGGGTGCGGATGGCGTCGTTGGCGCCGCCGCGGGCCCGCATCTCGAACCAGTGCCCGAGCAGCACGAACGCGGTGAGCACGGTGGCGGCCTCGTAGAAGACCTCGCCGCCACCGGTCAGGGTGATGACCAGGCTGTACAGCCAGCCCGCGCCGACCGCGACCGCGACCAGCACCATCATGTCCAGCGTCCGCGCGCGCAAGGCGCGGTAGGCGCCGTCGAAGAAGATCCAGGCGCTGTAGAAGACGACCGGCAGCGACAGGACCAGCGAGAAGACGTCGTCGCGCAGCCCGAAGGGCGCCGCGACGGTGAACCCGAGCACCTCCCGGCCGATCGGCGACCACAACAGGATCGGGATCGACAGCAGCGCCGCGACCAGGAACCGGTTGCGCATGTCGCGGGCCATGTCGGCCATCGACATGCCGGCGTGGTGGCCACCGTGACCCATGGCGTCCTGGGCGGTCATCCCGGCGTGCTCGTCCGGTCCGGCGCCGGCGTGCTCTCGGGGCTCGGCTGCGGGGTCGCACACGTGCTGCGGCACCGACTGGCCGGCGCAGTGGTACCCGCAGTCTCGGACCCACCCGCTCAGCTGCGCCACCGAGGTCTGCGCCGGATCGTAGGTGACCGTCGCCGTCTGGCCCACCGGGTTCGCCTCGACGTGCAGCACGCCCGGGCGTCGACCGAGCACCGCCTCGGTGACCGCCTTCTCCGACGCCCAGTGCACCCCGGCGACCTCCAGCACGACGGTCTGCTGCTGAACCGACATGACCACTCCTCGTCCGAGCCGACATCCTGTGTCGCCGCGAACGCTATACCCCCCAGGGGTATTTCGTCCAGGGAGCGAAAGCAGGCGCAGGCGATGGACTCAGCCGGATGCCCCGCCTCCTGGCGGCACCGGGGTCATGGCACGCGCGCGGTCCGGTCGGCGCCGGTCAGCGTGGCCAGCCGCCGTCGGTACTCGTCCTCGTCGATCTCGCCGCGGGCGAACCGTTCGGCGAGCAACTGCTCGGGCGTGGGACGCAGCCCGTGGCCCTGGTCGCTCGGACGGTTCAGTCCGCGCACCAGCACCACGGCCAGGGTGACCAGCAGCCCCCAGAAGACGAGCATGCCGACGGTCATCACGACCCAGCCCCAGCCGCTCGGGTCGTAGTCGCTCCAGTACATCATCGGAACCCCATCCCTCTGCCCGTCGGCGAGACACCGCTGTCGGTCCCCCACCACCACGACCGTCGCGCACGCGCCCACCCGCCGGATAATTGCCGAAGTCCCGAGAACAGGAGCACTTCCGCCCGACGTGCACCGACGGGGCCGCGGTCAGGCGGACGCGCGGACGACCGGCAGGCCTGCGGCAGCCCACTCGGGTAGCCCGTCGACGAGCCGGAGCGCCGGGCGTCCTTGCCCGGTGAGCGCTCGCACGGCCGTGTCGGCGTAGGCGCACAGCGGGCCGCGACAGTAGGCGACGACCGGCTGACCGGCGGGCAGGTCGGCGAGCCGCGCCGCCAGCTCGTCGGGCGGCACGTTGACCGCGTCGGGCAGGTGGCCGGCGGCGTACTCGGCCCGCGGCCGCACGTCGAGCACGACGACCTCCCCGGCGCGCATCCGCTCCAGGAGCTCCTCGCGGCTGATCGTGGCGAGCCGGGAGCGGTCGCCCAGGTAGGCGGTGGCCAGCTCGTCGATCCTGGCGACGTGCGCGCCGGCGACCTCGCGCATCGCCCGCCACAGCGCACCGACGGCATCGCTGGCCAGCGAGTAGAACACCCGCGCCCCGTCGCGACGGGTGCGCACGAGCCCCGCGCGCAGCAGGAACTGCAGGTGCTGGCTGGTGTTGGCCATCGACTGCCCGATCTCGCCGGCCAGCTCCTCGACGCTGCGCTCACCCTGGGCCAGGACGTCGACCAGCTCGGCACGCCGGCCGTTGCCCAGCGCCTTCGCCACCGACGCCAGCGCGTCGTAGAGCTCGTCCTTAGCCTGCCGGTTTCCCATGCCTACTCCCATTCAAGCGATCGCTTGACAGCCTACGTGAACCGAGGCATCGTTCAAGCATTGTCTTGAACGAGGGGGGCGCATGACCGCGGGTACCTCGCGGCCGGTCCGGCTCGGCCTGCGCGCCAACGCCGCGCAGTTCACGCTGCTGGTCGCGGTCAACGCCCTCGTCGGCGGCATGGTCGGCCAGCAGCAGACGGTGCTGCCGCTGCTCGCCGAGAGCGAGTTCGGGCTGACCGGCTACACCTTCATCTTCACGTACGTGGCGGCGTTCGGTATCACCAAGGCGATCGCCAACTGGTTCGCCGGCACCTTTTCCGACCGCTACGGCCGCAAGCCCGTGCTCCTGGCGGGGTGGCTGTTCGCCGTCCCCGTGCCGCTCATGCTGATCGCCGCCCCCAACTGGGGCTGGGTCGTGGCGGCAAACGTGCTGCTCGGCATCAACCAGGGGCTGACCTGGTCCACCACCGTGGTGATGAAGATCGACCTGGTCGGCCCGCGCCAGCGCGGCCTGGCGATGGGCCTGAACGAGGCGGCCGGCTACGGCGCGGTCGCGGTGACCTCACTGCTCGCGGGCTACCTGGCCGAACAGTTCGCACTCCGGCCCGCGCCGTTCCTGCTCGGGATCGCCTACACCGCCCTCGCACTGCTGCTGTCCGGTGCGTTCGTGAAGGAGACCCGCGGCCACGCCCACCTCGAGGCCGGCCAGCACACCCCCCGCGCCGACGGCCGCCACGACCACCTGCACGCCGGCCTCACCGACCGGCAGATCTGGGCGCAGACCAGCCTGAAGGAGCCCGCGCTGTCCTCGGCCAGCCAGGCCGGGCTGGTCAACAACCTCAACTTCGGCCTGTCCTGGGGTCTGTTCCCGCTGCTGTTCGCCACCGCCGACCTGCCGGTGGGCCAGATCGGGCTGCTGTTCGCTCTCTACCCGGGCGTGTGGGGCGCCGGTCAGCTGATCACCGGCGCCCTGTCCGACCGGGTCGGGCGCAAGCACCTGATCACCGCGGGCATGACCGCCCAGGCCGCCGCCCTCGCGCTCATCGCCGCCTCCGACGGATTCGCCGGATGGGCCACGGGCACCGTCCTGCTCGGGGCGGGCACCGCGATGGTCTACCCCACCCTGCTGGCGGTGATCGGCGACGTGGCGCACCCCGCCTGGCGCGGCCGGGCCGTGGGTGTCTACCGAGTCTGGCGCGACCTCGGCTACGCCGTCGGGGCGGTCCTGGGCGGGATCGTGGCCGACCTCCTGGGCCTGCACGCCGCCGTCTGGGCCGCCGCGGCCATCAGCGCGGGCTCCGCCCTCGTGGTCGCGGGACGCATGTACGAGACCCACCGCCCCAGGAAGGTCTCCGCATGACCCGCGTCCTGCTCGTCGTCAACGGCCCCGCGTACGGCTCCGACGAGACGTACAACGCCCTGCGCCTGGCCATCGCGCTGGCCGAGCGCGACGACGTCGACCCCACGGTCTTCCTCATGGGCGACGCCGTCACCTGCGCGGTCTCCGGGCAGCACACCCCTGACGGGTACTACCAGCTCGACCGCATGCTGCGGACGTTCAGCCGCAAGGGCGGCACGGTGGCCTGCTGCGGCACCTGCCTGGACGCCCGCGGCCTGACGGCCGACCGGCTGATCGAGGAGGCCGCCCGGTCCACGATGGCCGAACTCGCCGCGTGGACCGTCGAGGCCGATCGGGTGCTCACCTTCTGATCACCGCCCGCGGCGCCGGCCGGAGGTCAGCAACCACGTCACGGCGACGGCGGCGACGAGGCCGATCGTCCGGTTGAGGTCGAACGCCGGCCGCCAGCGGACCTCGCCGTCCTTGACGACGTAGGCGCCGGCCGGCCGGGCGATCACGCCGAAGCCGCCGCCCTCCCCCTGCTGGCCGTTCTCGTCCGATCCCGCGCCGCCGCCCGCGCCGCCGCGGAGGACCGCTGCCGGGATCACCGTCACCCCGTCGCGCTCGTAGGCCTCGCCGAACACCCGGCGGACGGTCAGCGCGTCGCGCGTGGCCGCCACCAGCTGACCCACCCTCGTTCCCTCGTCCTCGGCCATCTGCACTGCCTTCCTGTCCGGCCGCGAAGTGCGGGGAGTCCGCACGGGCGACTACGTGGTCCCACCTAACGCCGGAGACGCGGGGCGGCCCAGAGTCGGTGGACCGGCGGAGGACCGCCGGACACCGATGGGACGGAAGGACGGGGCGACATGCCGCTGTTCATGGATGTGCACCACAAGGTCGACGGCCTCACCGCCGAGGCGGTGGCCGGTGCCCACAAGCGGGACCTCGAGGTCGGCCCCCAGTACGGCGTCGACTACCGCCGGTACTGGTTCGACGAGGGCTCCGGCAAGGTGTTCTGCCTGGTCGACGCACCCGACGCCGAGACGGCCGTCCGCGTGCACCAGGAGGCACACGGGTTGCTGGCCGACGAGCTGACCCCGGTCCAGGAAGGAACCTGAGGCACGGGCGGGAACCGCTGTCGCGGCCGAGCGGAACGGCGGATAGTGGGGCGCCGTGGCGGTCCTGACCCGCGTCTCCAGCCCCGCCCTGATCGGGCGGGGCGAGGAGCTGACGGAGCTGCGACGGGTGCTCGGGGAGGTCCTCGCCGGCGGCAGCGCGTGCGCCGTCGTCGCCGGCGAGGCCGGCCTCGGCAAGACCCGGCTGGTCCGCGAGCTGCTCGGCGGAGCGGGCGACGTGGAGCTGCTCACCGGCGGCTGCGTCGAGGTCGGCTCCGACGTGCTCCCCTACGCCCCGTTCGTCGATGTGCTCTCCGACCTCGCCGCGAGGGAGGGCGCGGCGGCGGTCCGCGCGCTGGGTGGCGCCACCGGCAACGAGCTCGCCCGGCTGCTGCCCGACGTCGACGACGCGCCCGACGTCACCGCAGCGAGCACCAGCCGGCTCTACTCGGCCCTCCGTTCCCTGCTCAGCGGCCTGGCGGCACGACGCCCGCTCCTGCTGCTCGTGGAAGACCTGCACTGGTCGGACCGGGCCACCCGCGACCTCCTCGCGCTCCTGGCCCACCGACTCCCCCCGCGCACGCTGCTGCTGCTCACCGCCCGCACCGACGAGGCCGACGAGGAGCACGCCGTCCCCCGGTTCCTGGCCCAGCTGGCGGCGGCGGGCGCGCACCGCGTCGAGCTACGGCCGTTCACCCGCGCCGAGCAGGCGCTGCAGCTGAGCGGGATCGTCGGCGTCCCCCCGACGCCGGCCCGGCTGGACCAGGTCTACGCCCGGGCCGAGGGAAACCCGTTCTTCGCCGAGGAGCTGATCGCGCTCGGCGCTGCCGACGTCGTGCCGGTGACGGTCCGCGACCTGCTGGAGGCCCGCGTGCACGCGCTGCCGCCCGGGACGCGCCGGGTCGTGCGTGCGGCGGCCGCTGCGGGACGGCGGGTGGAGCACGCGCTGCTGGCACGGGCGGTGGACCTGGACGACGCGGCGCTGGACGACGCCCTGCGCCATGCGCTCGACCGGCACGTCCTCGTGACCGACGGCCGCGCGTACGTGTTCCGGCACGCGCTGCTGCACGAGACGGTCGCCGCGTCCCTGCTGCCCGGCGAGCGTGCCCGCGTGCACCGCCGGCTGGCCGAGGCGCTGGCCGCCACGCCGTCCCTCGCCGAGAGCCGGCACGGCCTCGCCGGGCGCATCGCCCACCACTGGCTCGCGGCCGGGGACGAGGCGCGCGGCCGCCGCGCGTCGTTCGCGGCCGCCCGAGAGGCCGCCCGGACCCTCGCGTTCGCCGAGGCGCTCACGCACTACGAGCGGGTGATCGCGCTGCCCGGCGACGACGAAGACCTGCCCGTGCCGCGGTACCGGCTGCTCTGGGACGCGGCGGAGGTGGCGCACCTGTTCGGGGCCGCCCGGCGGGCCGCCGACCTCGTCCAGCAGGCCATCGGCTGCGTCGACCCCGCCGAACGGCACCACCACGCCTACCTGCACGAGCGGCTCGGCCGCTACCTCTGGATGGCGGCCGAGGGCGAGCACGCGCTCACGGCCTACCGCCGCGCCGTCGACCTGGTGCCCGAGGACCCGGTGACCCACTGGCAGGCCGCGATCATCAGCGGCTACTCGCAGGTGCTCATGCTCTCCGGGCGGTTCGACGAGGCCCGCGCGCAGGCGGAGCTGGCCATCGACCTGGCCCGACAGGTACCCGACGGCCGGGCGACCGAGGGGCACGCCCGCAACAACCTCGGGGTGGCGCTGGCTCACCTCGGCGAGGTGGACCGCGGCATCGAGGAGCTACGCGCCGCGGCGCGGATCGCCCGCGAGGGCTCCGACGACGTGGACGACGTCGCGCGGGCGGTGGTGAACCTCGCTGCCGTGCTGTTCGACGCCGGCCGCTTCCCCGAGTCGCTCGCGGTCGCGCTCGGCGGCATCGCCACCGTCGAGCAGCTGGGGCTGCAGCGGCGCAAGGGCATCTGGTGCCGCTGCGACGCGGTGGACTCGCTCCTCGTGCTCGGCCGGTCCGACGAGGCCGAGTATCTGCTGCGCGAGGCCTTCGCCCTCCATCCGGAGGGCATCGACGCGGTGCGCGCGCACGGCATGCGGGGCGCCCTCGCGCTGCGGCGCGGGCGGCTCGACGAGGCGCGCAGCGAGTTGCTGAGCGCCCGCCGGCTGGGCCGGCACGTCGTCGACGGGCACCTCGTCCTGCCGGTGGTCCGGGCGCTGCTGGAGACCCTGCGCTGGCGCGGCGAGTGGCCCGCTGCGCTGGACCTGGCCGCGGAGGTGCGCCGGCGGACGTGGTCGGACGGCGACGCCGCCTACCTCGTCCCGGTCCTCGCGGCCGCCGCGGGAGCGGCCGCCGACGGCGCGGTCGCCGGCCAGCGGGCGCACCGGGCCGCCGAGGAACGCCGGTGGTGCGCGGTGGCCGGCGAGCTCGTCGCCGCCGCCGAAGGTGCCACGCAGCGACCGGAGTTCCTGCTGGCTCCTGCCACCGCCGCCCTCGCGGTCGCCCGCGCCGAACTGTCCCGCGCGACCGGCCAGGACGGCGCCCGGGCGTGGTCGGACGCGGCCGGCGCGTGGCAGGACCTGGGCGACGTCTACCAGGCCGGGTGCGCCCGGCTGCGCGAGGCCGAGTGCCTGCTGGCCGACCGCCGACGCGCAGCGGCGGCGGTCGCGCTGCGCGCCGCGCACGGGGCGGCCATCGCCGCCCGGGCCCGGCACCTGCTGCGCGCCGTGGAGGCGACGGCGGCACGGGCCCGCCTCCCGCTGGAGGACCGCCCGACCGACGGGGTCGCGCCGTTCGGGCTCAGCGCCCGGGAGTCCGACGTGCTGTGCCTGGTCGCGCGGGGCCGGACGGACCGGCAGATCGGTGCGGAGCTGTTCATCAGCCACCGGACGGTGGAGCGCCACGTCTCCAACATCCTGGCCAAGCTCGACGCGCACACGCGTGCCGAGATCGTCGCGATCGCGCACCGGCACGGGCTGGTCGCACCCGAGCCGCGGCGGCCGGTCCGGGGCGGTCAGACCCCCGCGACGATGCGCTGAAGATCGGCCGCCATGCGGGTCGCCTCCCGCGAGGCGCCGACGATGGCTTCCTGCGCCTGGGCGGTCGACGCGCTCTGCTCCTCGACGGCGGCGGCGATGGTGCCCTGCGCCTCGACCACGCCCTGGATGACCTCCTGCACGTGGGCGAGGGCGGTGCCCGCGGCGTCGACCTCGCCACGGACGGCGTCGACGACGGTGCGGATGCGCTCGGTGGCCTTGGCGGTCTCCGAGGCGAGGTCCTTGACCTCCCCCGCGACGACGGCGAAGCCCTTGCCCGCCTCCCCGGCGCGGGCCGACTCGATGGTCGCGTTGAGCGCCAGCAGGTTGGTCTGGTCGGCGATCGTGGAAATGCTGCCGGCGATCTGGTCGATCTCGGTCATGGTGGCGGCGAGGCGCTCCACGGTCGCGGCGCTCTCCCGCGAGCCGGCGCTGGCCTCGGTGGCCGTCGTCGACGCGTGGCTGGCGGCGCCGGAGATCTCGGTGATCGCCGCGCGCAGGCCGGTCATCACCTCGGTGGCGGTGCCGACGTTCGCGTCGAGCCGGCGGCCGGCCTCGACCAGCTCGGAGAGCTGCTGCTCGAGCAGGGCCGCCCGTTCCTCGCGCTGGGCGAGCGCAGCGGCGGAGTTCTCGGCGGTCCGTGCGCGCTCCTCGGCGAGCTCGGCCTGGGCCCGGGCCTGCGCGGCGGCCTGCTCCTCGGCCCGGGCCTGCTCCGCCCGGCGGGCGCGGTCGGCGGTCTCGGTGAACTTCCAGCCGTAGGCGAGGAAGAAGGCCTCGGCGAGCAGGAAGACCGCGTGCAGCAGGGCGAACAGGATCGGGTTGGCCTGCGCCTCGTGGGTGGAGAACACCGATTCGGGCATCAGCAGGCTCATCGTTGCGTGGTGCACCGCCACGAAGGCGACGGCCAGCAGGAACGGCGTCCATGCCTGGTAGAGCGCGACCAGCGCGAGCAGTGCGTAGAACCAGATGTGCAGGTCGGTCAGGCCACCACCCACGTGCACGAGGACGTCGGCGCCGATCATGAGCCCGAGGCTGACGGCACTGGCCCGCACGACCTGGGAGCGCGCGGCCTGGCCGACGACCAGCGCGAGGACGATCACCGCGAGCTGCCCCCACAGCAGCCAGCCGCCGACGCCGCGCACCACGCCGAGCGCGGCCAGCGCCGGCGGGTGCAGCAGGAGGACGGCGGAGATGATGCGGTGCCGCGTGACGAAGCTGCGCTCGTCGAGTCGCACGCCGCGCGGGACGGCGGCCCAGAAGCCGGTGGAGGGCTGCGGGGACTGCGTCGTCCCGATCGATGTCGTCACCCTGTGTTGATCGGCAGCCCGCGGGCGATGTTGACCACAACCTGGAGTCGGTCCACCTCCGATACGCACGGGTTCCCGAAGGCCCCGAGCGCTCGCAGGCCGCCCCGCAGTGACGGGCGGGGCGACTGGGGCGGGTGCGCCTGACACGCCTGCCGATGTGCTGGCGCCTCGGCCGGGACCCTCGGACCCTGACGAGCATGACCAGCGTCTACGCCTACGGCACGGCCCACGCGGTCGTGATGGTCGGCTCGTACGGCGCCGAGGGCCTCAAGCCTCGGCAGATCGGCCCCGCGCACGCCACGATCGGCCGGGTCAACGGGCAGAGCCGAAAGGCACTGTGCGGCGCCTACGTCTCCATCGACGAGCAGCTCCCCTGGCCGCCCGAGGGGTACGTGGACCAGCAGCTGTGCCCGCAGTGCGCCGAACTCGCCGCCCTCTGACCCCCGCTCACCCGCCGGCGACCGACGGCAGCACCTGCACGACGGCACCGTCGGGCACCGCCGTCGCCACCCCCCGGTCGAACCGCACGTCCTCCCCGTCGACGTAGACGTTCACGAACCGCCGCAGCTGGCCGGTCTCGTCGCGGATGCGCCGGTCGAGCAGCGGCCGCCCCACCGCCAGCCCGTCGAGCACGGTGGTCACGGTCGCCGACCCGTCGACGTCGACGTCGACGTGCCGGGTTCCGCCGGCCAGGTCGGCCAGCGAACCCGGCAGCACGACCTGGACCGTCACGGGATCCGCGCCGCGCGGACGGTGAGGACGTCGGGCAGGTGGGCGGCCACCAGCGTGAAGCTGTCGCCCTCGTCGGCGCTGGCGTAGACGCAGCCGTCGCGGGTGCCGAAGCAGATGCCGGTGGGGTCGCCCTCGTCGACGCAGAAGGCATCGCGCATGACCGCCGTCCAGGCGGCGTCGGGCAGGGCGCCGGCGCCCAGCTCGGTCCAGGTCTCCCCCGCGTCGCGGGTGCGGTGCACCCGCAGCCGGCCCTGCGGCGGCACCCGCTGCATGTCGGCCACCAGCGGGATCACCCACGCGGTACCGGGCGTGCGGGGCGAGGCGACGATCGGGAAGCCGAAATCGGCCGGCAGCCCGGCCGCGATCGACGACCAGCTGCCGCCGGCGTCGTCGGACCGGTACACCCCGCCGTGGTTCTGGGCGTAGAGCCGGTCGGGGCCCGACGCGTCGACGGCGACCTTGTGCACGCACTGCCCGTACTCGGGCTGAGGATCGGGCATGAACTCGGCGCCGATCCCCTTGTTGCGCGGCTCCCAGGAGGCGCCGCGGTCCTCGCTGACGTAGACCCCGCCGGTGCTCATCGCGATCGTCACCCGGTCCGAGGCCGGATCGGGCAGCACGGTGTGCACGGCAGCGCCGCCGCCGCCGGGCTGCCAGGTGGGGCGGTGCGGGTGGTCCCACAGGCCGCGGACCAGCTCGAAGCTGCTCCCGCCGTCGGTGCTCTGCCACAGCGAGTGCGGTTCGCAGCCGGCCCAGACCACGTCGGGGCGGTCCGCGGAGTCGGGGCGGAGCTGCCAGACCCGCGCGAGGGCGGCGCCGGCGTCCTCGGGGAAGCGGATGGCGCCGTGGTCGGTCTCCTGCCAGCTGCCGCCGAGGTCGTCGGACGACATCACCGACGGCCCCCAGTGGCCGTACTGGATGCCGGCCAGGATCCGCGGGGTGGGCCGCCGCGTGTCGATGGAGACGGCCGCGACCTCCTGGGCGAGCAGGTGCGGGCCGTCGACCGTCCAGGTGCGGCGGTCGTCGTCACTGCGGGCGAGCCACAGTCCCTTGCGCGTTCCGATGGCCAGCAGGTCGCTCATGGTGCCCCTCCGAGGTCGACGGCTCGACGTGGGGGCGACCGTAGGACCCGGGACCGACAGGATCGAGCCCCGGCGACGCCCCCACGTACTGGAGACCGTTCGGAGCGGCGGAACTCAGCGGCGCGTGGCACCCTCGCCGCCGGGTTGGTCGGGGTATTCGGTCTGATGACCGGTCCCGTCGAACCGGCGGGTGCCGTCGGCAGGGTGCTGCTGCTCGCGGGCAGCGAGGTCGGGCGCGAGCTTCTCGGCCTTGGCGCGCAACTCCGACGCGGCCGCCTGCTCCTCGTCGGCCCGGGCCGCGCGCTCGCGGGCATCCTGCTCCGCCAGAGCGGCCCGCTCCTCGACCTCGGCCCGCTCCCGCCGGGCGCGCGCGGCCTGCTCCTCGGCGAGGGCCTGCTCCTTCGCGGCCTGCGCGCCCCGGACCTGGGCCTCCTGCAGGTGCTCGCGCGCCTGCTCGCGCTTGCGAACCTGGGCGACGCGCGAGCGACGGGACAGGGCCAGCGCGACGAGCAGCAGCACGACGACGGCGATGACGACGATCAGGACGATGAGCCAGGTGTCCACGACGAACCCCTTTCACGACCCCGTGGACCACCGGTGCCCTCGACCCGCCGCACGGAAACTTTCCGGGACGCAGAGCGAGCGGCTCACTTCAGCGCGCTACCGGCCTGCCACTCGTCCCACGGGATCGCCCAGTCGTAGATGTCGCCGTCGGCGGCCGAGAGGGTGGGGCCGATCGAGTTGCGGATCTCGACGACGTCGCCCGGCTGCGAGAAGTTGAAGAACCATGCCGCCCGGTCGGTGGAGAGGTTGATGCAGCCGTGCGAGACGTTCTCGCGGCCCTGCTGCGCGACCGACCACGGGGCGGCGTGCACGAACTCGCCGTTGTTGGACAGCCGGACGGCGTACTCGACCGGGGTGCGGTACCCGTTGGGGCTGTCGACCGGCACCCCGTAGGTGCTCGAGTCCATGACCCGGTCGCGGTTGAGCTCGGTGACCACGTGCGGCCCGTTGCGGCTCGGGAAGTCCGGCCCGCCGGCGCTCATCGGGAAGGTCTGGACCAGCTGGTCGCCGTCGTAGACCTGCAGCGTGTGGTTGCCGGCGTCGGCGATCGAGACGTGCCGCTCGCCGATCGTGAAGGACACGCGGCGGTTCTTCTCGCCCCAGATGCCGTCGCCGAAGTCGACGCCGTACAGGTTGGCGTCGAGCGTGACGTCGGTGTTCTCCGGCCAGTACTCCGACGGGCGGAAGTGCACCTCGGAGTCCGACAGCCAGCTCCACACGCCGTCGGTGGGGTTCGAGGAGGTCACCAGGAGGTGGCTCTCGACCGCGGCCTTGTCGGTGACGGCTTCGTCGAAGTAGACGCGGATCGGGAGTCCGACCCCGACGACCATGCCGTCGAGCGGGCCGATCGACGGCGTGGACAGCGTGGCCGGCGTCACGGTCGTGAAGGTCGTCGACGCCGTCGCCTCCTCGTCGTCGGCGTTGGCGGCGACCGCGGTCAGGGTGTAGCTGGTGCCGTAGGCCAGCGGCGTCTCCGGCGTCCACACCTCGGTGCCCGGGGCGTCGGCCGACTCGGCGACCTCGCCGGCCACCGCGGCGCCCGAGCCGTCGACGACGGTCACCTCGGCGAGCTCGCCGTCGGTCACGGTGATCTCCAGCGGCTCGACCGGTGACACGTCCGCGGCCCCGTCGGCCGGTGCCACGGTGACGGTCGCCGGGTCCGCCGCCGCCGCCGTCGTCTGCTCCGCCGTCTGCCTCGGGTCGTCCCCGCTGCATCCCGCCAGGAACAGCAGCGCACCAGCAGCGATCACCGCCGTCGTCCGTCGCACTCCCACGACCCCCTCAGCCAGCCCCCCGCACCCCCGGATGGGCACATCGCCCCCAGTGTCCACGTTCGGACGACGAATCCGGCTGTCCACGGTGCAATGAGGGTCACCATGGGTACTCCGCTCCGGCCGCGCGGGCGCTGGTATCGTTCTCCCTCGTTGCCTCGCACGCGGGACGACACGCGCCATTAGCTCAATTGGCAGAGCAGCTGACTCTTAATCAGCGGGTTCGGGGTTCGAGTCCCTGATGGCGCACCACCCTCGACCAGCGGCTTCGTCCTGACGGACGGGGCCGCTTCGTCGTCCCGGCCCTTCCCCGAGCTCGTCAGGTGCACGTGTGGGCACCCCGCGCAGGCCGCCGTCGACCGGCTTCGATCCCCTAGCGAGGTCCGTACACGGTGTTCATCCCTGTCCAGTCACCCCGCCCCAGCGTCCGCTGGAAGGTGGAGCACGCGGTCAGGTAGGGATTCATCGTCTGCTGACGGTGATCAGCTGCCGGATCGGGAGTGTGGCCGAGTCCGAATGCGTGGCCCCACTCATGGGTCATCAGTGCCATGACGTCGTACGAGTTCTCACAGGCCGACGTCGGCAGCGCGGCGAGATAGGAGTGCTTGTTGCCGATCTTGATGTCGGCCTCGATGATCTCCTCATAGCCTGGCAGGTCGAGCAGGAAGTCGTACCGACAGGTCAGCCCGAGGTGATCAGCGTTGTTGATGCTGCCCCAGTCCACGACGTTGACCCCGTCGAGACCGTTGCAGGTGGAGTCCGAGCTGATGTTCGACCGCGCCGTCGTGTTGCCCAGATAGGTCTGAGAGGCGCGGAACCCTCCAGCGAGCCCGCAGTCGTTGTACCCGGCGAGGAGATTGACCACCGCCGAGGTGACCCCCCGCTCGTGGTACAGCGCCGCCGGCGAACCGACGGTCGGATCGGTGTCGCTGTTGTAGTACCAGAGGCGGTCGTCCGACTCCTTGGACCCATAGCTGGTGAACGACCGGTCGCTGCACGCCGCCTGCCCGCCGACCATGTCCTGCGTGATGATCCCGGCCTGGTCGGGCGCATTCTCCGGGCCGAGCACCGATAGCAGGCCGGTGACGCGTCCGTCCGTCTCGTGTCGGACCTGGAGGACGACTTCGCCGTCGACCTCGAGGGCGTGGATGGAAGTGGCCTGACCGGCCGGCGGGACGCGGACCCCCACGCCTTCCCCGGTCACGAGCCGCCCGGTGAGATCGCACATCGGGGAGATGAGCGGCAGAGTCGTCACGGCGAGGGTCGCCCCGTCCATGCAGGGGTCCTCGGCGGCGGACCCGGTCGACGCTGCCGCCGGTTCGACAGCGAGAGCCAGCAGCGCGCAGACGGCCAGGGCGACGCGTCGACGACAACGGTGGGCAGACATGCGGTTTCGCCACCTCTCGGGCTCGGGGGGCCTTCTCGTGGGGTCTGCTAGCGGCTCGGCTGCTCGGGCCAGACCTGGATGAGGTAGTCCTCGGTCGGTGTGTCGACGAAGCGGCCGGGGGCGGTGTCCCTCCCCCTCGCGTACACCCGCAGTCGGTATTCCCCCGGCCCTGACGTGAGGACGCCGATCTGCGGGACCGGGTCCTCGAACAGCGGCGTCACCCGAACGCTGCCCGTGGGGGCGGCGAACACGATCTCGGCCACCTCGTCCCACGCCGCCGTCTCCGGCGGTGGTGGCGTCGCGGACACCTGCGCCCGTACGTGCACCGGGCCGGCGCTGATCCCGCAGAGCACCGCTGCTCCCCCGTTGATCAGCGGGACGGCGAGCCCACCCACGTTGTCACCGATCTCCGGGACGACGTCGTAGTCGGTCAGCTGGAAGATCGCGTGGGAGATGGCGAAGACGGCCTCGTACTCCTGTGGCTCCGTCATGGGGTGATCTCGACCATGAACGGATCGGCGTTGATGACCCGGTTGCGGGTGTAGAACCCGCCGAGGTCCGCCCCTGCGTTCCGGTTCTGGTCGAGGTTGACCGAGCAGATGCTGTAGCCGCTGGATCCCGTCGACGGGTTGACGATGACGTAGTAGCAGCCGGCCTGCGTGCGGGCCGTGCCCCCGCCGGTGTAGGCACCCTCGTAGGTGCTCCGGAACGGGTACTCGTCACAGCTGCTCCCGGCCGGAGCCAGTGGTGCCGGAGGCGGCGACCCGCACGCGGTGCTGCCGTTCTTGGTGGTCAGGGTGCTGTTGGTCAATCGGTGGAGGAAGGACCGGGCCGAGGCCGAACCTGGCAGCCCGGACGCCTGCGCCTGCTGGATGTGTGCCGCCACCTGGGCGCGGGAGCCGCTGCGCGAGTACTGCATGGTCGGGACGAACTGGTCGAAGGCGCAGCCGGTGTTGATGGTTCCGGGCATGGCGTTGTCGCACCGGATCCGCGGCGCGGTGATGGAGCCCTCCGTGCTGGTGCCGTTGGACCCGGTGAAGTGGTAGTAGGTGGTCGCGCTGCTGTGCGCGATCGCGCCGGATGTCGTCGCCGTCGTGGTGTTCAGGGCCGTGGCGTAGGCCTGGCGACCGACGGTGGCCGGCTGGCTGGGGAAGTCGAGAGTGTTGACGTAGCAGTTGCCTGTGCAGCTCGCTCGTCCCGAGATGGTCTGCGGCAGGGTCTGGCCCACACCGGTCGCTGCGTGGAAATCCCACTGGACCTGGTGCATGAAGTTCACCGACGTGTTGGACGAGTAGATGTAATCGACGACACCGTATTCGAGGGTTCCCACGATGGCGCCGGTGCGCGTGTCGATGAAGTTGAGTCTGTTGAGCCACACACCGCACATCCAGAAACGCGTCATCGTGTAATAGCCCTGCGTACCGCAGTTGCTGGGCGGTGGGATCGGCCCCCCGGCGGTCGTCTTCGGGAGCGCCACCCCCGGCTCGGCGGTGATGCAGGCGGCGAGGTCGCGTCCCGCCTGGATCGCGTCGGCGATGAGGGCCGGGACATCACTGCAGGTCGACCACGCGACCATCGGCACCCGAACGGCCTCCACCCCCGGATCGAGCGCGATCGGAGCAGGAACGGCCGGATCGACCGGCGCAGCGGAGGTGCTCGGTGCGGCGAACGGCGAGAGGAGTACCAGCAGAACGGCCATCACCGTTCCTGCCCGGACAGCACGAAGCCGAGAAGTGCTCATAGGGGACATCCCTTGGAGGAAAGCGAATGAGGACGTTCGTGCGACCCGGGTGACGTGCGCTCGGTAAACGACGGTGTTCCGGCGGGGTTACTACCGCAGCGCGGGCCAGAAGCGTCGGTCCTCAAGGCGTCACGCCGGACCACTCCCCGATACGTCCCCGGCGTGACTCTTGATCAGCGGGTTCGGGGTTCGAGTCCCTGATGGCGCACCCTCCAGCTCGTCGTGGCCCGGCCGTCCGCCGCGCGGCGAGCGGTCCCATCCGGCTCCGGTCCGTGCCACGATGTCGCGCCCGAACTCCAGTGGTTCCGAGGGATCGCAGCGTGAACGGACGACGGATCCGGACCCCCGATCAGCGTCTCCGTGTCTTCGTGTCCTCGACCCTCGGTGAGTTGGCGCAGGAGCGCGCGACGGTCCGGGACGCGGTGCAGCAGCTCCGGCTGACCCCGATCATGTTCGAGCTGGGGGCGCGGCCCCACCCGCCGCAGGCGTTGTACCGCTCCTACCTCGAGCAGTCCGACGTCTTCATCGGCATCTACTGGCAGAGCTACGGCTGGGTGGCTCCCGACATGAGCATCTCCGGCCTGGAGGACGAGTACGTCCGGTCCGCGGGCATGCCCCGGCTCGTCTACGTCAAGCGCCCGGCGCCCGACATCCAGCCGGGCCTGGTGGCGCTCATCGGGCGCCTCAAGGACGAGGACAGCGCGTCGTACAAGTCCTTCCGCGACCCCGCCGAACTGCACGACCTGGTCCTCGATGACCTCGCGGTCCTGCTCACCGAGCGGTTCGACGCCGTCGATGAGGGGGCGGCGGCTCCGGAGGACGTGCCGACGAACCTGCCCGTCCACCCCTCGTCGTTCATCGGCCGGGAGGCGCTGCGCGGCGAGCTGCGCGGCCTCCTCCGGTCCCGCGACGTCCGCCTGGTGACGCTGACCGGCCCGGGTGGGGCCGGCAAGACCCGGTTGGCCCTCGAGGTGTCCGCCGACGTCGTCCCCGACTTCGCGGACGGCGTGTTCTTCGTGGATCTGAGCGCGGAGCACGAGCCGGACGAGGTCTTCGCCGCCATCGTTCGTGCGGTGCCCCTCCCGGGAACGACCGAGGACCCACCCCGCGAAGCGCTCGCGCGCGGCCTGCGCAATGCCCGGATGCTGCTGGTGCTCGACAACTTCGAGCAGGTGACGGACGCGGCCACCGGCGTCAGCGAGCTGCTCCAGCGCTGTCCCCACCTCACGGTGTTGGTCACCAGCAGGGAGTTCCTGCGGGTGCGCGGTGAGATCCGCGTCGCGGTCCCGCCCCTGTCGCTCCCCGAGCCGACGACGACGCTCGCCGGCGCCCGGGGGTCCGAGGCCGTCCGCCTGTTCGTCGACCGAGCCGCCGCCCTGGTGCCGGGATTCGCCTTGACCGACGAGAACGTCACCGACGTGGCCGCGATCTGCGCGCTGCTCGACGGCCTGCCCCTGGCCATCGAGCTCGCCGCGGCACGGGTGAACCTCTTCGCCGCCCACGAGCTGCGCGCCCGCCTCGAGAAGCGGCTCGACGAGCTCCGGGGCGGACCGCGCGACCTCCCGGAGCGGCAGCGGACGCTCCGCCGGACGATCGAGTGGAGCACCGAGCTGCTCCGCGACGCGGACCGGGCCGCCCTGGCCGCGCTGTCGGTGTTCAGCGGTGCACGCATCTCCGACGTGGAAGCGGTCATGGAGCGCGTGAGCGCCCTCGGCGATCTCGACGTGGTGGAGTGCCTGGGCTCACTGCTCGACAAGAACCTGCTGCTCAACGCCCTGTCCGGCGACGGCCGGCCCCGTCTGGCGATGCTCCGGACCATTCGCGGGTACGCGGCCGAGCAGCTCGACTCCCGACCCGACGTCGCGGAAGCCGTCCGTCGCGCCCACGCGGAGCACTACACCGACCTGGCCCGCCAGTGGCAGGGCTGCTTCGGCCCCGCCGATCGCGACGACGTGCTCGCGACGCTGTCGGTGGAGCTGGGCAACCTCCGGGCCGCCTGGTCCTACTGGGTGAGCGCGGGCGACATCGTCGGGCTCAACGACCTGCTGGAGACGTTGTGGGGTTACTACGACCAGCAGGGCAACTACCGGGAGGCGGTGGAGCTGGGCAACGACCTCCTCGGCGTCCTCGCCCTCCAGCCGGAGACGCCCGAGCGGGTCCGCGACGAGATCGCCGTGCAGACGAGCCTGGCCCGGTCGATGATCGCCGTCCGCGGCTACACCGCCGAGGTCGAGCGCAGCATCCGGATCGCCATCGATCGATCCGACGCCGTGGAGCACGCTCGCCAGCGCTTCTCGGTGCTGCGGTCCCTGGCGACGCTGCACATCCTCCGGGCCGACATCGCCAGCGGCGATGTCGTGGGGCGTGAGCTGCTGGCCCTCGCCGAGCAGCAACGCGAGCCCGCGCTGCTGGCCGACGCGCACCTGGTCCTCGGCGTCACCGCGATGGGTCGCGACATCGCCGAGAGCCTGCGGCACCTCGACGAGTCGATCGAGCAGTGCGACGCCCAGCGCACGTCTCAGGTCCAGTTCCGCGTCGGCCCGAGCCCCGGCGTGGTCGCCCACCTCGTCTCCGGGCTCCTGCTGTGGCACACCGGCTTCCCCGATCGCGCCCGGCTGCGCATCGATCGGGGTATCGAGGTGGCCGCGGAGATCGGGCACCCCTACTCCGCGGCCTACGCGTGGTTCCACGGGTCGCTCGCGGCGCTGTGGCAGCGGGACCTGGGCCGCGTGGCCCAGCACGCCGAGGAGATCCTGCGCATCGCCGAGGCACACGACTACCCCGTCTGGCGGGCGCTCGCGTTCATCCTGCGCGGGACCGCGTGGATCGGGTCCGGCCGGCACGACGACGGGCTCGCCGAGGTCGAGCGGGGCTTCTCCCTGTACGCGGGACTGTCGACGCCGCCGGTGTTCTGGGGCGAACTGCTCGCCGTCCGAGCCGCCGGGTGCCTGATGGCCGGCCGGCTCGACCACGCCTCCGACCTCGTGGCGGAGGCCGCGGCCGCGATCTGGGACGGCGACCCCGTCGAGGCCGATCTCGAGATCCTCCGGGGCGACCTGCTCCTCGCCTCCCCGGCCCCCGACAGCGCCGCAGCGGAGGTCGCGTTCGAGCGCGCTGCGGCGATCGCCGGCGAGCGCGGCGCGCGGATCAGCCACCTCGTCGCGGCGACGCGACTCGCGGAGCTCCGACGAGGAACTCCTCGTGCCCGCGAGGCACACGCCGTGCTGCAGGACGTCTACGACAGCTTCACCGAGGGGTTCGGCATCCCGCAGCTCGTGGCCGCCCGCGCCCTCCTCGACGGCGGTCCGGCGACGACGCCTGTCGAGAGCTGAACGGCCGGATCAGCCGGCCAGGACGTGCGCCCGGATCGCGGCGCCGATCACCGCCGCCGCGGCGTCGGTCGGGTGCACCCCGTCCCACGACATCCCGTCGGCGAACCGGTCTCCGGACCGGATCCCGGCCATCGCGTCCACGAACTCCCAGCCCTCGTCCGCGGCGAACAATCGGAGCAGGTCGTTGTAGCCGGTCGCGAGGCCCGGCGCGTAGTCGATGGGCGGGATCGTCGACACGACGACCCGCGCGACGCCGACGGTGCCCGCGATGCTGCGCAGGTTGGCCGCGCACGTCGGGAACGGGAGCCCCCTGGCGACGTCGTTGGTCCCGGCCAGGATCACCAGCACGTCGGCGGGGATCCGCCAGGCCCCGCGGGCCATCTGCGACGTCAGCGCTCCGGACACCGCCCAGCCACCGGCGAACCGGAGGTCGTCGCCGACGGCGTGACTCACCCACGACCCGGGCCCCAGCAGGCCGGCGGAGAAGTCGCGGCTGTCGGCCTCGCTGATCGAGTCCCCCACGACGGCGAGGGCGATCGAGGGGACCGCCGGATCACCGGCGGGGGCCGCGGCCATGCGCGGCAAGATAGTCGCCGGCGCACGTCTCCGGACCCGCGTCAGCGACGGCCCGCCCCATCGACGGCGGCGGCCGGTCGGTCCGGGGTCAGCTTCCGCCAGATCCAGCTCGAGGGCGTCCGCCGTCCCGACGTCACGTACTCGCGGACGGCGTCGACGAACAGGATCGTGCCGAGCGCGCGGCGCGCGGCCGGCCAGCCGGCGATGAGCAACTCGTCCCCCGCCGCGAGCTCGAAGTCGTCGTCGGGCGCGAGCGTCGTGTCCGAACCCCGCAGCACGAGCAGCACCACGGCGTGCAACGGCTCGTCCCGGTTCTCGGGGTTGCGCAGCAGGTCGCCGATGCGCACCCGGCCCTCCCCCAGGCACGACACCAGCGCGGGCGCCTCGTCGCGGGTCAGGCGCACCTTCCACAGCGACTGCAACTTCTCCCCGCACAGCCCGCCGAGCCGGTCGATGAGTTCCTGCGCCCAGGCGTCCCCGCGCTCGGGCATCTCGCGCAGGAACCGCCACAGCAGCGGCGTGGACAGCTGGGCATAGATCTCGTGCGCGATCACCTCGCTGGGGACGAGCAGCGCGTCGAGGTCCATGGCCGCGAACAGCGGGGCGCTCGCGGCCCGGTTCTGGCGGGCGCCGAGGAACAGCCGGGGGTTCGCCCGGCGGGCGGCCGCGACGAGCGAGAGGTTGGTGGTGTCGTTGTCGGTGCCGGCGACGAAGCCGACCGCCCGGTCGAGGTCGGCCTGCGCCATCACCCACGGGTCCGAACCGTCGCCGACCAGCAGGCCCTCGTCGTCCGGATCGTCCGGATCGGGGTCGATCACCGTGACCTCGAGGCCTTCCGCGCGCAGGTCGGCCGTGAGCTCCTGCCCGAGGCGGCCGTACCCGCACACCACCCAGCGACCACTGCGCGGTGGGTCCCCGCGCGGGGGAAGCGGCTCCCCGGGACCGCTCTCCAACCAGGTCAGCAGCTGGTAGGAGGCCGGGGCCTTGAGCGCGAGGCGCAGGTGGTCGCCGAAGCGGTCGAACGGGTTGACCAGGCTCGGGTTGCCGAACTCCTGCATGCGCTGGGCGAGGCTGCGCGAGGTGACGCGGGCGACGACCGGGACGTCGGGGCGCAGCAGCGCGGCCGCCATGACGACGGCCAGGTTGGCCTCCTCGTCGTCGGTCAGCGCGACGACGGCCTCGCACGAGGGATGGTCGAGCCCGGCCACCGCGAGGGTCCCGGGATCGCGGACGTCGGCGGCCAGACCGGGCACGTCGGCGAAGTAGGAGTCCAGTTCCAGCCCGTCGATCCGCTCGGCGGAGTCGTCCAGGACGACGAAGCGGCGCCCCAACCGGTCCAGCGAATGACCGAGCAGTTCGCCCGTGCGCCCGTAGCCGGCGATGAGCACGAACGGCCCGCCGAGGCGGGCCACCTTGCGGGTGAAGTGCTGCAGCGCCAGCGCCTGGCGGAACGCGCGGTCCTGGAGGAGCGCCAGCAACGACCCGATGGCGTACGCCCACCCGATCACCGTGAGGTAGATCGAGATGGTCACCCACATCCGCTGGTTGTAGGTGAACGGGTACGGGATCTCGCCGAAGCCGATCGTCGAGGCGGTGTAGCTCATGACGTAGAAGGCGTCGAAGAAGCCCATGCGCCAGGGGCGGCCCTGCGCGTCCTCGCCCGGGATGAGCGTCAGCCCGAGCACGCTCACGGCGAAGATGACGATCAGCACGATCAGCGGGGCGCGCATCCGGCGCAGGACCAGGAAGATCGACGCCGACGCCCGGGCGGCCGAGGCCGCGGCCACCCGCACGGTGGCCCGGTGGGGCCGCCGCTCCTCGTCCCGCCGCAGCAGGTCGACGAGGAAGGCGAGCAGGGGGTTGCTCATGACGCCCTCCGGTCAGCCGCGGTGGAAGGACACCGTCTCGACGACCAGCAGCACGACGGAGATGATGTTGGCCAGGAGGGCGCCGCCGGAGAGCGAGACGACGCTGGCCGTCCACGAGGCGGTCATGCCCGCGGTGGAGACGTAGGTCGCGTAGCCGAACAGCAGCGCGGCGCCGATGAGCTGGAGGTCGGCGACCAGGCTGGTCGCCAGGTGCACCGCGCCGATCTGCGTGCGGTCCCCGAACTTCAGCACGGTCGCGATCAGGTTGACCACGACCGCCGCGAACAGTTCGTACGGGTTGTGCAGCTCCGGATCGGAGATGTCGCCGATGAAGAAGCCGAAGTTCAGCGTCGCGGCGAGCACGACGAAGAAACCGAAGACCACCTTCTCCAGGTTCACCCGGCCCGCCTTTCCTCGGTCAGGCCTGATCATGGCGGTCAGCGCCGGGTTCGGCGCGCCGTCCACCGGGACGGGTGACGTCGCCGGCCCCCGAACACGGCAGAGCGGCCCCGTCCCCCCCAGGAACGAGGCCGCTCCGCGGCTCAGGTGGGCGTCAGCGAGCGGCGCCGGCCCGCTGGGTGCCCAGGAACGTGAAGTCGAGGGAACTGGTGGCTCCTTCGAAGGCGTCGCCGGAGGCGGTCGACGGGAGCGCCGCCGTCAGGAGGAGGTGGTCGACACCGCCGGCCGCGAGGCTGGCCGCACCCGCGAGGGCCCGGTCCGAGGCCACGATCGGGCCGGAGTAGAAGGTGTTCTGGGTGCCGGCGCACGAGAAGTCGGCGGCCCAGGAGACCGAGCAGGACGTCACGGTCAGCTGCAGGCCGTTGACCGTGTCGGTGTCGAGGATGCTCGAGGCGGTGGCCCGCGACGTCATGGTCAGCGAGCTCAGCGCCGCGTTGCCGTCGTTGACGAGGTCCACGCGGTAGCTGCGCGAGTCCCCGGCGAGGAACAGCCCGCCGCCGAACGGCATGGCCAGCGAGTCACCGGCGTCGGCGACGTTGATCGAGAGGACGCCGGTGTCGACCGTGGTGTCGACCGGGGCGCTGCTGGTCGTGAAGCTGCCGAAGGTGCCGAGGCCGGCGATCGTCGCGGCCACGCCCAGGACACCGACGGTGCCGACGATGCGGGCTGCGGTGGCGTGGCGGCTGCGCGCCACGCGGGTCTGACTGGTCACGGTTGCGGTCTCCCTGGCTCGCTCCCGGCGGTGGTTCCGCTGGGGACGGACCCACCGTGGGCCCCCAACCGCAGGCAGTCCGCGAGGGAACCGCAAGGAACCCGCAAGAAGTTCGGACACGAACGAGACGATGCGGTACCAGAACCCCTGGTGCCCGGAAGCCGCGAGGAGGACGCTCCCCGCGTCGGCCGTGACCCCGCCGACGACGGCGGCCCCCGGCCTGCCGGAGCAGGACGGGGGCCGCCGGTCGTGCGGGTGCGCCGGTCAGGTCACCGGCGGCCCGGAGGGACGGTGCCGTTCGGCGTCGTGACCGTGACGTCGGCCTCGTCCACCGACGTCGACGTCCCGTCGTTCACCTGCACGGCCACCGTGTGGTGGCCGGGCGGGCGGTTGCCGCGGAAGGACGCCGTCGGACCGGTCGCGTCGTCGAACGCGCCGTCCCCGTCGAGGTCCCACGCGTACGTGAGCAGGTCACCGTTGCCGTCCGAACCCTCAGCCTCGAGCTGCACGGTCTTCCCGACCCGCGTGGTGTACGGCCCACCCGCATCGGCGACCGGGGCCAGGTTCAGGTCCAGGCCGACGAGGACGGGGTCGTGGTCGGACGAGGCGAACGCGTCCTCCGAGTACAGCGCCTCCTGGTTGAAGTCGTTGTAGTCGTACGCCGGGGCCTCCGCACTGTTGATGTGCCAGATGTCGACGCCGGTGAGGCCGCCGGCCAGACCCGGAGACGCGAAGACGTAGTCGAGCGTCCCGAACTCGCCGTCGAAGCTGTAGCTGTACCTGTCCTCGACGGGCAGGGTGGCGGCTGCGCTCACGTAACCGGCCCGCTCCAGGACACCGATGGGCTCCTCCGTCTCGTAGGAGTTGAAGTCACCGAGCAGGAGCGCATCCTCGGCCCCGAGTGCGTCGACGAGTTCCACGAGGGCGGCGGACTGCCGCTCCCGCAGGTCGTCACAGTTGCCGCCGAGCGGGTCGGGCTCGCCGCACTGTTCGTTGGTCGACCCCTTGGACTTCAGGTGGTTGACCACCACGGTGAACTCCCGCTGGTCGCCCACCGGCACGAATGTCTGCACGGCCGGCGGCCGGTCGAAGACCGGCTCCGCCGGGTAGTCCTCGTCGACCGGGTTCAGCAGCGCAGCGTCGCTGGGCGGATCACCGAGCGTCGAGACGACATCCGCCCGGTAGATGATCGCCGTGCGGATCGCGTCCGTGCCGTACGTCCCGCCGAGCGACGTGGGGTCGTTGAGCCTCGGGGCCACGACGGCGGTGTAGTGATCGGCCGGGTCGGACTGCGCGCCATTGAGCAGATCGACGAGCCTGCTCAGCGCAGCGCCGTCGTCGTTGGCGATCTCGATGAGACCCACCACGTCGGCATCGAGGGCCGTGATGGCGCTGACCAGCTTGCTCTCCTGGCGCTGCAGTTCTACTGCGTTGTTCGCGCCCCGGTTCTGGCCGCCGAAGCGGGTGAAGTAGTTCAGCACGTTGAACGACGCCACCTGGATCTCGCCGCCGACCGCGTCGGGCGCGGCAGGGCGCGGGTTCAGTGATGCGAAGGCCGCTTCAGTACCGACCACAGGCTCGACCCGGTACTCACCGAAGCCGAACCCGAGGACACCGGTCACGTCCTCGGCGAGCCGGTCCCCGGCTCGAGGCAGCCTCCCGTCCTCGACGGTGTAGGGAAGCTCGTCGAGGTTCTGCCACGACATGCCGTCGTCCAGCAGGATGACGTCCCGCTCGTTCGCCTCGTCCTGTTCCAGCGAGCTGGGGATCCGGAGAACCTCGTTGGTGGTCAGCCCGACCTCCCCGTACCTGCCCAAGGTGTACAGATCGGTGGCCACCAGACCGGCGGGCACCGTGACGCGCATGCCTTCCAGGTGCTCGCGGCCGTCCACGCCGTCCACGGTCGGGGCGAAGGGCAGATGCAGGCCCACGGGCAACGGCAGCGACGGTGCCGTGCCCGTCACGGTGACGACGGCGCCGCCGAGCTGCGTCTCGCTGCCGGGGTAGCCGCCATCGACGTACTCCTCCACCCAACCGGTCACTCGGACGGTCTGGCCGACCTCGACGGCGGTGGCGTTGTCGTAGACGCGGATCCCCTCGCTCGTGGCCTGGTCGCCGTCCGGCGCGAGACTCTGCACGTAGATGCCACCGAACTGGCCCTGGCCCTGGAAGTCGCCGACGACGACGCCGTCAACAGAGACCTTCCGGTACACCAGGGGGCTCTCCGCACCGGCGCCCTGCACCTCGGCGATCGACGCCTCTCGCGCCGTGTCGTCGCAGGCGAACGTGGGGCTGGCACTGTTCCGCGGCGCGGGAGCGACCCGGCCGAAGTCCACGACGTTGTTGTCCGTCTCGGCGCAACCGGCCCCGCGCCGCAGCGCGGCGGTCGTCGCGGAGAGCGCAGACAGCGGGGTGCCCTCCGCCTGGTTGGCGGAGCCGTATCCGACGAGGTCGATCAGCGTGGCCGGGGAGCTGTACCGCGCCGTGCCGTTGACCAGGGCGACCTTGCCGTTGGAGCCCGACAGCTCGGTCCCGCCGGTCGCGTCGGCTGATGGGAGGGCGGTCGTGCCGCCGCTGCCGCGAGCGAGCTGCACCAAGAAGTAGCCCCCGGCGGGCACCGTCGCGCTGGGCAGCGTCGTGATCAGGCCCGCATTGGAGCCGATGGCACCGGATGCGCTGCCGTACTGGACGGAGAGTCCGCTGGTGGAGATGGGCGTCGTGCCGCGGTTGTACAGCTCGACGAAGTCGTGGGTGAACGTGGCGCCGGAGTTGCCGCCGCCGCCGTAGACCTGGCTGATCACCAGGCCGGTGGAGGGGGCCGCGTTGGCTGCGGTGACGGGGATGGTGGCGAGCAGGCCCGCGCTGAGTGTGGTCAGCGCGACCCCGGCCACCGTGCGACGGATGCGCATGGAGGTCCTCGTGCGAGAAGGGAAAGGGCAGGGCGAAGCAGGGGCCACGAGAATCGAGTGCCCCACGAACTGGTCAGGGTGAGAAGAGGTGGGGCCCGCCCCTCCGGGCGGAAGGACGGGCCCCGGTGACGCAGGGGTTACGGCTGGCCGACGACGCTGATGCGGTCGAGCGGCGGGGCGACGATCCCGGGGTTGGCCGCGATGTACTGGATCAGCGCGGCCAGGTCGTCCTCGGGGTCCACGACGTTGACCCGCTCGGTCCCGGCAAGCAGGGTCGAGAAGCTGTCACCGCCGTCGGCGAGGAAGTTGTTGACCGTGATCCGGTACTCCGTGGTGGGGACGACCGCCGTGCCGCCGATCTTCACCGTCGAGTCCACGACGCGGCTGCCGGTGCAGGGGTCTGCCGACGACCCGAGGGCGCCGGCCGGGTCGACCGTGTAGCGCAGCGTCGACGACGGCTGCAGCACGGTCCCGAGCACGAACTGCTGCTCGAGCACGCACTGGAGCTGCGCCCCGGTGAGCGTGATGGTCGACAAGTAGTTGCCGAAGGGCTGCACCGTGAACGCCTCGCCGTAGGTCACCTGACCGGTGTCGAGGCCGCCCCGGACTCCGCCCGGATTCATGAGCGCAGCGACCGCATCACCGCTGGTGGCGGCGAGCTGGCCGTCGGCGATGAGGTTGCCCATGGGCGACTCGCCCCGCTGAGTGCCGAACAGGGTCTCCTGGCTGCTGCTGATCGCGCCGCCGACGGTTCCGACAGGCTGATTGGCGATCGGGTCCACGAGCTTCTTGTAGAGCGCGATCAGCTCCGTCTGGTCGGCGTCCGGTGTGACCGTGCGCACGACGGGCACGTTGTCCGCGACGGCGGAACGCACATCACCGGTGCGCGGGTCGAGCTGCAGGTCGATGTCGGTGACCAGGCGTCCGATCGAGGCGCCGCTGGTGACCAGCCGCCCCTTCGTCGTGCTCGAACTGGGGACGAAGCGACCGTTGACCTCGCGGCAGTTGTAGGCCTGGTGCGTGTGCCCCGTGATGACCACATCGATGGCTCGCGACATCTGCGGGACGATCCCGGTGACGGGACCGGTGAGCTGGTTGCAGCCGTCGACGTCGGTGGCACTGGTCTGGACGCCGCCCTCGTGCATCAGCACGACGATCGCCTCGACGCCCTGCTGCTGCAGTTCCCGGGCATACCGGTTGGCGGTCTCCGCCTCGTCGGCGAAGTCGAGTCCGGCGACGCCGGAAGGCGTGACGACGCCCGGGGTGCCCTCCAGGGTCATGCCGATGAAGCCGACCTTGATGCCCTGCACCTCGTGGACGGCGTACGGCGGGAGCAGCGTCTCGCCCGAGTCCTCGTAGAACGCGTTGGCCGACAGGTAGTCCCAATCGGCGCCCTGGAACGTGTGGTCAGGGCAGCTCTCCAGCTCGAGCTCCCCCTCGAGGCAGCCGCCGTTCTGCATGCGCAGCAGCTCCTCGGGGCCCTCGTCGAACTCGTGGTTCCCGACGCTCGCGTAGTCCAGGCCCATGAGGTTGAGCGCCTCGATGGCCGGCTCGTCGTGGTAGGCGGCCGACAGGAGCGGCGACGCGCCGATCAGGTCACCGGCGGCGACGGTCAGGGTGTTGGGCTCCTGGCTCTGGCCCTCGAGCTGCTTGATCTGGGTGGCCAGGTACGCGGCGCCACCGAACGCGGGGCCGCCGTCCCGCGGAGCCGCGTAGCCGGGCAGGCCGCTGGACGAGCTGGTCGGCGACGACGGCTCGAGCTGGCCGTGGAAGTCGTTGATCGCGAGGAGCTGGAGCGGGACGGCCGGGGCGTGCGGGTGCGGCTTCTTGGGCGCGGCACCGGCGGGCGAGGCGCCGGCGATCAGCGTCGCGGTGAGCGCCGCGATGCCGAGACCGGCTGCGAACGCCCTGCGGGCAGGGAGAGACGTCATGAAGTGAGGGCTCCTACGTTGGGTGCGGACCTGCCCGCAGCCCATCAGCGCGGCGTGACCGCGAGACGTCGCGAACGTCAACTGATGGTTATGGCTCGGTGACCGAGCGCGTTCTGAGGGCACGCAGATCACACATCGAGATCGCCCAGAAGTCCACCCTTTGTGGTGACGAAATCACGATGCGTGAGCTTTCAAGAACTCCTGCCCCACTCGACCCCGACGAGCGTGACCTCAGGGGCGATGCGTCGTTTCCTCGGCAACTGGTCCTGTCCCGGGAGGAACACGATGACCGCGCCCACACACCCCCGCCGGTGGCTCCCCCGAGCCCTCGGGCTCAGCCTCGCCGTCGCCCTCGCCGTCTCGCTCCCGCAGACCGCGCTGGCGGCACCCCGGGACGACAACCCCGGCCGCGGTCACGCCAACCGGCCCTCCCCCGCCGAGCCGGCCCAGGCGTTCGACTACACCCAGGTCCAGGGCCTCACGACCGACCGCTACGGGACGGTCGAGGAGACCCTGTCGCTGCCGATGGCCGACGGCACCGAGGTCTACATCGAGGTCACCCGCCCCGCCGACGACGCCGGCCAGCCGCTCGACGGCCAGTGGCCGGTCATCCTCGAGGCCAGCCCGTACCACGGCACGCTGGCCGACCGGGAGGGCCGGCGGATCCTCCCCGACCCCCGCGACGAGGACGGCACCTCGCTCGGGCTGACCGGCTACTTCGTGCCCAAGGGCTACGCCGTCGTGATGATGGACCTGCGGGGCACGGGCAAGAGCGACGGCTGCCTGGACCACCTCGGCGCCAAGGACGCGCAGGACCTGAAGGACGTCGTCGAGTGGGCCGCCTCCCAGCCCTGGTCCAACGGCCGGGTCGGCATGACCGGGCACTCCTACGTCGGCTCCACACCGTCGCTCGCCGCGGCCATGCAGCCCGAAGGCCTGGCGACGATCGTGCCCAGCGCCGGCATGGCCACCATGTACGACCACCAGTTCCAGGCCGGTGTCCCCTACTTCCTGCAGTGGGCCGGCCCCATGGAGGCCTACGAGCAGATCGCGCTCGAGCGGGACCTGCCCGGCGGTGAGCACTTCGGCGAGAAGCCCGAGGAGACCGGCTGCGGGCTGCCCAACAGCTCGCTGACCGCGGGCGAGGCCCAGCTGTCGGGCCAGTACACCGCCTGGCACGGGGAGCGCGACTGGCGCGAGGCCGCGACGGCCGCCGACGTCCCGGTCTTCATGGTCCACGGCGTCAACGACAACGCCGCCCGCGTCGCCGGCATGCAGTGGTTCACCGACCGCGGCGGCCGCGAGGGCGACAAGATCTGGCTGGGCCAGTGGGACCACGGCTCCGGCTGCTGCCCGACCCGCCGCGGCATCCAGTGGACCTACGCGCTGCACGCGTGGTTCGACCACCACCTCGCCCAGCGCGACGTCGAGACCGGCCCCGCCGCCGAGCTGTTCCTCTCCGACGGCACCTTCGAGGGCGGCCGCACCGGTGACCGCAGCCAGATCCTGACCGACTCGCAGTGGCCGACCAGCACCGAGCAGAGCCTGACCCTCTACCCGTCGTCCGACGGGAGCCTGGGGACGACGGCGCCGGTGACGCCGGGCTCGGTCAGCTTCAGCGGCGACCCGACCGGCTTCACCGACCCGCAGGCAACCGGCGGCGTCGACTTCGCCACCGCCCCCATGACCGAGGACACCGTGCTCGCCGGCGTCCCGGTGCTGGACCTGGTCGCGTCGGTGACCGCGCCCCGCATGCACCTGATCGGCACCGTCTACGACGAGGGCCCCGACGGTGACCGGCGCCGGATCAGCCAGTTCGCCATCAACCCCGAGCTCCGGGTGGGCGTCGCGACGCCGAAGCCGGTGATCCCCGGCGTGCTGATGGACATGCAGCCGCCCGGCTTCGCGATGGCGCACGACCTGCGCGAGGGCCACCGGCTGGTGCTGCGGTTCACGACGTCGGACCCCGACAAGGTGCCGACCTTCGCCGTCGACCCGCGGGTGACCATCGCGACGGGGCCGGGCGGCACCGTCCTCCAGGTGCCGGTGGTCGGCTCCCCCGCCCTCGCCGACGACACCGTCCCCTTCGACCTCGACGGCGAGCCGACGGTCGGCCCGGCGCAGCCGGAGGAGACGGCGTCGGTCACCCCGGCCGCCGGCGGGCCGGAGCGCACGCCGGTCACGGTCGCCTACCACGAGTTCGACGTGCAGGAGGGCTTCGACAACGCCGCCCTGCTGGTCAGCGCCGTGCCGAGCATGTCGGCCGACATCGACCTGTACCTGCAGCGGCAGAACGCCGACGGGACGTGGAGCGCCGACCTGGCCTCGGGCGGCAGCAGCAGCCTGACCGAGGAGCAGCTGCGGCTGGCCAATCCGGAACCGGGCCGCTACCGCCTCGAGGTGCACAACTGGGCGGGCCTGCCGGGCACCCGGGTCGACCTGACGCTGACCTACCTCAACACCGCAGGCGAGCCCGGCCCGGCAGCCTGAGCCGGGCGCCGCGACCCGTCGAGGGTCCCCTCCGGGGCAGGGAGGGGCCCCTCGGCGTCCAGCGGGTGACCGCATGACGATGGGGACGGGCCACCTGGCCCGTCCCATCGTCTCGCCCCGGCCTAGGTCACGGTCCTTCGGCGGGCCGGCGGTCCACGCCGGCGTCCTCCTGCGCGGCCCAGAGGACGTCGAGGTCCACGTACTTCGTCCAGTCGGTGCCGGAGGGAACCTGCTCGCCCTCCACAGCGCGCTCGACCATGGCCTCCATGTCCTCGAGCTCGAACCCGGCGTCGGGGCTCTGCTGGCCCAGCTCCGGCTCGTAGGACCGCTCCAGCTCGGTGGTGTCGAAGCCGTTGTCGGCCATGATCTGCAGGACCTCGTCCTTGTTGGCCGGGTCCGAGTACCACTGCTTGGTCTTGATGAGCCCGGCGAGGAACGCCTGCGCCGTCGCCTCGTTCTCGCTCAGGAACGCCTCCGTCGTGACGAAGCCGTCCTGGGGCGCCGCCCGCAGGTCCTGGTAGAGGAACGAACCGCCCGCGTCCTCCAGCGGAGCGATGTGGCGGGCGAAGAGCATCGCGCCGTCCAGTTGCTCGCCGAGGACGGCCGCCAGCCAGGCGTCCGACCCCGGGTTGGTGGGCACGATCTCGACGTCGTCCTCGGACAGGCCGATCTCGCCGAGCACGAAGCGGAGGTTGGCCTCGTTGGCACTCCCCGCCGGTCCGGCCGTCACCTGACCGCCCCGGAGATCCTCCGGCGACTCGATGCCCGGCCGGACCCCGAGCTGCAGCAGCTCGTTGTCGCGCAGCGTGCCCATGAACCTCAGCTCCTCCCCCGATGCCTCCCCGGCGGCGAACCAGTCCAGCGTCGCCCCGTGCGAGATGTCGACCGAATCGCTGATCAGTGCGGACACGAACTGGTCACCGGTGACGGTGACCTCCACGTTCTCGATGCCGAACTCCGCGAAGAATCCCTTCTCCTGGCCGACGTACAGCGGCATGTTCGTCATGAAGTTCTCGGAGTCCACGCCCACGGCGAGCGTCGACATGACCTCGCCGCCACCGTCGTCACCCGCCGATTCGTCACCGTCCCCCGACCCGCAGGCGGCCAGGACCAGCGAGACCGCTGAGATGCCTACTCCCAGCCGGAGCCGGGAGCTTCGGTGGCGCTCGGTACGCCGGGACGTTCTCGGGAATGCGCGCGAGGTGTGCACGGGTCTCCTTCTCGGGTTGGTGGATCGATCGGGCCGTTCGGGAACGGGCTAGATGGCCACCTGCGTGCGCCAGGGCGCCAGCCGTCGCTCGAGGCGGTCGACGACGGCGACGATGACCAGCGCGGCGAGCACGATGAAGACGAGCAGGGCGTAGAGCAGAGCCACGTTGAAGCGCTGGCCGGCCATGACGATCACGAAGCCGATGCCCTGGGACCCGCCGAACATCTCCGAGACGACGACCGCGGCCAGGGCCCTGGTCATGCCCTGCTTGAAGCCGCTGACGATGTAGGGCAGCGCGTGCGGCAGCACGATCATCACGTAGCGGTGGCGCCACTTGGCTCCGAACACCTTGCCTGCGGTCAGCAGCGTCCGGTCCACCGTCTTCACCCCGGCGAGACCGTTGATGATCATGGGGAAGACCGCGCTGATGAAGATCAGGATCAGCTTCGACATCTCGGAGAAGCCGAAGATCAGGATCAGCAACGGCAGCCAGGCGATGCGCGGCACGGACGACATACCCCAGATGTAGGGGCTCAGCAGGCGGTAGAAGAGCCGGTTGCTCCCCGCGGCGAGGCCCAACGGAACACCGATCACGATGGCGAGCAGGACGCCGATCGCGAAGTTGCGGGCGCTGTAGCCCAGGTGCCCCCACAGGTCGCCGCGGGAGAACTCGTCCACCAGCGCCGTCCACATCCGGGTGGGTTCCGGGAGGAAGAGGGAGCTGACCACGCCCGACCGGGCGAACAGCTCCCAGCCCACGAAGAAGAGCGTCAGGTTGACGACCGTGAACAGGGTCCAGAAGACCCGCTCACCGAGCCGGCGCCGGAGCCGTGCGACGGCGCCCATCAGAAGAGTTCCATCAGATGCCGTCCAGGGTCTGCCAGGGGGCGACTCGCGCTTCGAGCCGGCGCATGATCTCCACGAACGTCAGGGAGATCACGACGAGGAGGATCAGCACGCCGTACAGCAGGGGGGCGTTGAAGGACTCCTGCGCACGGACCATGAGGTAGCCCAGGCCCTGCCGGGTCGCGAACATCTCGGCGACGACCAGCCCGATGAGCGCCTGGGACATCCCCTGGTTGACGCCGCTGATCACGAAGGGCGCCGCGCTGGGGAGGACGACGCGGCTGTACAGCTGCCGCTTCTTCGCACCGAAGACCTGCCCGGCGGTGAGCAGCGACTTGTCGACCGTCTTCACGCCGGCCATGCAGTTGATCATGATCGGGAAGACCGCACTGAGGACGATCAGGCTGATCTTCGCCGCGTCCGTGAAACCCAGCATCAGCACCAGGAGCGGCACGAGTGCCACGCTCGGCATCGAGGCGAGCGCCCAGACGTAGGGGCTGACCAGCGCGTCCACGTACCGGTTGGCCCCCATCACCAGGCCGAGCGGGATGGCGATGAGACAGGACAACCCCAGACCGATGGTGAAGTTCTGGAAGCTCGACCCGATGTGCACCCAGAGGAAACCGGTGCTGAACCCCTCCCAGAGTTCGGCGAAGACGGCCGTCGGCGCCGGGAAGAACAGGTCGCTGAGCACTCCTGCCGAGGCGAGCCACTGCCACAGCAGCAGGAAGGTCCCGACGTTCGCGACGCTGAACAACCACGGCGCGCGGCGCCACGCTCCCGCCATCCGGCTCCGTAGACCGCCGGGCGCTGGAGGAGTGGACGGGTCGTCGGTCGCTCTCCCCCGGGCCACCGTGGCGGCAGATGACACTGCCGTCCGGGCACTCATGCGGCCGGCCCGGACTGTTCGTGCGCCCCGAGAGCCTCACCCTTGAGCAGGTTCCAGGTGTACTCCCGCAGACGGGCGTACTCCGCACTGCCGCGCACGGCGTCGTCCATCCGCGGCCGTGGCAGCGGCACGTCGACGACCTCGAGGACGGTCCCCGGCCGATGGGAGACGACGACCACCCGGTCGGCGAGGGTGATCGCCTCGTCGATGGAGTGGGTGATCAGGACGACGGTCTGGCCAGTGGCGGCGAGAATCCGCTCGAGTTCGCCCTGCATCGCCTCGCGGGTCATGGCGTCCACGGCGCCGAAGGGCTCGTCGGCCAGCAGGATCGCGGGCTCGCCGACGAGCGCGCGGGCGATCCCGACACGCTGCTGCATGCCGCCGGACAGTTGGTACGGGTAGCGCTTCTCGAACCCGCGCAGGCCGACCAGGTCGATGAACCGCTCGATCCGGGCGTCCGCCTCCGACTTGCTCAGCTTCCTGCCCTGGAACTCGAGTCCGAACCGGATGTTGGCCACGACGGTGCGCCACGGCATCAGCGCGTAGTTCTGGAAGACCATCGCCCGGTCCGGCCCGGGCCCGACGACGGGCTTCCCGCCGACGCGCACCTCCCCCTGGCAGGGCTTGACGATCCCCGCGATGGTGCTGATCAACGTCGTCTTGCCACAACCGGACGGACCGACCACGGCGATGAACTCGCCGGCGCGGATCTCCAGATCGACGTCCCGGAGCGCCACGAAACGGCCGGCACCACCGTCGGTCTCGTACGCCACGGTCATGCCGGAGATGCTCACGAGAGGGGCACCGCCGGCCGTGGGACGACCTGTCGCCGACTCGGGATCACTCGTCCGCTGGTCACTCATCGCGATGCCGGCTCCTCGCTCACGGTGCAATCGGTTGCTGCACGCTAGGGGTGATGCGCATCACGGTCAAGAAGGAAGTCCGGTCATTCTCGAAGCTCGTTGATCAGCACAATCACCGCATCGATTTGGTCGAGTTAGTGTCGTTGACCAACCACTTGATCAGCCCTAGGGTCCTGTTTCGCAAACGTTTGTTTCCCTGTCGGTGACCCCGTTCGGTCCTGTTCCAGGACCCAGCGGGCCGTCCAAGGAGCTGAGATGGTCGACCGCGGAGCCAGTCAGGAAGTCGTCGGTATCGCCGAGACGCTGCTGTCGCGGGAGGTGCTCTCCCGCAGCCTGCACGGCAACATCTCGGTGCGACTTCCCGACGGCGAACGTCTGGTCATGACCGGCAGTTCGCTCGTGGGCCTGAGCGAGGACGACCTGGCAACCGTCGACCTCGACGGCCAGGTCCTCGACGGCCACATGGCGCCGACCGAGCGAGAGATCGTGCTGATGCACGCCGCGATCTACCGGGAGCGCCCGGACGTCACGTGCATCGTGCACACCCATTCGCCGTACGCGACGACGTTCGCGGTGGCCGGCCGTCCCCTGCCACTGGTGGCGGAGAGCCTGGCGCGCTGGGGCGTGACCGATCCGATCCCGGTGGCCCGGTGGGCTCCCCGCGGGTCGGACGACGCGGTCGGCTTCATCCTGGACGCCGTCCGGACCAGCGACACGACGCCGGCCGTGCTGCTGGAGAGCCACGGGATCCTGGCGTGGGGCGGCAGCAGCAACGAGGCCCTACGCCGGACGATCGCCATCGAGGAGAACGCCCAGCTCGCCGTTCTGGCGCAGGCCCTCGGCGGCCCGAAGGAGCTCACCCCCGACATGGCGCGTGCCGCCGTCGCGCGCAAGGACGCGTTCAGCGGGACCACCGGCCAGCGCTGACCCGCCCAGCCGCCTACCGGAAGAGGGAGACCATGCAGGTTCAGGTGCAGCAGGTGCAGGGGCATCGACTCGAGGTGACGAACGGAACCGCGGTCGCGGTCGTGGATGGTCAGTCCGGCACCGGCGAGTCCTTCCGCTCGGTGGAGCTGCTGCTCGCGTCGCTGGGGTCCTGCATGATCGGGACGATGCTGACCGAGGCCGAGAAGCAGGGCATCGAGGTGTCCGACGTGCGCGTGCAGCTGCGGCCCGTCGTGACGATGGCACCGGAGCGGGTCTCGCGGATCCGGATGACGATGACGTTCAAGGGCAAGGTCGACGACGTGCAGCTGAAGATCCTCACCGAGGCCGCCGAGTCGTGCAAGGTGCACAACAGCCTGCACAACGGCGTCGCGACGAGTCTGGAGATCGTCCCCGAGTCGTAGGAACTCCGCGCAGGTCTGCGAGTAGCGTCCGCCGGGTGCGGCAGGCGGGGGTCCGACGGAACCCTGCCCGCCGCCACCTCGACGCCCTCACCCTCGGCCTGTTCACCGTGGCGCTGGGCACGAACATCCCGACCCCTCTGCTGCTGATCTACCGCCGCACCCTGGGCCTGTCCGATTCCGACCTGACGGCGATCTTCGGGTGCTACGCGATCGGTCTGATCGCCGCCCTCACGGTGTCCGGGGCGGCATCGGACCGGTTCGGCCGCCGGGCGCTCGTCCTCCCCTTCGCCGTCCTCGCCGGTCTGGTGTCGCTGCTGTTCATCCCGGCCGTGAACTCGCTCCCCCTGCTCTACGCGGGCCGGCTGCTGCAGGGGGTCGTCTCCGGCGTCGTGTTCTCGGTCGCCAACGCCTGGCTGCAGGAGCTGGCCGGACCGGACGGGCAGCGGTCCGCGGCGACCCGGGGTGCGGTGTCGACCTCGCTCGGCTTCGCGATCGCCCCGGCCATGAGCGGCGTCCTCGCGCAGTACGGCCCCGCGCCGACGACGCTGCCCTACCTCGTGCACGTCGCCGTCCTGGTCGTCGGTCTCGGGGCGCTGCTCGCCGTCCCCGAGACCGTGCACGAGCGGCGGCCGGGCCGGCTGATGCACCTCGGACTTCCACCGGAGGCACGGCGACCTTTCTGGGCCGTGCTGGCCCCGACCGCCGTCGGCGTCTTCGCGTTCCCGGCGGTGGCGGCGACCCTGCTCCCGCTGCTCGTCGTGCCCGACGGTGTCGGCGTCGCCTACGCCGGCCTGATCGGCGGGGTGTCGCTGGCGGCCAGCGCCGTGGCCGCCCGGCTGGGGCGGCGGTCCGATCGTGGCGCCGCGCCGCTCGGGATGGCGCTCGGCGCCGCGGGCTACGCCCTCGGCGTGGTGGCCATCGTGGCGACGTCGGAGCCGCTGCTGCTGCCCTCGGCAGCGCTGCTGGGCGCCGGTGGCGGGCTGTGCCTGACCGCCGGGCTCACCCTGACCGCCCGGCTGGCCCCGCCGCACACCCGCGGCGCGATGAACAGCGCCTTCTACGCGTTCGCCTACGCCGGATTCGGCACTCCCCTGCTGCTGGCGTCGCTCGGGTCGACCTTCGGCACCGTCCCCGCCATGTCGGCCTTCCTGGTCGTGCCGGTCGCCCTCACCGCCTGGCTCGCCGTCGAACTGCGCCGGGTCGGGCGCTGACACCCCGAGTCGCAAGACCAGGGACGGATCCGGGTGTTCCCCGATGGTTCCCGGCCCCCGCCCCGCGCAGGCTTGCTGCCATGACCTCCGCACCGATCCCCGGCCCGCCCCTCGACCAGCCCCGCAGCCCGTCCGCCCGGCCACCCCTGCTGCGCAGCGGCACCGACCGCATGGCCGGCGGCGTCTGCGGCGGCCTCGCCGACTACAGCGGCATCGACTCGCTGCTCTGGCGGGTCGGATTCGTGGCGCTGACCCTCGCCGGCGGTGCCGGCATCGTCGTGTACCTGCTGCTGTGGGTGCTCATGCCGTCGGCCCCGCTCGCACCGGGCGAGCAGCCCAGCGCCGCCGAGCAGCTGGTCGGCCGCCTGCACGGCGCGGTCTCCCGCCCCCGCTCCACCAGCTGACCGTCGAGGGCCCCTATCCGGCGAGGAACGGGGCCCTCAGGGCGGAGTGATCACGAACGCGCGCGCCCACGCCGCGCGCCCAGGCCGTCGAACAGCGTCGCGGGCACCAGGTCCGTGGCCTCCTGGACGGTCACCACTCCCGCGGCGGCCGCACGCACAGCGCTCATCAGGAGACCGGCCAGCACGACGGCGACCCAGCCGGGGTCGACCGTCGGCTCGAATTCCCCCTCGGCAATGCCCCGACCGACCAGGTGGACGAGGGGCTGCAGCACCTCGTTCCGGGCCGATACGAAGGCCGGGTCGTTGTCCGCCCCCTCGGCCAGCAGGATCCGGAACCTCATGCCCAGGGGAACGAGCACCGCTGCCGCGCGCGAGATGCCTTCCCGCGCTCCGCATCCCTCCAGCCCCGCGCCGGCGAGCGCGGCGGCCGCCCGCGCCAGCGCCTCCTCGCGGATGGCCGAGCGCAGCGACTCCCTGCTCTCGAAGTGCCGGTACAGGGTCGCGCGGCCTACCCCCGCCCTGGTCGCGACCTCGGCCAGCGAGGCCGAGGGCTCGACGGCGAGCACGTCGACGGCCGCTTCCAGGATCGCACCCCGGTTGCGCAGCGCATCGGCGCGCAGCGGGTCGGCGTCGGCGCTCCCCATACCGGTGAACGTACCGCGCCGAACGACCCCACGAGTGCTAATCTGAGACATCGTTGTCTCAGTTACTACGTGGGAGTGAGCCCGATGAACCCCTCGCCGATCGCCTGCGAGGCGTGATGCTGCGCCTGTTGGCCACCTTCTCGGTCCGTCACCGGTGGCTCGTCATCGCGACGTGGCTGCTGCTCGTCGTGGGCGCCACCCTGGCGGGTCAGACCTACGGCGGTTCGTTCACCAACGACCTCTCGGTCCAGGGCGCCGACTCCCAGGCCGCCTACGACGCCCTGGCGGAGAAGTTCCCGGAGGTGTCCGGCGACGGCATGCAGGTCGTGCTCCACGACGACGGCGGCGTGGACAGCCCGGCGGTCCGGCAAGCGGTCGACTCCGCGCTCGAGACCGTCCGCGACCAGAGCGGCGTCGCCTCGGCCCAGTCACCCTTCGGACCGGGACCCACGATGGTGTCCGACGACGGGACGACGGCCGTGGCGACCGTGCGGTTCACCGAGCGGGCCGCGGATCTCGACCAGAGCCAGATCCAGGAAGCCCAGTCCGCCTTCGCCGCCGTCGAGGGCTCCGGCGTGCAGGTCGAGTTCGGCGGTCCCGCGCTCAGCGGTGAGTCCGGTCCGTCCGGCAGCGAGGCGATCGGGCTGGCCGCCGCGGTGCTCGTCCTCCTCGTCGCCTTCGGCTCGGTCTTCGCCATGCTGGTGCCGCTGCTCACCGCGGTGCTGGCGCTCGGGCTCGGGCTCGGGGCGATCCACCTGCTCGCCGGGTCGATCTCCGTCGGCACGGCCGGGCCGGTCGTCGCGGCGATGATCGGGCTCGGTGTCGGGATCGACTACGCCCTGCTGGTCGTGACCCGGCACCGCGAGGGTCTGGCTGCCGGACACCGGGCGACGGACTCCATCCCGATCGCGCTGGCCATCGCCGGCCGTTCGGTGCTGGTGGCCGGCACGACCGTCGTCATCGCCATCCTGTCGCTGTACCTCATCGGCATCCCGTTCGTGGCCACCCTGGGCCTGGCCAGCGCGATCACGGTCAGCGCGACCCTCCTGGCCGCGGTCACCCTGCTTCCCGCGCTGCTCGCCGTCTTCGGCGACCGGCTGGACCGCTTCCGGGTGCGCCGCCCCCGGCGGGACGGCGGCCATCGCACCAGCGGCTGGCACCGCTGGACCCGCCACGTCCAACGACGTCCCCTCCCCTACCTCCTCGCCTCGGTCGCCCTGCTCGTCGCGCTGGCGGTCCCCCTGCTCGACCTGCGACTCGGCACGGCCGACGACGGCTCGGCTCCCACGGGCAGTACTGAGCGCCAGGCCTTCGACCTGATCGACGAGCACTTCGGCCCCGGCTGGACCGGACCGCTCGTGGTCACCGCCGAGTACGGCGAGGCGGGAGCTTCCGCCCTGCAGGAGGCCACGGCACTGCGCGACGAGCTGGCCGCCACCCCCGGGGTCGCCGCGGTGCCTCCGCCCGCGATGAACGATGCCGGCGACACCGCCGTCCTCACGGTCGTCCCCGCGGCCTCCCCCGACGACGAGCTGACCGAGGATCTCGTCCACCGGCTCCGGGCCGACGCGGCCGGCGACCGGTCGGGGCAGGAGTCGGGTGAGGTGCACGTCGGCGGGCCGACCGCGACGTCGATCGACCTCGCCGACCGGCTCGGCGAACGCATGGGCTGGTTCATGGCTTTCGTCGTCGGCCTGAGCTTCCTGCTCCTGCTCGTGGAGTTCCGCTCGGTCTTCGTGCCGATCAAGGCCGCGCTGATGAATCTGCTGTCGGTCGGGGCCGCCTACGGTGCAGTGGTCGCGGTCTTCCAGTGGGGATGGCTGGCCGACGTGTTCGGCGCCGAACCGGGGCCGATCGAGTCCTTCGCCCCGATGATGCTCTTCGCCGTCCTCTTCGGCCTGTCCATGGACTACGAGGTGTTCCTGCTCAGCCGGGTCCGTGAGGAGTACCTGCGCACCGGCGACGCGGGGGCGGCCGTCGCGGACGGGGTCGCGGCCACCGCCCGGGTCATCACCGCCGCCGCTGCGGTCATGGTCGTCGTCTTCTCCAGCTTCCTGCTCAACGACGAGCGCGTGGTCAACCTGTTCGGGTTCGGCCTGGCCGTGGCGATCGCCATCGACGCGACCCTCGTGCGGTTGGTGCTCGTGCCGGCCCTGATGGCACTCGCCGGGCGTCGCGCCTGGTACCTGCCTCGGTGGCTGGACCGGCTCCTTCCCGGCGCGGGCGCCCCCCGACCGGCCGGGGCCCGGGCCATGGCCGTCCCGACGGGGACGCCGGAGCCGGTCACGGCAGCGCAGGAGACGGGGGCGCGGCCGTGACCTGCGGGATCGAGGTGCCCCGGCGGGCCCACGAGCAGCTCCGCCTGGGGCTGATGACGGCGGGCAGCCGGATGCTCGCGGCCGACGGCGACGCCGACTTCCGGGAGGCCCATGCCGCGCTCGCGGCGTTCTGCGCGTCGGAGCTGGTGCCGCACCTGGAGGCCGACGAGCGGTGGCTCGTCCGGGCCGGCAGCTGCCCTGAGGCCCGTCTGCTGGCCACGGCGATGCGCGCCGAGGCCCGCGCCCTCACCGCTGCCGTCGGGGAGCTGGCGGCCGCCACCGACCCGTGCGGGGCGGCCGCGGCCGCCCGCGTGGTGCACGCCCTGCTGTCGGCGCACATCAACCACACCGGCCTCCTGGCCGAGGCGATCGGACCGGCCGGCAACCGGCCCCGGCAGCGCTCCGTCTGACCGGAAGAAGCGCCCGGAACCCGGTGTTGCCCGGTCGTGAGCGCACCGCACGACACCGCCGGACGCGAGACCGAGGTCGTCGTCATCGGCGCCGGTCAGGCCGGGCTGAGCACGGCCTGGGCGCTGGCGAGGCAGGGCTTCGCCCCCGGGACCGGCTTCGTCGTGCTCGACGCGGAGCCACGGCCGGGCGGCGCGTGGCAGCACCGCTGGCCCTCCCTCACGGTCGGCACCACCCACCGCGTCCACGACCTGCCCGGCCTCCCCCTCGCACCGGCGGACGACGGCCTGCGCGTCCGCGAGGTGGTGCCGGCCTACTTCGCCGACTACGAGCGGGCCTTCGACCTGCCGGTCCACCGCCCGGTCCGGGTGAGCGCCGTCTCCCGTACCGGCGACGACCGCTTCCTGGTCCGCACCGACTCGGGCGACTGGCTCGCCGACGCCGTCGTCAACGCCACGGGCACGTGGACCCGCCCCTTCGTGCCGCGCTATCCCGGCCAGGAGCTGTTCCGCGGCCGCCAGCTGCACACCGTCGACTACCGCGACGCCGGCGAGTTCGCCGGCCGGCACGTCGTGGTCGTCGGCGGCGGCGCCTCGGCCACCCAGCTGCTCGGTGAGATCTCGCAGGTCACCTCGACGACCTGGGTGACCCGCCGGCCGCCGGTGTGGCGGGAGGGCCCGTTCGACGAGGACGCCGGGCGCCGGGCGGTCGCGATGGTCGAGGAGGCCGTCCGCGAGGGCCGGCGACCCGGCAGCGTCGTCGGGGTGACGGGGCTGCTCGTCTCGACGCCCTACATCGCCGACGGCCTGCGGCGCGGCGTCCTCGAGCGGCTGCCGATGTTCGACCGGATCACCGAGGACGGCGTGGCGTGGGCCGACGGGAGTTCCGTCCGCGCCGACGTCATCCTGTGGGCCACCGGCTTCCGCGCCGCCGTCGGCCACCTCGCGCCGCTGCACCTGCGGCAGCCCGGGGGCGGCATCCGCATGGACGGCACCCACGTCGCCGGTGAGCCCCGGCTGCACCTGGTCGGGTACGGCCCCTCGGCGAGCACGATCGGCGCCAACCGCGCCGGGCAGGCAGCGGCCCGGCAGCTGCGTCGGCTGCTGCACCCCGCCGCCGGCGCGCGCAGCGCCGCGGCCTGACCCGGCCCCTGGATAGCCTGGCCGTCCCGTCCGGACCAGGAGCTCGCCGATGGCCCCCGCCGACCCGTCCCTGATGGACGCCGGCGCCGTCGTCGACCTCGTGCGGGGTGACCCCGCCCGTGGCCTGACGGCCGGCGAGGTGGCCCGCCGGCTGGAGGCGACCGGGCCCAACGAGATCGCCGGGGCCGAACCCGAGCCCACCTGGCGCCGGATCGTCGAGCAGTTCCGCGACCCGTTGAGCTACCTGCTGTTCGCGGCGATCGTCGTCTCGCTCGCCGCCTGGGCCGTCGAGGGTGCCGCCGGGGTGCCCTTCGACGCCATGGTGATCGCGGTGATCGTCGTCCTCAACGCCGTTCTCGGATACGTGCAGCAGGCCAGGGCTGAGCACGCGGTGGAGGCGCTGCAGCGGATGAGCGCGACGACGGCGACCGTGATCCGCGACGGCGCGACGCAGCGGGTGCCCACCCGGGACCTCGTGCCCGGCGACCTGCTGCTCCTCGCCGAGGGCGACACCGTCGCCGCCGACGCGCGGCTGCTGTCGGCCGCCACGCTCGAGGTGTCCGAGGCCTCCCTCACCGGCGAGAGCGAGCCGGTGCTGAAGGACGCCCGCCCCCTGCCCGCCCCGGCGCCCCTCGGCGACCGGCTCAACATGGTCTTCAACGGCACGGCGGTCAGCCGCGGCGTGGGCCGGGCAGTGGTCACCACCACCGGCATGGGCACGCAGATGGGGCGGATCGCCGGCCTGCTGCACGCCACGCAGGAGGACCCGACCCCGCTCCAGCGGGAGATCGCCCTGGTCGGCCGAAAGCTCGGGATCGCGGTGGTCCTGATCGCCGTCGTCGTCATGGCGACGGTGTTCCTCTCCTTCGGCGTCGACACCCTGGACGACGTCGTGACGGCGCTGCTGCTCGGAGTCTCGCTGGCCGTGGCCGCCGTCCCCGAGGGCCTGCCCACCGTCCTGTCCGTCGTCCTCGCCCTGGGCGTCCAGCGCATGGCCCGGCACAACGCGATCGTCAAGAAGCTCTCGTCGGTCGAGACGCTGGGCTCGGCGTCGGTGATCTGCTCCGACAAGACCGGCACCCTCACCCGGGGCGAGATGACGATCGGTCGCGTGGTCACCGCCTCCGGGGAGGTCACGGTGAGCGGCGCCGGCTACCGCCCCGACGGCCGGGTCGAGCACGACGGGGCCCTGCTCGAACCGGGCAGCGCGTTGTGGCGCGAGACGGCGGCGGTGCTCGGCGGGGGCAGCCTGGCCAACGACGCCACCCTGACCGAGGTCGACGGCGAGTGGACGATCCAGGGCGACCCCACCGAGGCCGCATTCCTGGTCGCCGAGCGCAAGCTGGCCATCCACCAGCGGCGCCTCGACCGGTTCGACCGCGTCGGCGAGATCCCCTTCACCTCCGAGCGCAAGCTCATGACCAGCCTCGAGGCCGACCTCGACCGGGCCGGGAAGCTCGCCGTCGTCACCAAGGGCGCCCCCGACGTGCTGCTCCGCCGCTGCGCCTTCCATCTGGTCGGCGCCGAGGTCCTGCCGCTGGACGACGACCGGCGCCGGCGGATCGTCGACGACGTCGAGCGGCTCTCCGACCAGGCGTTCCGCACGCTCGCCGTCGCGTACCGGGCCCTGGAGACCACCACCGCCCCGGAGCTCGACGAGTCGCTCGAGCAGGACCTCGTCTACTGCGGGATGGTCGGCATCCTCGACCCGCCCCGACCGGAGGCCGCGGTCGCCATCGCCGAGGCCCGCCGGGCCGGCGTCCGCGTCATGATGATCACCGGCGACCACCCGCGCACCGCGGCGCGGATCGCGCGCGACCTCGGCATCCTCGACGGGGCGGGAGCGCCCGCGGCGGCCGCGGTGTCGGGGACCGAGCTCGACGCGCTCGACGAGGACGGCTTCCGTGCGACCGTCCGGCGGCGGTCGGTCTACGCCCGGGTCACCCCCGAGCACAAGCTGCGCATCGTCGACGCGCTGCAGGCCGACGGCCAGGTGGTCGCGATGACCGGCGACGGCGTCAACGACGCGCCGGCCCTCAAGTCGGCCGACATCGGCATCGCGATGGGCCGCACCGGCACCGAGGTGACGAAGGAAGCGGCGAAGATGGTCCTCGCCGACGACGACTTCGCCACGATCGTGCGGGCGGTCCGCGAGGGGCGCGACATCTTCGACAACATCAGGAAATTCCTGCGCTACCTGCTGTCGTCGAACATGGGCGAGGTCCTCACCGTCTTCCTGGGCGTGATCCTGGCCGGCGTCCTCGGGCTGTCGTCGGGCGACGGCGCCATCGTGCTGCCCCTGCTCGCGACGCAGATCCTGTGGATCAACCTGCTCACCGACAGCGCCCCGGCGCTCGCGATGGGGGTCGACACGGAGACCGAGGACGTGATGAACCGGCCACCGCGCGCGCTCTCCGACCGCGTGATCGACGCGCGGATGTGGCGGGGCGTCCTGCTGATCGGCCTGGTCATGGCCCTCGCCACGCTGGCCACCATCGACCTCTACCTGCCCGGCGGCCTGCTCGACGGGGCGGAGGACCTCGACAACGCGCGCACTGCCGGGTTCACGGTGCTCGTCCTCGCCCAGCTCTTCAACGCCTTCAACGCCCGCTCGGAGACCGGCACCGCCGTCCACCGGCTGCTGGCCAACCCGTGGCTGTGGGGCGCCGTCGGGGTGTCGGCGGCACTCCAGGTCGCCGTCGTCCACGTGCCGTTCCTCGGCCGCGCGTTCGGCACGGCGCCGCTGTCGGCCGGCCAGTGGCTGGTCTGCGTGGCCATGGCCAGCTCGGTGCTGTGGGTCGGCGAGATCCGCAAGGCCGTCCTCCGCCGGCACGACCGCGTCCGTGCGGTGCCGGCTCCGGCCTGACCCCGAGCGAACCACCAGGACTTCTCAGGGTCGGATCAGGGCGCTCCCCGATGGTTCCGGGACCGCCCGGCCGACAGGCTCGTCGGCATGACCTCCCCGCACGTCCTCAGGGCTCTCGCATGATCGCCGCCCGCGGACTCACCAAGACCTACGGGCCGAAGAAGGCCGTCGACGGCATCGACTTCACCGTCGAGCCCGGCCGGGTGACCGGCTTCCTCGGCCCGAACGGCGCCGGCAAGTCCACGACCATGCGCATGGTCCTGGGCCTCGACCGCCCCACCGCCGGCAGCGTCACCGTCAACGGCCACCGCTACCAGGACTCGGCGGCCCCGCTGCGCGAGGTCGGCGCGCTCCTCGAAGCGCGGGCGCTGCACCCGGGGCGCTCCGCCCGCGACCACCTGCGCTGGCTCGCGGTCAGCAACGGCATCCCAGCCCGGCGGGTCGACCACGTGCTCGACCTCGTCGGGCTGGAGGGCGTCGCCGGCCAGCGGGTCGGCAAGTTCTCCCTCGGCATGGGCCAGCGGCTCGGGATCGCAGTCGCGCTGCTGGGCGACCCGCCGGTGGTCGTGCTCGACGAGCCGGTCAACGGGCTGGACCCCGAGGGCATCCGCTGGGTGCGGAACCTGGCCCGCGAGCTGGCCGCCGGCGGGCGCACCGTCTTCATCTCCAGCCACCTCATGTCCGAGATGGCCCTGACCGCCGACCACCTGCTCGTCATCGGGCGCGGCCGGATCCTCGCCGACTGCTCGACGTCGGACTTCATCGCCGAGCACGCCGCCTCCTACGTGCGCGTGCGCAGCCCGCAACCCGGCGACGTCGCCGACCTGCTGCTCCGGCAGGGCCTCGACGTCACCCGGCACGAGGACGACGAGCTGCGCGTGCAGGGCCTGGACGCCGCGGCGATCGGCGAACTGGTCGGCAAGAGCGGCCTGTTCCTGCACGAGCTCACCCTCGTGCGGTCCTCGCTCGAGGACGCCTTCATGACCTTGACCGCCGACAGCGTCGAGTACTCAGCAACGACCACCACGACCGCAGGGACCGCCCGATGACCGGCACCACCGTCGCCCTCGACCCGAACCGGAACGTCCCCGGCGTCACGCAGCCGGGCTTCTCGAACACCGTGCGCGCGGAGTGGATCAAGTTCTGGTCGGTCCGCTCGACCATCTGGTCCGTCGTCGCGATGGTCGTGCTGGGGGCTGGGCTGACCGCCCTGGTCACGGGCACCAGCGCCGAATGGCTGGCCAGCGGGGAGGCCGACGAGTCCCCGGCCGCCTTCCTCACCTGGGGGATGATGTTCGCCCAGATCACCGCCATCGTGCTGGGCACGCTGGTCGTGACCAGCGAGTACGGCACGGGCATGATCCGCGCGACCCTCGCGGCCACCCCGCGGCGCGGTGCCGTGCTGGCGGCCAAGGCGCTGGTGCTCACCACCACCCTCTTCGTGGCCGGCACCGCGACCGCGTTCGCCGGCTACTTCGCCGGCAACGCCTTCCTCGACGCCCACGGCATCGGGATCCCGCTCGACGCCGACGGGGTGCTGCGCGCCCTGTTCGGCAGCGGGCTCTACATGGCCGGCCTGGGGCTGCTCGCCGCCGCCGTCGGGCTGCTCGTCCGGCACACCGCCGCCGCGCTGTCGATCGTGCTCGCGCTCGTCTTCGTCGTCGGCACGATGGTGTTCCTGCTCCCCGGCGCGTGGGGCGAGTGGATCGGCAAGCTCATGCCGGGCAACGCCGGCTCCCCCGTCACCGCGGTGGTGTCGTTCAACCCCCAGGTGCTCGAGCCCTGGCCCGGGTTCGCGGTGTTCACCGCCGAGGTCGCCGCGGTGCTCGTGGTCGCCTGGATCGCCTTCCGCCGCCGCGACGCCTGACCGGTCGGGGCCGGTTCCCCGGGGGCCCTCGGGGGACCGGCCCGCCCGCCAGGGAGAGTAGGAGCGTGACCTCTCCCGATCCGGCGGCACTCGGTCGCCGCCGCGCCGAGCACTTCCTCGCCCTCCTGGACGGCGACGCAGCCGCCGCCGACACGCTCCTCGCCGGCCTGACCGAGGTGCGCGACCTGGTGTTCCTCGGGGCGGGACTCACCGCGATCGCCCGCGCCGAGTCCCGCACCCTCCCGCCGGCGCAGCGCGCGCAGGCCAACACCCGGCAGGTCCGGCTGGGCGAGCTGCGCGACGCGAACCGCAGCGACCCGGACGGCCTGCGGAGCTGGCTGCGCCGGGCGGGTGAGGAGATCCGGCTCCTGCGCTCGCAGCAGGTCGTCGCCGACCGCGTGCACGCCGCCGATCAGGAGTGGACCGCGCTCCGGGCCGCCGCGGAGGCCAGCGGGACGGACGCGACCAGCACCGCGGCGACGAGCACGTAGGTCCAGGGCAGCCCGATCCCGGCGGCGGCCAGGCCGAGCCCCAGCGCACCGGTCGCCGTGCCGGCGTCGAACGAGGCGTTCCACATCGCGCTCGCCGCCGTCGTCCCGCCGGCCCCGGCGCGGGCGAACGCCGCGAGCAGGGTGAGGTTCTGCGCCGCGCCGAACCCGGCGCCGAACACCGCCGCCCCGGCCAGGATCCAGGCCGACCCGGCCACGAGGCCCAGCGCGGTGACCACGAGGCCGACCGCCGAGACGCCCAGGGCCAGCGGCAGCAGCACCCGGCTGCCCCCGAGCCGGTCGGCCATCAGCCCCGACCGCCAGCGGGTGACCGCCCCGGTGATGCCGAACAGCAGCAGCGCCGTCGTCGCCAGGGCGCCGTCGGGCCGTTCGATGGGCAGGAAGGTGACCACCCCGCCGCCGGCCATGGTGACGACGAAGAGCACGAGGGAGGGGACGACGGCGGCGCGCGCGGCCGCCCGGCCCGTCCCGGCCGGACCGGCCGGCTCCTGCGGGCCGAGCGAGCGGACCAGCATCGGCACCAGCAGGAGACCCAGCAGCGGCGACGCCGACAGCCAGGCCAGCCACCCGACGTGGCCGTCGAGCACGAGGGCCACCCCCGCGGGGACGGCGATCAGGTTGGGCACCGCGATCGCCAGGCCGTAGAGCCCGATCGACTCCCCGCGCCGTCCGGGGGGCGCCACCTGCGCGGCCAGCATCGCGCCGAGCACCGTGAGGACGGCGAAGCCCGCGCCGCGCACCGCGGACAGCGCCGCGATCCAGCCGACGCCGTCGTCGAGGACGTAGAACGGCGACGGCGCGCCCATCGCGACCAGCCCGCCGGCCAGCACCGGTCCGAGTCCGAACCGCGCGGTGAGCGCCGGGACCGTCGCCTGCACGGCGATGGTGACGACGAGGAAGACCGCGGTCACGACGCCCGCCGTGCTCTCCCCCGCTCCCCCCGCGACCGCGTAGGCCGGCAGCGACGCGAGCGTCAGGCAGTAGCTGGCGAAGCCGAGGACCGTGACCCCGATCAGCGCCTGCATCCCCCGCGAGCGCCACAAGGAGACCCGCACCTCCACCGTTCCCCCTGCCACGCCGCTCCCCCTCGTCCGGTCCGACCGTCCAGCATGCAGGAGGACCGTCGTCGGCAGGGTATGCAGGCGGGATGGCACTGATCACGGTGGGTCACGGACCTCAGGACCGCGCCGCGCTCGCCGCCCTGCTGGGCGGTGCCGCCGTCGACGTCGTGGTCGACGTGCGGCGGTTCCCGGGCAGCCGCGCGCACCCCGATCTCCGCCGGGAAACCCTGGAGGAGTGGCTTCCCGCCGCCGGCATCGGCTACCGCTGGGAGGAACGGCTCGGCGGGCGCCGCCGGCTACCGCCCGGCGAACCCGTCGAGGACGCCTGGTGGACCGTCGCCCAGTTCGCCGCCTACGCCGCGCACACCCGGACGCCCGAGTTCCGCGCGGCGTTCGACGAGGTCCTCGTCGAGGCGGACGCCGCGACGGTCGCGGTGATGTGCAGCGAGAGCGTGTGGTGGCGCTGCCACCGCCGGTTGATCGCGGACGTCGCCGTCCTCGGCCGGGGCGTGCCGGTGCACCACCTCATGCCCGGCGGCAGGCTGACCGAGCACCGCCCGTCGGAGGGCGCGGTGCTCGGCACCGACGGCCAGGTCCACTGGCCCGCCCCCTGACCAGATCTGCACACTGGCCCCCTTCAGGCGGCTGAAGTGGGCCAGTGTGCAGATCTCGCCGAAGGCTTATGCCTGGTGGGGGTAGCGGTGGTCGGTCGGCGGGACGAACGTCTCCTTGATCACCCGGGTGCTCGTCCAGCGCATCAGGTTCTGCGCGGCGCCGGCCTTGTCGTTGGTGCCCGAGGCCCGGGCCCCGCCGAAGGGCTGCTGCCCGACGACGGCGCCGGTCGGCTTGTCGTTGACGTAGAAGTTGCCCGCTGCGAAGCGCAGGAACTGCTGCGCATGGGCGATGGCGGCGCGGTCCTGCGCGATCACCGAGCCGGTCAGCGCGTACGGCGCCACCGACTCCATCTGGGCGAGCACCGCCTCGTAGTCCGCGTCGTCGTAGACGTGGACCGCGAGCACCGGGCCGAAGTACTCGGTGGTGAAGACGTCGTGCGCCGGGTCGGTGCCCTCGATGATCGTCGGCCGGACGAAGAAGCCCTCGGAGTCGTCGGCGGTGCCCCCGGCGATCACGGTGAGCGCGTCGTCGTCCTGCGCGCGGTCGAGCACGCCCGACAGCTTCGAGAACGACTTCCGGTCGATGACGGCGCCCATGAAGTTCGACAGGTCGGTGACGTCACCCATCGACAGCGACTCCGTGGTGGCGACCAGGTCGTCCTTCAGCCGCGACCAGACGCTGCGCGGCACGTAGGCCCGCGACGCCGCCGAGCACTTCTGCCCCTGGAACTCGAACGCGCCGCGGACCAGCGCCGTGCGCAGCACGTCGACGTCGGCGGAGGCGTGCGCGACGACGAAGTCCTTGCCGCCGGTCTCGCCGACGATCCGCGGGTAGCCGCGGTAGCGGCCGATGTTCTCGCCCACCGTCCGCCACAGGTCCTGGAAGACGGCGGTGGACCCGGTGAAGTGGATCCCGGCCAGGTCGGGCGAGGCCAGCAGCACGTCGGAGACGTCGATGCCGTGGCCGGTCACCAGGTTGATGACGCCCGGCGGCAGGCCAGCCTCCTCGAGCAGCCGCATCAGGAAGTGGGCGGCGAACTGCTGGGTCGGCGCCGGCTTCCAGACGACGGTGTTGCCCATCAGCGCCGGCGCGGTGGGCAGGTTGCCGGCGATCGCGGTGAAGTTGAAGGGGGTGATCGCGTAGACGAAGCCCTCGAGCGGCCGGTGGTCGATGCGGTTCCAGATGCCCGGGCTGGAGACCGGCTGTTCCTCGAGGATCTGCCGCGCGAAGTGGACGTTGTAGCGCCAGAAGTCGATCAGCTCGCAGGCGCTGTCGATCTCGGCCTGGGTCGCGGTCTTGCTCTGGCCCAGCATCGTCGCGGCGTTGAGCGTCTGCCGCCACGGCCCGGCGAGCAGGTCCGCGGCCTTGAGGAACACCGCGGCGCGGTCGTCGAAGGACAGGTCCCGCCAGGCCGGCGCCGCCTCGGTGGCCGAGCGCACGGCGTCCTGGGCGTCGGCGTGGGTGGCGTGCGCCGACGTGCCGAGCACCGCGGCGTGCCGGTGCGGCTGGACGACGTCGAACCGGGCGCCGCGCGCCATCCGCTGCCGCCCGCCGATGGTGCTGGTCAGCTCGACCTGCTCCTTGGCGAGCTCGGCCAGCCGCGTCTGGAGCGCGGTCCGCTCGGCCGAGCCCGGCGCGTAGGTGAGCACCGGCTCGTTGCGCGGGGCCGGGACCCGGGTGATGCCGTCCATGGAAAGACCTCTCTCAGGACTTCGTGACGAGCGAGCGGAGGAAGAAGCGCACGTTGGCCGGTCGCTCGGCCAGCCGGCGCATGAAGTAGGCGTACCAGTCGACCCCGTAGGGCACGTAGGCGCGCACCCGGGTGCCCGCGGCCGCGAGCCGGCGCTGCTCGTCGGGGCGGATGCCGTAGAGCATCTGCACCTCCCACGAGTCGGCCGGCCGCGAGTTCTGGGCGGCCAGCTCGTGCGCCCGCTGCACGATCACCGGGTCGTGCGAGCCGACCATCGGGTACCCGGGGCCGGCCATGAGGATCTCCAGGCACCGCAGGTAGGCGGCGTCGACGTCCTTGCTCCTCTGGAAGGCCACGTCGGCCGGCTCGTCGTAGGCGCCCTTGACGAGCCGCACCCGCGACCCGCTCACGGCCAGCGCCTTGGCGTCGTCCTCGGTGCGGAAGAGCATCGCCTGGAGGACCGCGCCGGTGCCGGGGTGCTCCTTGCGGAGCTCGGCGAGAGCCGCGAGCGTCGACTCGACGGTGCGGTGGTCCTCCATGTCGAGGGTGACCGTGGTGCCGATCGCCGTCGCCGCCTCGACCACCGGCCGGACCAGCTCCAGGGCGACGTCGTGACCGCCGTGAAGCGCCTGGCCGAACGCCGACAGCTTGACCGAGACCTCCGCCGCCGGGCCGAGACCCAGCGGGGCGAGCCCGTCGAGCAGGGTCAGGTAGGCATCGCGGCTGCGCACGGCCTCGCTGCGGTCGGTGATGTCCTCCCCGAGGTGGTCCAGGGTCACCTGGACGCCGTCGGCGTGCAGGGCCCGGACGGCGGCGAGCGCGTCGTCGCGCGTCTCGCCGGCGACGAAGCGGTCGACGACGCGGCGGGTGGCCGGGTTGCCGACGACCGCGCGGCGCAGGCCGGGCCGGCGGGACGCGGCGAGGAGAGCCTTCTGGAGCACACCCCGGACGGTAGGCAGCCTCCCCCCTCCGGGCCAGGGACAGATGTCAGAACCTCGGTCCGTGCTCTCATACACCTGTACAAACACGCGGACGGGAGGGACGGCGGTGCGCAACGACCTGCAGGAGCTCGTCGACGACGTGTCCCGCCTGCTCTCCGCACCGGCCACGCTCGAGGACGCCGAGTTCACGCTGCTGGCGTTCTGCGCCCACGACGACAGCGCAGCCGGGGCGATGGACACGGTGCGGGCGCGCTCGATCCTCACGCGCGGTTCCCCGGCGTCGACCCGCCGCTGGTTCGAGGAGTTCGGCATCGCCTCCGCCGAAGGGCCGCTCCGGACGCCGGCCGACCCCGAGGCCGGGATCCTCACCCGGCTGATGCTGCCGGTGCGCCACGGGGGCCGGACCCACGGCTACCTCTGGCTGCTCGACGGCGGCCGGATCGATCCCACCGACACGTCGGACGCCGACCTGGCCGCGGCGACGGAGCTCGCCGCCGAGGCGGGCCGCCTGCTGGCCGAGCAGGCCGCGGCCGAACCCGACCTCGGTCGGCCGCTGGCCGCGGCACTGACCGGATCCCCGTCGGCCCGGACGACGGCGGAGCGCGCGCTGGCCGCGGCCCTCGGCGCGGACACCGCCCAGGTGCTCCTCGCGCTCACCCCCGGCGGGTCCGGCCTGCCGGTGGACTGGCAGCTGCCCGCCGCCGGGGCCATCGCCACCGTCGTCGACGGCGCGGTCGCCGTCCTGCTGCCCCTCCCCGGGCCGGCCGACCTCCGGCCCGCCGGGGCCGTGGCGGCCGCGACCCTGGCCGCACTCCCCGCGGGCAGCGCCGCCGGGATCTCCCGGGTACGGCGCGGCACCGGCGAGCTCGCGCAGCAGTGGACCGAGGCCCGCACGGCCGCCCGGGTCGCGACCGCCGTGCCGCGCTTCTCGCCGGTGGCGCACTGGGCCGAGCTCGGCGCCTGGCGCCTGGTGAGTCGCCTGGAGGGTCCCGATCCGGTTGTCGCCCCCCTGCTGGCCGACCCGGCGCTCCGCGATACCGCTGAGGTGTTCCTCGACTGCGCGGGCAGCGCCTCGCGGGCCGCGGAGCAGCTGCGGGTGCACCGGCAGACGCTGTACTACCGGCTGAGCCGGATCACCGAGCTCACCGGCCTCGACCTCGCCGACGGCGAGGCGCGGCTGCTCCTGCACGCCTCGCTGAAGGCGGCCCGACTCCCTGCGGAGAGCTGACCTACCCTCGGCGGAATGGCTGCGGCAGGAGGTTCGCCGTCCGAGGGGACCGGTGACGACGTCCTCCGGATGCTGCGCACGGGGACGGCGGACGAGCACGAGGACGTCGAGCGCACGCTCGATCTGATGGATCCCGGGCTCGAGCGGGCCAGGCTCGCGCACGTCCTGGACCGGTTGCACGGGTTCTGGACCGCCGCCGAGGCAGGCCTCGATGCCTGGGCCGAGCGCCACCCCGCCGACGCCCGGGAGCTGACCTGGTCCCGCCGCCGTCGCGCGGACCTGTTCGCGGACGACCTGCACGCCCTCGGCGCGCCGGGCAGCGACGACCTCCCCCGCCTGCCGGCCGTGGGCGCGACCGAGGCGGCACTGGGGCGCATGTACGTGCTCGAGGGCTCCACGCTCGGCGGCACGTTCATCGACCGGCACCTGGCGTCGCTCCCCCAGCTGGCCGATGTCCGGCTGCGCGCCTTCTCCCCCTACGGCGCGCAGACCGGCGCGATGTGGCACGCCTTCCGCGGCGCCACCCGCGCCAAGGTTGCCGCGGGCGCGGACCCGGCGGCCGTGGTGGCGGCCGCACGCGAGACGTTCGCCGTCCTCGCCGCCTGGTGCCGCACCCCGCTGCCGTCCGTGCCGGGCTGATTACTCCTCTTCGAACTCCGGGGCGGTGAAGGTCGGCGTCAGGCCGTCGTCGGGAACGCCTCCCGTCCCCGGCAGGGGGCCTTCGTCCTCCGCCGCGCGGACCATGGCCAGCGTCTCCTCGATCGACGGCTCGCGGGAACTGCGCGCGTCGCGCTCGAGCGCGGCCAGCAGGCGCTCCTCGTCGGGAGCGAGGTCGCCGGGGCCCAGGTGCCCCCCGGGCTCGCCGGCGTCGCTGCCCGACGCCATCGCGCTGTCCCCGTCGTCGAACAGCGGGGTGTCGGGGTCCGTTCCGTCGCGACCGATCATGCTCATGCCCTGTCCTCGCGGGTGTGCGGGGTGCTCATCCCGGCCTCCGTCGCCCTCGGCACCGCCCCCTCGGGGCCTTGCCGACAGCCTTGCGGAGATCGTCCACCGGCGCAGCCCGGATCAGGAGGCGGCGCCCGTCCCGGTCGCGCGGGCGCCGCGCAACCGGGACGCCGGGGTGGCCCAGACGTCGGCCAGCGTCACGGTCTGGAGGTTGCGCTCGGCGAGCAGACCCACCAGATCGCCGTACAGGCCGGTGACGGTCCGGTGGTTCGCGTGGCCGACCACGATCCGCTGCGCGGTGAACCAGTCGCGGGCCGACGCCATGAGCTCGGCCGGCGTGAGCACGCGGGAATCGCCGAGCGTGCCGTCCCACAGGGCGATCGTGGGGTGGCCGAGATCGGCGGCGATGCGGTCGGTGCGCTCGTCGCGCGCGCCGTAGGGCGGGCGGAAGAACGGGCTGTCCCGCACCCCGAAGGTCCGGGCGAGGAAGTCGCGGTTGCGGCGGATCTGCTCGGCGACCTCGGCGTCGGCGAGCGTGGTCAGGTCGGGATGGGACCAGGTGTGGTTGCCCAGCGCCACCTGGCCGGAGTCGACCAGCGGCCGGAGGGCCCGTGCGTTGTCCTCCCACGAGCGGTACCGCCCGTTCGGGAAGAAGGTCAGCCGGACGCCGGTGTCCGCGGCGAAGGCGGTGAACGCCGCCACCACGTCGGTGTTCGTGCCGTCGTCGATGGTCAGGGCCAGGGACGTGCCCTCCCCGGGCAGGCCGCTCACCACGCCGACGGGGGGCGGCAGGGGCGCGGGTCCTGGGCGCACGCGGGAGGCCGGGCGTGCCTCCCCCACCGGCGCGAGCCGCGGGGCCGTGCCGGGAGTTTCGAGGTCCGTGGCGGTGACGTCGGTGTCGGCGAGGTCGGCCGCGCCGTGCCCGATCGCGGCGCCCGCGAGCCCGGCGGCCAGGGCGAGGAGGAACCGGCGGCGGTCCATGCCGACCGACGCTAGGAGGGCCGCCGCAGCGGCCCCGGCAGCGTCCCGCCGACGCGCCGAACCCGTTCGGACCGCTACCGGCCAGTAACGATCAGTCATCACGATCGTGACGGAGCGCAGTATTCGACTGACGAAGCGTTGTGAACGCCCTCTCACTCAGTAGGGGGGACGTGACTCACGGCTATGTACCTCACTCGTCAAGCACCTCACACTCCGTACCGAACCCATCACGTACACGGAAGTGCGGATCTCAGGTTTCACAAGGAGGTGCACGGAATGAGCAGCAACCAGAGGGGTCCCACCCTGGTCGCGCCGAGCTACGGCGTGACCTGGGGCGGTCTCCCCATGTTCGCGAAGCGGGCCATGACCGTCGGTGTGGCCACGCTCGTGGCCGCCGGCGTCGCCGGCCCGGCCAGCGCCGCGACGACGGCGCAGCCGTCGTCGGCCGACCTGGTGTCGGTGATCGTCCGCGAGCTCGACGGCGCCGGCAACGCGCCGGAACGCGCCATCGAGGGCTACGGCGGCGAGGTCGGGCGCGCGCTCGACATCATCAACGCGTTCACCGCGGAGGTGCCGGTCGACCGGCTCGACGCGCTGCGCGCGGTGCCGGGTGTCGAGTCCGTCACCGAGGACGCCGGCCTGGAGCTCTCCAGCGTCGACGTCGAGGAGCAGGCGGCCCAGGCCGGCTCGCTCTACACGATCGCCAATGAGGTCACCGGCGCGTCCGACATGTGGGACGCCGGGTACACCGGCCGTGGTGTCGACGTGGCGGTCATCGACTCGGGCATCGTCCCGGTCGACGGCTTCCAGACGCGGGGCAAGGTCGTCTACGGCCCGGACCTGACGCTCGAGTCGAACTCCCCCGCGAAGAACAAGGACACCTACGGGCACGGGACCCACATGGCCGGCATCATCGCCGGCCGGGACTCCTCCGCCTCGACGCTGAGCGGGAACTCGTCGGACTTCGTCGGCATGGCGCCGGACGCCCGGATCGTCAGCATCAAGGTCGCTGACAGCAAGGGCCAGACCGACGTCTCGCAGGCCATCGCGGCCATCGACTGGGTCGTCCACAACCGCAACAAGAACGGCATGAACATCCGCGTGATGAACATGTCGTTCGGCACCGACGGTGTCCAGGACTACCTGCTCGACCCGCTGGCGTACGCCGCCGAGCAGGCCTGGCACAAGGGCATCGTCGTCGTCGTCGCCGTCGGCAACGAGGGCTTCGGCACGGGCAAGGTCAACAACCCGGCCTACGACCCGTACCTGCTCGCCGTCGGCAGTGCCACGACCAACGGCACCGCCACCACCGAGGACGACGTCGTCTCGCCGTTCTCGAACGACGGTGACGGCACGCGCAACCCTGACCTCCTGGCGCCCGGCGCCGGCGTGGTCAGCCTGCGCAGCGCGGGGTCGAACCTGGACACCACGTACCCGGCGGCTCGCGTCGGGGAGCGGTTCTTCCGTGGTAGCGGCACCTCGCAGGCCGCCGCGGTGGTCTCGGGTGCTGCGGCGCTGCTCATCTCGCAGCGTCCGTCGCTCACCCCCGACCAGGTGAAGGCGCTGCTCATGCAGTCGGCGTCGCTGCTGCCCAACGCCGAAGCCAGCGGTCAGGGCTCGGGGCTGCTCAACCTCACCAGCGCCAAGGACGCGCCGACCCCGGCCGCGGACAAGGTGAAGCAGAGCCACAAGGTCTCGACCGGTGTGGGTTCTCTGGAGGCCTCGCGTGGTTCGGTGCACGTCACCGTCGGTGGCCGCACCGTCCGCGGTGAGGTCGACGTCCGCGGTCGTTCCTTCGACGCCCGCACCTGGGCGGCCGGCATGCGCAACCAGGCCAACTGGAACGGCATGACGTGGTCGGGCATGACCTGGTCCGGCATGACGTGGTCGGGCATGACCTGGTCCGGCATGACGTGGTCGGGCATGACCTGGTCCGGCATGACGTGGTCGGGCATGACCTGGAGCGGCATGACGTGGTCGGGCATGACCTGGAGCGGCATGACGTGGTCGGGCATGACCTGGTCCGGCATGACGTGGTCCGGAGGTGAGTGGGCCTAGCCCACCCACGACGAGCTCGGGCAGCGGTCGGGACCTTCCCCTCCGGCCGCTGCCCGCAGCCCGTCACCGCACGCACACGAGCAACACGAAGCGGAGCGCTCGCGGCCATGCCCCTGCCGCGAGCGCTCCGAGTCGTCTGCGCAGCTCCCCACACCCTCACCCGGGCGGGTGGCCACGGACCGAAACCGTCAAGTACCACGCTGCCGGCGCCGATTTGGGTCGTGCACAAGCAATCGGTTCTGCACAGGGACGTGCAGACCTCAGCTCACACAAGGAGGTGCACGGAATGAGCAGCAACCAGCGGGGACCCGACCTGGACGCGCCGAACTACGGCGTGACCTGGGGCGGCCTCCCCATGTACGCGAAGCGGGCCATGACCGTCGGTGTGGCCACGCTCGTGGCCGCCGGCGTCGCCGGCCCGGCCAGCGCCGCGACGACGGCCCAGCCGTCCTCGGCCGACCTGGTGTCGGTGATCGTCCGCGAGCTCGACGGCGCCGGCAACGCGCCGGAGCGCGCCGTCGAGGGCTACGGCGGCGAGGTCGGGCGCGCGCTCGGCATCATCAACGGGTTCACCGCGGAGGTGCCGGTCGACCGGCTCGACGCGTTGCGCTCGGTGCCGGGCGTGGAGTCGGTGACCGAGGACGCCGGACTCGCTCTGCAGAGCGCCGACGTGGAGTCGCAGGCGGCCCAGGCCGGTTCGCTCTTCACGCTGGCCAACGAGGTCGCCGGTGCATCGGCTCTCTGGGATGCGGGCTACACCGGCCGCGGCGTCGACGTGGCCGTCGTCGACTCGGGCATCGTCCCGGTCGACGGCCTGTCCGGCTCCGGCAAGATCGTCTATGGCCCGGACCTCACCATGGAGGCCAACGGCTCGGCGAAGAACCTGGACACCTACGGGCACGGGACGAACATGTCCGGCATCATCGCCGGTCGCGACTCGTCCGCCACCTCGGTGAGCGGGAACTCGTCGGACTTCGTCGGCATGGCGCCGGACGCCCGCATCGTCAGCATCAAGGTCGCTGACGCCAACGGTCAGACCGACGTCTCGCAGGCCATCGCGGCCATCGACTGGGTCGTCCAGAACAAGGCCAAGAACGGTCTGAACATCCGGGTGCTGAACATGTCGTTCGGCACCGACGGTGTCCAGGACTACCTGCTCGACCCGCTGGCCTTCGCAGCCGAGCAGGCCTGGCACAAGGGCATCGTCGTCGTCGTCGCCGTCGGCAACGAGGGCTTCGGCACGGGCAAGGTCAACAACCCGGCCTACGACCCCTACTTGATCGCCGTCGGCAGCGCCACCACCAACGGCACCGCCACCACCGCCGACGACGTCGTGTCGCCCTTCTCCAACGACGGTGACGGCACCCGCAACCCCGACATCCTGGCGCCCGGCGCCAGCGTGGTCAGCCTGCGCGCTCCTGGTTCCTACCTGGACCAGCAGTTCCCGGCTGCCCGCGTCGGGGAGCGGCTGTTCCGCGGTAGCGGCACCTCCCAGGCCGCTGCGGTGGTCTCGGGGGCCGCGGCGCTGCTCATCTCGCAGCGTCCCGGGATCACTCCGGACCAGGTGAAGGCATTGCTCATGGACACGGCCCAGCCGTTGCCCAACGCCGGCGCCACCGCCCAGGGCGAGGGTCTGATCGACCTGCGCACCGCCAAGAACACCGCGACTCCGGTCGCAGACCAGACGTTCGCGCTCTCCACCGGTGTGGGCTCGCTCGAGCTCTCCCGTGGATCCGTGCACGTCAAGGTGGGCGGTGTGGAGGTCCGCGGCGAGGTCGACGCTCGTGGTCGAGCGTTCGACTCGCGTGCCTTCGCCGAGGGCCTGCGCAACGGCGGCAACTGGCGTCAGACCCTCACCGGGATGACGTGGTCGGGCATGACCTGGTCCGGCATGACCTGGTCCGGCATGACCTGGTCCGGCATGACCTGGTCCGGCATGACCTGGTCCGGCATGACCTGGTCCGGCATGACCTGGTCCGGCATGACCTGGTCCGGCATGACCTGGTCGGGCATGACCTGGTCGGGCATGACCTGGTCCGGTCGCGACTGGGCGTAAGCCCCACCCAGAGCGGCGGCGGACAGCGGCCGGCGGCATCGACTGCCGGTTCGCTGTCCGCCCCGCCACCTGCACACCCGCACGGAGCGCCCACCGCTCTGCCCCCGCAGTGGGCGCTCCGCGCGGAGCGACGAGCACGACCGACGAGGACGGGCAACCACCGCGTGACCGCCCTCACCCCCTCGGGGGACATCGCAACCGATCAAGTACCGCAAGCGTCAAGGACCCATCGGCTCCTGCCGACATCCATCCCGCACACGGAAGTGCGGAACCGGAGCTCTCACAAGGAGGTGCACGGAATGAGCAGCAACACGTGGGGACGTCCCCAGGTCACGCCGGTGGACGGCGATCGACCGGGCGTGTCCGTCCTGCTCGCCGTCGCCGAGCTCGCTCCTCCCAACCCAGGCGTCCAGCGATGACCGCGACCGTCGAGAGCGGCCAGGCCCCCGGTGCCGACCGGCCCCGTCTGAGCCCCTCACAGCGGATCACCCTGCTCACCGCGTCCCTCGCGGCGGCCGGGCTGGCCCTGTTCTTCCTCGTCGTCCGGACGCTTCCCGACGCCCCCACGGCGGTCGTCCTGCCCTGGGTGCTGTGGGTGGTCGCGTTCGCCGTCTCCGAGGCGCTGGTCGTCCACGTCCAGTGGCAGACGGAGGCGCACACCTTCTCTGTCGGCGACCTCGTCCTCGGCGCCGGCCTGATCCTGGCCGCGCCGCAGGACCTGGTCATCGCCCAGGTCGTCGGTGCCGGCGCCACGCTGCTGCTCTACCGCAAGCAGCGCGGCCTGAAGCTGGCCTTCAACATTGCGCAGTACGCGCTGGGCGGCAGCATCGCCACGGCGATGTTCGCCTTCCTGTCCGGCCCGGCGGTCGGCGCGTGGGACTGGCTGGCCGCGCTCGTGGCCATCCTGACCACCACCGTCGTGTCCGACCTGTGCATCTTCGCCGTCATCAGCCTCTCCGAGGGGCGGGCGCACCTGCAGCCGCTGGTGGAGATGCTGGCCCTGTCGCTGCCCTTCACCCTGGGGTCCGCGGCGGTCGGCCTGGTGCTCGCCCGCTCCGCGGCGAGCGACCCGGCCGCGCTGGCCCTGCTGGCGCTGCCCACCTTCCTCATCGTGGCCGCCTACCGGGCGTACACCCACGCCCGCGAGCAGCAGGAGAACCTGCGCCTGCTGCACGAGGTGACCTCGCTGCTGCACGCCAGCGGTGACACGCAGGAGGCGATCGGCGACTTCCTGGCGTCGGTCCGCTCGGCCTTCCGCGCGGAGCTCGCCGAGCTCGTCCTGCTCGGCCCCGCCGGCCGGGACGGCGCGACGGTGAGCCGCAGCCGCGAAGGTGCCGAGGGAGTCGTCATGGCACCGCTCGACGACCCCGAGGACCACCACCGCCTGCTCCGGCTGGCCACCGCCTCCGGTGCGCTGACCACGCGGACCAGCTCGGGCCGCGGCCAGCAGCTGGACGCCTACGCCAGCGGTCGCGGGCTCAAGGACGCCATGGCGGCCGCGCTGCGCACCGACGACCGCGTCCACGGTCTGCTGCTGGTCGGCGGTCGCCTCGGCGACGTCACGACCTTCAGCTCGAGCGACCTCGCACTGCTCGACACCTTCGCCCGGCACGTGGCGACGTCCCTGGAGCGCGGCCGCCTGGAGGAGAACCTCCGCCAGGTGACCGACCTCAAGGAGCAGCTGCGGCACCAGGCGCTGCACGACCCGCTCACCGGTCTGCCGAACCGCACCCTGTTCCTGGACCGGGCGCGGCACGCGGTCGACACCGCCGGCCGGACCCGCATCCACCCCGCGGTGCTCTACATCGACCTCGACGGGTTCAAGCCGGTCAACGACACGTTCGGCCACGAGGCCGGCGACTCACTGCTGCGCACGGTCGCCGACCGCCTCCGCGGCTGCCTGCGCCCGGCCGACACCGCTGCGCGTCTGGGCGGTGACGAGTTCGCGGTGCTGCTGAACGGTCCCATCGACCGGTTCGGCATCGCGCGGGTCATCGACCGCATCCGCACGCAGCTCGACGTGCCGGTGATCCTCGGCGAGGGCGTCGTCGCGACCGTCGGCGCCAGCATCGGCGTCGCCCTGGGCGACACCGAGACGCCGGACGCCGACACCCTGGTCCGCCAGTCGGACATCGCGATGTACGTCGCCAAGCGCTCGGCCGGCACCGACTTCGTCGTGTACGAGCCCGGCATGGGCGACACGACGGTGAGCCGCAAGGACACGACGGCCGAGCTGGCGGCGGCCATCCGCAACGGCGAGCTGACGACGGTCTACCAGCCGCTGATCAACGTCTCGACGGGTCGGCCGATCGGCGCCGAGGCGCTGGTGCGCTGGCAGCACCCGGTCGACGGGATGCGGCCGCCGGACCAGTTCATCGCGCTCGCCGAGGAGAGCGGCCTGATCACCGAGATCGGCAAGCTCGTGCTCAACGACGCCTGCCGCCAGGCCGCACGCTGGGTGTCCGAGGCACCGGCGGTCAACGACCTGCTGGTGACGGTGAACCTGTCGGCCCGCCAGGTCGGCGACGACGAGATCGTCGACCAGGTCCGGGAGGCCCTCGAGGCCTCGGGGCTCGAGCCCTTCCGGCTCGTCCTCGAGATCACCGAGACCGTCCTGATGCACGACCGTGACGCCGCGGCCGCCACCCTGTGGCAGCTCAAGGGTCTCGGCGTGCGCATCGCGATCGACGACTTCGGGACCGGCTACTCGTCGCTGGCCTACCTGCGGCGCTTCCCGATCGACATGCTGAAGGTGGCCCGCGAGTTCGTCGACGGTCTCGGCCGCGACGCGCACGACGACGTCATCACGCGCGCGATCGTGGAGCTGGCCTCGACCCTCGGCCTGCTCACCGTCGCCGAGGGCATCGAGACCACCCAGCAGCAGGAGCACGTCAGCGCGCTCGGCTGCGACCTGGCCCAGGGCTACCTGTTCTCGCGTCCCATCGACGCAGAGGCCGTGCGCGCCCTCGTCGGCGAGCAGGACTGGCCCCAGCCCAAGCCCGCCCTGCGCGCGGTCTGATCGCAGGTCAGCCGGACGGCACCAGGCCGGCGACCTCGATCAGCAGGGCCTGCTCCCGGCACCAGGGCGACCACGCGTCGCCCTCGGACTCCTGCCGCCGTCGGAACGCCGCCCAGTCCAGCAGCTCCCAGTCCGCGACCTCGGTCGGGTCGGGCGCGGGGGTGCCGGTGAACCGGCCCACGTACACCGGACAGATCTCGTTCTCGACGACGCCGCGGAACTCGGCGCGATACCGGTAGTCCGGCAGCGCCGGCCGCAGGTCGGTGACTCCCAGGCCCAGCTCGAAGCCCGCCCGGCGCGCGATGGCCGCGCCGTCGTCCTCCCCCGGCCCCGGGTGGCCGCACACGGTGTTGGTCCACATACCGGGGAACGTGGCCTTCTCCAGCGCCCGCCGGGTGACCAGCAGCCGGCCCGCGTCGTCGAACAGGTACGCGGAGAACGCGCGGTGCAACGGCGTCTCCCCGTGGTGCACCTGCGCCTTGGGAAGGGTGCCGATCGCCCGCCCCTCGTCATCCACCAGGACGATCAGCTCCATGTCCATCAGTCTCCCTGCCGGTCGACGACCGCGGCCAATTGCCGTCCCCCTACTGCGTTGAGCCGTTTCCGGCGCTTCTCGGGGACCCTTCGGGCCCCGCTCGTCGCGCCGCCTCGCAGGGCGGCATCCGCCGTTCCTCGGGGGACCCTTCGGGCCCCCGCTCGTCACGGCGACCCTTCGGGCCCCCGCTCGGAGCGGCACTGACACCATCTCGGCCGTGGAGAGCTTTCAGCGGGACGGTCTGACCTTCGATGTCCGGGACGGCGGGCCTCCGGACGGGGAGCCGGTCGTGCTGCTGCACGGCTTCCCGCAGGATTCGGCCGCCTGGGACCAGGTGGTCCCCCTGCTGCACGAGCACGGGCTGCGCACGCTGGCGCCCGACCAGCGGGGGTACTCGCCGATGGCCCGGCCGCGCGGACGCTCGGCATACCGGCTCCGCGAGACCGTCGAGGACGTCGTCGCCCTGCTCGACGCCGCCGGGCTGGGCTCTGCGCACCTCGTCGGCCACGACTGGGGCGCCATGGTGGCCTGGGCGATGGCCGCCTGGCACCCGGAGCGGGTCCGGACCCTGACCGCGATCTCCGTGCCGCACCCCGGGGCCATGGCCCGGGCCATGGTGACCAGCAACCAGGCGCTGCGCTCCTACTACATGGGCGTCTTCCAGCTGCCGTTCGTGCCCGAGCTGCTCCTGCTGTCCCGCGGCGGCACTCCCCTGCGCCGGATGCTGCGCGGCGGCGGGCTGTCCCGGGAGGCGGCCGCGCACTACGTGGCGCGGATGCGCGAGCCGGGCGCGCTCACGGCGGCCCTCGGCTGGTACCGCGCGATGCCGTTGAGCGCGCGCGATCGGGTCGGGAAGGTCCGGGTGCCCACGGTGCACGTGTGGAGCACGGGTGACGCGTTCCTCGGGCGGGCCGGGGCCGAGGCGACCGAGCAGTTCGTCGACGCCCCGTACCGGCTCGAGGTGCTCGACGGCGTGACGCACTGGATCCCCGAGCTCGCCGCCGAGCGGGTCGCCGAACTGGTCCTCGAGCAGGTCGGGCGCGACTAGCTCGACCCGCCGGCGACGGCGTCGCGGTAGTGCGGCAGGAGCGTCGTCCAGCCCTGGTGGTTGCGCTCGCGCCAGGCGCCGCCGCGGGTGCCGAGCCGTTCCCACCCGTCGTGCTCGATCTCGACGCGGGTGCCCGACTCCGACGACAGGAATCGGATGCTCACGTCGGTGGCGTCGGCCCGGTCGGCTCGCAGATACCACCGGTAGCCGAGGTGGTGGGGTGGCTCCCAGATCGTGATCTCCCCCCACTGGTGCTCGGCACCGTCGGAGGTGCGTTCGAAGATCCGGCCGTCCTCGCCGGGCTCCAGGACGACGGTCAGCCCCGGCTCGCCGCTCACGCTGTGGTCGGCCGGCCACCACGAGCCGATGCCCGCCGTCCAGACCCGGAAGGCGTGCTCGACGGAGCAGGCGACGTCGAAGGCGAAGCGCAGCGGCTCGCTCACGTCCGGTCCTCCGTGTTCTCCGCCATGAGCCGGAAACGCGCGCCGGCCTCGCCCCACACCCGGGCCAGGTACTCGCGGACGGCGGCGGGACCCTCGTCCTGCAGCCGGTAGATCCGCCGCGTGCCGCGGGCCTCCTCGCTGACGAACCCGGCCTCCTTCAGCAGGCGGAGATGACGGGAGACCGCCGGCCGGCTGATCGGCAACTGCTCGGCGATCTGGTGGACCGACCGCTCCCCCGCACCGAGCAGGCTGAGGATGGCCCGACGGTTCGGGTCGCCCAGCGCCTCGAACGGATCGCGCGACGGAGCCCCGGACGACGGAGCCTCAGACACCGGACTCGACGCGCTGCTTGAGGCCTGCCCCGAACCGGTCGAACGAGGGCTGGAGGTCGGGCATGGACCGCCAGATCAGTCCCAGCAGCGGCCCCGTGTACTCCTCGCGCATCCGGAAGCTGCTGCCGTTTCCCTCCGGCGTGACCGTGTACGTGCGGGTCCCCCGGAACAGCCCGAGCGGCATCCCCCCGCGGAACTCCATGCGGTGCGGCGGTTCCAGGGCGGTGACGGTGACGGGGAACGCGCGTCCCGGCGCCGCCTCGGAGCGGACGGTGATCTTCTCGCCCTGCGCGATCCGCCCGTCGACGGCGGTGACGCCGGAGTCCCAGCTCGGCCACGCGGCGCCGTCGGACAGCACGGCCCAGACGGCCTCCGGTGACGCATCGATCCTGCTCGCCGTCTCGTAGAACCTCATCGCCTCATCCCTCCATCGGTAACAGGAGAGTTACCGTAGCCGAGAGGTTACCGATGACGGGGCGCTCCGGGAACCCCCGGCTCGCCGGGTAGGTCGCGCACCCGGTTGAGAGACTGCCCGCATGACCCGGACCGCCGCGCCCGTCACCCGCGCCGAGCGGCTCGACCGGCTCCCGTTCACCCGGGAGCACGGTCGCCTGGTCGTCGGCTCCGGGCTCGGCTGGGCACTGGACGCGATGGACGTCGGCCTCATCTCCTTCGTGATGGCGGCCCTGCTCGCCCAGGAGGAGTGGGGCATCACCCCCGGCGAGCTGTCCTGGATCGGGTCGATCGGGTTCGTCGGGATGGCGCTGGGCGCCACGCTCGGCGGGTTGCTGGCCGATCGCTTCGGGCGGCGTCAGGTCTTCGCGGTCACCCTGCTGATCTTCGGGGTCGCGACCGGGGCGGCGGCGCTGGCGTGGTCGGTCGGGGCACTGCTGGTGTTCCGCTTCCTCATCGGCCTGGGACTCGGCGCCGAACTTCCGGTCGCCTCGACGCTGGTCAGCGAGTACGCGCCGGCGAAGGTCCGCGGTCGCGTCGTGGTCCTGCTCGAGGCCTTCTGGGCGGTCGGCTGGACCCTGGCCGCCGTGATCGGCTATCTCGTGGTGCCGGGGAGCGACGACGGCTGGCGGTGGGCCTTCGCCCTGGGTGCCGCGCCGGCGGTCTACGCCGTCGTCGTCCGCTGGGGGTTGCCGGAGTCGGTCCGCTTCCTGGAACTCCGCGGGCGCGTCGACGAGGCGGAGGCCGCGGTCAGGAGGTTCGAGGCGGCCGCGGGAGTGACGCCGGTCGACTCGCCGCCGCTGCGCCCGTCCACGGAGTCCGCCGGGTGGAGCGCGCTCTGGGCGCGCGGTTCCCGGTTGCGGACGGCGTCGCTCTGGGCGGTCTGGTTCTGCATCAACTTCAGCTACTACGGGGCGTTCATCTGGCTGCCGAGCCTGCTGTTCAGCTCCGGGTTCACGCTGGTGAAGTCGTTCGGGTACACGCTCGTGATCACCCTCGCCCAGTTGCCGGGCTACGCCGTCGCGGCCTTCCTGATCGAACGCTGGGGACGGCGCCCGACCCTGGCCGTGTTCCTGGTCGGCTCGGCCGCCGGCGCCGGCATGTTCGCCGCGGCCGACGGCGACACCGCGGTGCTGATCACCGGCATGGTGCTGTCGTTCTTCAACCTCGGCGCGTGGGGCGCGCTGTACGCCGTGACGCCGGAGGCCTACCAGACGGCGCTGCGGGCCTCGGGTGCCGGTGCCGCGGCAGGCTTCGGGCGGCTGGCCTCGATCGCCGCGCCGCTCTGCGTGCCGCCGCTGCTCGACGCCGGTGGCTCCGGGCTGGTGTTCGGCGTGTTCGCGGCGTTCTTCGTCGTGGGCGCACTGGCCACCTGGGGTCTGCCTGAACTTCGCGGCCAGACGTTGGACGCCGAGCCCGGATCGGGATCCGAAGACCTGTTCAGCCGGTCGGCGCCGGTGCACAGTGACCCGGCATGAGCCTGGACCCGGTCGCGACGAATCCCGCTCACTACCGCGTCGTGTTCGAGAACGAGCGGGTGCGCGTCCTGGAGTACACCGATGTGCCCGGTGACCGCACGACCCCGCACGAGCACCCCGACAGCGTGATGGTGACGCTGAGCAGCTTCCGGCGGCGGCTGCACGCCGGGGACGGCCATCGGGACGTCGACCTGCCGGCCGGACTGAGCGGCTGGCTGCCGGCGCAGCGGCACGCCGGCGAGAACATCGGCGACTCCCCGAGCCACGTGATCTTCGTGGAGCTCAAGGAGAACGCCGGGACGGTGCCGTCCGGACCGGCGCTCGGCCCCGACGTCTGAGGGAGCCACGGAGTGGACCCCGACGACCTGAGCCTGCGCAACGAGACCTACCGGCTGGTCGTCGCCCTGGGACGGGTGCCGTCGGCGGCGGAGGTCGCGGACTCGACGGGCCGAACGGCGGATGCGGTCCGCGCCGGGTGGCAGCGGCTGCACGCCGCCCATGCGCTCGTGCTCGATGCGACCGGCGCCGAGATCCGGATGGCCAACCCGTTCAGCGCCGTCCCCACGCCCTACCGCGTGCGTGCCGACGGTCGCTGGTGGTTCGCCAACTGCGCCTGGGACGCGTTCGGCATCTGCGCCGCCCTCCACGTCGACGGACGCATCGAGACCGCATGCGCCGACTGCGGGGAGCCGCTCACGATCGAGGTGCGCGACCGTCGGCCCGACGACACGACATTGCTGTTCCACTGCCTGGTGCCGGCCCGCCGATGGTGGGACGACATCGCCTTCACCTAGGGCGCGATGAACCTCTTCCGGTCGGAAGAACACATGCGGCACTGGCTGGGTGACCGTGCTCCCGGCACCACGATTCCGGTGACGACGCTGGCCGCGCTGGCCGTGGCCTGGTGGGACGACCGACTGTCACCGGACTGGCAACCGCACACGCGCGAGCGGAACCAGGCGATCCTCGAGGGCCTCGGGCTCACCGGGGGTTTCTGGGCGCTCGCGTGAGTCAGGTCCGGAGCGGCTGGTGGATCAGGATCTCGGTGCCGTCGGGGCGGTAGGTGCGCCAGGTGCCGTCGGGTTGTCGTTCGACCCGGAAGCCGTGGTGCACCTTGGTGTGGTGCCGCTCGCACAGCAGGGCTGAGTTCTCCAGCGACGTCGGGCCCTGGTCGGCGAGCCATTCCTCGACATGATGGACCTTGGGCTTGCCCGGGTTCGGCGGACGGCTAGGCGGCGAGCTTGGCATAGCTGATGGGGCTGCGATAGCCGAGGGCCGAGTGGAGCCGATGGTTGTTGTAGTCCCAGATGTAGTCGAACAGTCGGGAGC